>JAWOCM010000082.1:0-53911 GCA_046483795.1 Desulfuromonadales bacterium | reverse complement strand
TTTGGAGACCTTGCCGTCCTCGGCGACGATGGTGGTGCTGCTCTTCTTGCCGAAAGGCGGATTGGTGAGGACGACCTCGTAGCGGTCGCCGGGGTCGCCGGCCAGGGTATCGCTAACAACCAGTGGCAGGCGGGTGCCGTTTCCGCCGATACCGTGGAGCATCAGGTTCATGGCGCACAGCCGGGCGGTCGACTGTCCGGCGCCGGCGTCATCGCGGCCTCCCGGCAGGCATAAAAAACCGCCATTCGACATAGCCGTCTGCCGAAGCGGTTTTTTATATTCAGCGGCAATAAGCACCTGCCCTCCTACTCATTTCATCTCAGGAAACCTCAATAAAATACACTTTTCCTTCTAAATCTGTCAATTTTTCTAATATCAGAACAACGTATCGACAAGTGCCCCCTCGGTTTTTCAACGGCCTGGCACGACGGGCCGAAATCACTTGCCGCCCCTCTCAAACAGCCCGTCGCCGTCAAAGAGCTTCACCTGTTTTTCGCCAGGCTTGGAATTACGGACCTTCGCATCGGTCAAAGGCATGGGCAAACCTCCTTTTTGGGGGTAACGATTTCGCCTCCGGGGTCACTATACCAAAAAATCACCCCTATTACCCCCGGATGTCAACAGACTCCCCTAGCCTGCTTTGGACACTAAAAACAAGAAAAGGCCCCCATTTCTGGGAGCCTTTGTCTTTCTCCGGACTGTGCCGGACTATCAAATGGTGGAGGTGGCGGGAATCGAACCCGCGTCCGAAAGTCTTCCACTACAAGCTTCTACATGCTTAGTCCATGGTTTGATTAACCCGGAAGGACTCCCATGGACAGGATTCCTTGCGGGCGAGTCTGCTTGAGTTTCGCCCCGATGCCGCAGACATTCATCGGGACTAGTCCGTTAAATTGACGTCTCAAGACCTACACGGACAATAGAACCAGAGACGTGACTGCAATTAAGCAGCCATTGCGTAACTAACGTCGTTATCGGCGTTTGTGTATAATGGGCTTTTTAACGGAGCCAGCCCACTCCGGCATGCAACTTGTGTTTTCAACCTCCGTCGAAACCTTGTCACCCCCATAAAAATTATTTTTTAGTTTCGTTTGTTGATTTCGAGTCAAGACCCGAAGCTTTTTCAATCTTCAGTCACTATATACTATTTTCACCGAAAATTCAAGTGGTTGCTTACTCTCTCTGCCTTTCCTTTATGGCCTTGGCCATATCCCGGTCGGCTTCCTTGCGCTTGAGGGTCTGGCGCTTGTCGTGCATTTTCTTCCCGCGGGCCAGACCGATTTCAAGCTTGGCCTTGCCGTCTTTGAAGTAGAGCTTCGTCGGTACCAGGGAGAAGCCTCGCTCATCGACCTTTCTGCCCAACTTTTCGATTTCGCCTTTATGCAGCAGCAGCTTCCGCATGCGCGTCGGCTCGGGATTGTCCCGATGCCCATGTTCGTACGGGCTGATGTGCATGTTGTTGATGAAGATTTCTCCCCGTCTGATGCGGCAGAACGACTCCTTGAGATTGGCCTTGCCATCCCGCAGCGACTTGACTTCGGTCCCGGTCAGGACCAGGCCCGCCTCGAAGGTCTCGTCGATGAAATAGTCGTGGTACGCCTTCTTGTTGGTGGCTATGATTTTAATGCCCATGTTTCAGTTCTTCAGTGACAACGTCCTCTTCGGGGACTTTTGCGATGATGCGGGGCAGATACGTATCCTTCGGGATCGCCTTTGTGGCGACCTTGATGATCAGGAAGCTCCCGACCAGAAAGGCAAGGCCGAATATGGCCGCCAGCAGATCCGGGTTGACGCCGGTTCCCAGGCCGCTGCCGATCATTTCTCCCACGACGGCACCGATAATCAGGGCCACCAGGGGAACAATATAGACGAGAAACGACGAGCTGAGGAACTTTTTGGAGCTGATGGCCAGACGCACCCTGTCGCCGACATCGGCGCCTATAGCGTTGTGAGCCTCGACGATCATGGAACGATTGTCGTCGCTGACCTTGCAGCTTTCCATCGAAGGGCAGTTCCTGCAGCTGCTGCTCTTCTCGCACATGACCAGCGCGACATGCTTGCCCTTCAGCTCGACGACCGTTCCATTTTCTTCCATCATGGTCACACCTTGTAGTCAAACAGGATACCTGGAGTCAGTAATCCGGCATTATAGACCCGGACTGCACTCTTTGCAATACCTCCCTGCCTCCGAGGTAAAGAGAAGAGGCATGACCGGCGTTCTCGTCGCTGCACAGAAATTCTTCAACCTGACCGCCCGGCAGCGGATCGGCCGGAACAAGGACCTGGAAGGAAGCCCCCCCGCCCTGTTCAAGGCACCCGAGGCTGTCGTCAACACCCAGAGCCCGAGCGCCGTTGATCGTCGCCATCGATAAAAGATCGGCGGGCGAAAGGCTGGGACCGAGCCATTGACGTGCAAAGCGGATCTCGTCCCATACCGAAAGATTATCACAACTGGCTAGACTGTCAGTGCCCAGAGCAAGGTTGACGCTCGCTTTGCGGTAAAGCTCTACAGGGGCCGGGCCGATACCGAGGGCTTGGTTTGATCGGGGACAGAGAACGACGGTGCTTCCGGCGCGGGCAATTCGGTCGACATCCCTTTTGTCGACCTGCACCCCGTGGACGAGAAGGTTGGAAGGCACAAGGCCTCCCAGGCGATCGAGATAAGCGACCGGCGAGCGGCGTGCCGGCGGAGGCAGCATCTTCTCCCATCCCGCGGCTGGATAGAGTCGCGTTGCCAGCTCGCCCGAGGAATCGGCGAAGAATTCTGCCTCTTCGATCGATTCGGCCAGGTGGGTCATTGTCATCACTTTGTTCCGACGGGCCGATTCGAGTACCGCCTCCATATATTCGCCGGAGAGGGAATAAGGAGCATGGGGGGAGATGCCGAGAAAAAGATGCCCGGCTTTCTTTTCACCGAGGATATGCCCGATGCGCTCCAGGACTTTACCCCCCTGAACGGGGTCTCGGCCCAGCGTCTCGAGAAAAAGCCGGCCGTAAAGCGGCGCCTGGTGGTATGCGGACCGGGCGGGGAAGCAGGAGAGGACGTCCCCCACGGCTCCGGTCCCCGACTCGAGACTGCGACGGATGCCGTCTTCGATGGACGTCTGGTACTTCTCCATGCCCAGGCTGCGCTTGATGCGAACCACCTGAAGGATCCATTCGACGAAACTTCCTGCGTCAGGCGTCTCTTCGGCCTGATCCATCCACTGCGGAAAATGGGTCAGCTCCAGGTGGGTATGGGCGTTGACCAGGGGCGGCAGCAAAACGGCATCGCCGAAATCGACGCGGGACGCCGACGAGGCGGCCGGGGCCACTTCACGGCGCGGGCCGACCGCAACGATCCGGTCTCCTTCGGTCAGCAGGGCTCCGTCCTCGATGGGCGGCGCTGTGACAGGCAAAATATGGCGGGCGAGATAGAGGGTCTGCAATCGGCGTCCGTTCCGGGGATCAAACCTCTTCGAAAAGCATATGATTGTCGATGAGGCGGGTTTTCCCGATCCTGACAGCCAGCAGAAGCACGGAATCGGCATCGACCGTATCGACATCCTCGAGGGTGTCGCGGCGGCAAATCCGGATGTAGTCGATGACTGCATCCGGCTCCCGCGTGATCCGCTCTTTGACCAGTTCGAGAATTTTGCCAGCACCGCGTTCGCCCTCGCGAACGGCGGCAACGGCCAGTCGGATGCCGTCGATGAGACAGAGTGCCTGCCGGCGTTCCTCGGCGCTGAGAAATGCGTTGCGGGAACTCATGGCCAGCCCGTCCGCTTCCCGTACGATCGGGAGGCCGACCACATCGACCGGCAGATTGAGGTCTGCCGTCATCCGCTTGATGACAGCCAGCTGCTGGAAATCCTTGCGCCCGAACAGGGCGACGTCAGGCTGGACGATGTTGAACAGCTTGGTCACCACCGTCGTCACACCGCGGAAATGACCCGGCCTGGACGCCCCGCAAAGAACCTCCGTCAATCCCTCGGTATCGACGAATGTTGCATAACCGGACGGATACATCGCATTTGCCGAGGGGGCGAAAATAAAGTCGACGCCGACCTCTTCGGCCAAGGCCGCATCACGACTGAGATCGCGGGGATAGGCATCGAAATCCTCTCCGGCACCGAACTGGGTCGGATTGACGAATATCGACAGGACGAGCAGATCGCCCCTGGAGCGGGCTTCGCGCAGCAGGGAGAAATGACCCTCGTGCAGAAAACCCATGGTCGGGACGAAAGCGATCCGCCGGCCTTCCCGGTGCGCATCGGCGCTGATGGCCTGCATCTGGTGAATGTCTGTAATGATGGTCATAAAAACAGGTTAAAGGCTAAAAAGCTCTCCTTTCTCCTTTCTCAAAAACTGTGCTCGTCATCGGGAAAACTCCCCTCCTTCACTTCCCGGATGTACTCCTCGATGCCGTCTCGTACGATGCCGGAAACGTCTGCGAAGCGTTTGACGAATTTGGGCGAGTATTTTTCGCACAGACCGAGAATGTCGTGGACCACCAGAACCTGGCCGTGGCAGTCGGGCCCGGCGCCGATGCCGATGGTCGGGATCGACAGCTCGGAGCTGATCTCGGCGGCCACCTGTGCAGGGACGCATTCAAGGACGACGGCGAAGGCGCCCGCCTCTTCGACGGCCCGGGCATCAGCCAGCAGTTGTCGAGCCTGCTCCTCGCTTTTGCCCTGCACCCGGTAGCCGCCCATGCGATGCACCGACTGGGGGGTCAACCCGATATGCCCAATCACCGGGATATCCATCGCGACAATGGCGGCGATCGTTTCGGAGATATTCTCGCCTCCCTCGAGCTTGACCGCCTCTGCGGACCCTTCCTTGATCAGGCGCCCTGCGTTGATGCGGGCATCGCGGAGATCGGTCTGGTAGGACAAAAACGGCATGTCGGCAACCACCAGCGCCTGAGAGGTTCCGCGTACAACGGCCCGCGTGTGGTAGACCATCTCGTCCATGGTGACCGGTAGCGTGGTGTCGTAGCCGCTGACAACCGATCCGACCGAATCGCCGACCAGGATCATGTCGATGCCGGCACCATCCATGATACGGGCAAAGGTATAGTCATAGGCAGTCAGAACGGTAATCCGCTCGTCGTCCTCCTTCATGCGCTGTATATCGAGAATCGTTTTCTTTTTCGCCATCTCTCGTCACCCATCCTGTTTCTTAAAGAGCTTGCTGCCGTCCTTGTAAGCGTCGGCCACATGATCTCCGAGACTCCAGTACTCCCGAATCCCACCGAGGTACGCCAGAGGATCGAAAGAGCGGGCATCCATCCCTCCCTCTGCGGAAAAGGCTTCTTCGGAGGCGTTGACCTCCACGATTTCCCCCAGGATGAGACGGTAATCGCCGATCTCCACTTCCTGCACGAATCGGCACTCCACATTGAGAGGACACTGGTCGACCAGTGGGGATTTCACTTTTTGCGCGGCGACGGCCACCAGACCGGCCTGCTCGAACTTGTCGTCGTCCGAGCCGGAACGCAGGCCGCAGTAATCCGCCTCGACAGCCAGGGAGGCCGGGACCATGTTGACGACGAAATCCCCCGTCTCGTGGATATGCTGATAACTCTTTCGCCCCTTGTTGAGAGAGATCGCCATGGTCGGCGGCGTTTTACTGACGATCCCCGCCCAGGACGCGGTCATGACGTTTTTGCGGCCGTCGTTTCCGATCGTGGAAACCAGCGTTGTCGGCTGGGGGAAGAAGGTAACGCACGGGCCGAGTTGTCGTTTCTGCATAAAAACCTCCGGGACCGATTGAACAATCAACCGGTTAACAAGAAATTGAAAACAAACCTGTAAATTGTGATGCTTTCGCGAAAAAGAATCAAGGCATCATTCGGCCGCCAGGTCGTCCAGGTTGCGGGCCAGAACTGAAAAGGGATGATAATTCACCGGCGTGGTGGTGAGTATCTGGTCGCGCAGGGTCCTGAAATATCTGATTTTCTGCTTGTGCTGGCCCATATAGGTTTCCAGATTGCCATTGCATTCCTCGGTCAGTTTGCGGGTCATCTGCAGGGTGCTGGACTGCAGGCTCGACTCAAGTCCCTTGCGATTCATCCGGTCCCAGCGATCTCGCTCCGGGACTTTTTTGAGATGGTCCAGCAACTCGGGAAGCCTGAAGGCCTTGCGTACATCTTTCAAAGCGGTGGCCGTAGAGTGAAGTTCCCTGCCGGTCGCTTCGGTGATATCGACCAGCGGCAAAAAATCGTCCATGAACTCGAACAGGGCCGCATCCCGGGCCAGGGATTCCGAAGCGCCCTGTTCCTGGAGATTCTCGATGAATTTCTGGCAGACCTGCCAGTGCTCCTGCGGAACGATACTGCTGATCCCCTTCTGATATTCTTCGACCTTCCGGCGGTATTCGGCGATCGGACCGGCACTGCAGTCGGGGCTCTCCCGCGTGTCGAGCCACTGGGTGCAGAGGTCGGCCAGGGCGTCCTGCTGGCGCATCAAAACATCGGACTGGACCTCGGCATCCATGCGGTTGTCGAGATCGAATAAAGCCTGCCGGGCCGGTTCAGCCTCCATGACCCGGTCGAAAAACAGGTAGGTGCGAACGCCTTCGATCCATGTCCGGCTGGTCTGCTGACCGAGCGAATTGAGGAACGTGCTGCCGCTGCGGTCGATAACGAAGTTGGTGAGAACGGTGGCCGTAATTTCCCTGGACAGAGGATGATTCAAGATCTCCTCTCCGAACTGTTCACACACGGTATTCGGAAAGTAAGACAACAGCATGTCCTGCATCGCCGGGGTGTCGGGGAGATCGCTCTCGAGGAGATCCTCGTAGAGCTGCATCTTGGCATAAGCCAGAAGGATGGCGAGCTCGGGGCGGCTCAGGCATTTGCAGTCGCGCGCGAGGATCTCCTTGCGTGTCGGCAGAAATTCGGATTGGCGATCGAGAAGGCCCGCATTGACGAGGCGATTGATCAGGTCGATAAAAGGCTCGGGATTCTTTCTGCAACGAGCCAGATCGAGCGACAAAGCGAGGCTCTGGGTGTAATTGTTGGCCAGAACGTCGTCGCAGACCTCTTCGGTGACGCGTTGCAGAATCGTATCGCGCTCTTCGCGGGACCCGACGCGCCCTTGTTCGATCGCGTGCTTCATGAGGATCTTCAGGTTGACTTCATGGTCGGACGAATCGACGCCGCCGGAATTGTCGATCGCATCGGTATTGATGCAGCCACCGGCCAGAGCGAATTCGATTCTCCCTTTCTGGGTAAATCCGAGGTTCCCCCCTTCGCCCACCACCCTGGCGCGGACATCCCGGCCGTCGATCCGTACTGCGTCATTGGCGCGATCGCCCGCATCCTCGTTCTTCTCGGAGCTCGCCTTGACGTAGGTTCCGATGCCGCCGTTCCAGAACAGGTCGGCGGGCGCCGCCAGAATAGCGCGGATCAGGTCCTGCCCCTCCATTCTGTTGTGGCGCACGCCGAGCCACTCCCGGACTTGCGGCGAAAGAGGAATTTCCTTGGTCTGGCGCGGCCACACCCCGCCGCCCTCGGAGATGAGGCTCTTGTCGTAATCCTCCCAGCTGGAACGTCCCATCCGGAAAAGGCGCTGCCGTTCGCTGAAGGAGACAGCCGGATCGGGATCCGGGTCGATGAAGATATGGCGATGGTCAAAGGCGGCGAGCAGACGGATCTGTTCGGAGAGCAGCATGCCGTTTCCGAAGACGTCACCGCTCATGTCACCCACCCCGACCACCGTGAAGGGCTCGCTCTGAATGTCGATGCCGAGTTCCCGAAAGTGCCGCTCGACGCAGACCCAGGCGCCGCGTGCAGTGATGCCGAGTTCTTTGTGATCGTAACCGCGCGATCCCCCGCTGGCGAAGGCGTCGCCGAGCCAGAAATCGTATTCGGCACTGATTTCGTTGGCCGTATCTGAGAGATGGGCCGTGCCTTTGTCGGCTGCCACCACCAGGTAGGGGTCCTCGCCGTCGTATGCGACAATCCCCTCGGGGTGCTCTATTGTCCCCTCGACCCGGTTATCGGTCAGGTCGAGCAGGCCGCGCATGAACATCATGTAGGCAGCCCTGGAGAGTTGCGCCCCCTTCTCGCGGGAGGCAAAGCTCTTTTTGACGACGAAACCTCCCTTCGAACCGACCGGAACGATGAGGGTGTTTTTCGTCATCTGGGTTTTCATCAGCCCCAGAACCTCGGTGCGGAAATCGTCGGGGCGGTCCGACCAGCGGATGCCGCCGCGCGCGACCTTGCCGCCGCGCAGATGGATCCCTTCCATGCCGGCGCTATGCACGTAGGTTTCGTAGAGGGGCCTGGGGAATGCCATGTCGATGATGCCTATGGCACTGATCTTGAAGGAAAAGAAATACCCCTCGGTTCCGACCCGTTTGAAAAAATTGGTGCGAACAGTGGAATCCATCAGGTTGAAGAGGCTGCGCAGGATCCGGTCCTCGTTGATATCGTCCACTTCTTCCAGCGCCTCGACCAGTTGAAGGCGCAGGGGTGAAAGCGCCTCGTCTTCGCGCACCATGGGGTCTTCCCACCTTTTTTCCGGTTTGAACCGCGACTCGAAATAGCGGATGAGAAGTTCTGCGATCCGGGGGTTGTGGATCAGGGCGAATGCGACCCTCTTTTTGGTAAAAGGAATTCCGAGCTGGAAATAGTAGTTGCGATAACCCCGGTAGATATCGATCTCCTGCCAGCTCAGGCCAGTCAGAACGAGCAGACGGTTGAGATAGTCGTTCTCGCACCGCTTCGACCATACGGCCTCGAGAGCATCGAGCAGGTTTTCCTTGAGCCTGTTGAGCGGCTCGATGCAGTCCGAGGGACCGCGGATGGTGAAGCTCTTGATATAGGCGACGCCTCCATGGCGCACATTGACGTTGAAATCGACCTCTTCAGCGATGATCAGGTTGAGATTTTCCAGAATGGGCATCAGTTCGTTGAGGTTGCTCTCCCGGAAGCTGTAGAACTGAAGCCGGTAAAAGGCCCCCCTGTCGTTCTTGAACGGTCCCCACAGATCGAAACGGTCCCGCTCGTTTTCGTGCAACCGCTCCAGGGCCAGGAAATCCCGCACGGCATAGCGCGGATGAGAGACACTGCGATATTCGTCAGGAAAGCCCTCGCCGTAACGATGCCAGAGCCGATTCCCCCGCTCCCTGCCGAACAGCCTGTCCAGCAGACGCCTCAGGCGGCTTTCCCAGGGACGGACCAGGTCGGTCAGCGCCGTTTCCAGCCGGTCGATCTCGACTTTGACCTCATCCTCTTCCGGACGCAGATTGACGTGAATGCTGAGGTAGTCCGTATAAACGTGGATAATGCGGGACTCGGCGCCCTTCGCCTTGAAATAGCGGCAGAGGTAGTTTTCCATCCTCTGCAGGGTGAGCGGCGTGTAAAACTCCTTCGGCATGATCACCAGAAGCGTCAGGCCGTGGAGGGACAGGCTGCGTGTCACGACGACATTCACCGATCCCTGCCTCTGCAGCGAGATGAAGGAATGAATCATCTGCGCGATTTCGTGCTGTTCCATGAAGAAAAGTTCGACCCGGGGAAATGTGTCGAATATCTCAAGCGTTTTGCGGTAGTCGTAGCACCCCTTGGGAATGTGCAGGTTTCCCAGCGCCGCTTCGATTTTTTTGTAAAGCACGGGCAGGGTCGATATGGGAGTGGTACTGCTGCGTTGCGAAAAGAGACCGAAAAAGGCGTGTTCGACGATCTCCCCGGAACTCTCCTGTTCGCGATATCCGATGTAGACAAGCGGCTCGGCCCGATGGACCGGACTGATCGTTTCCATGGCTTCGACCACAATATCCGGTTCGCGCATCAGCCGCTCGCGGCATATCGGTTCGAAATCGTCCAGCTCTCCCTCGGCCTGATCGTAGGCCTTGCTTTCGGCAAGAGACATGCCCAGGTCCGGCGCCCCTTTGGAGAAAGTCCATTCCCCGTTTTTCTGCAGATAGAGGCAGCGATAGGCAAAAGGGAGAAAATTGCCCTGATGCAGCCAGCCGAAAAATTCGGAGGCATGGTTGTCGTGGCTGCCCTTGCCGATCCGGCCAAGAGCTGCGGTCAGCTTGTTTCTGTCCCGCTCGGCATCCAGGGTCGCCCTGAGGACCGTGGAAATTTCATCGTTAAGAAGGGGGCATTGCCGTGATATGCCTTTGTCCAGCTCCATGAGGATAAAGGATTCGCGGGGTGAACCGAGATCTTCGATCTCTCCGAACTTGACGATCCTGCCCCGCTGGCGGCGGACTGCCAGAATGGGATGGGCGATAAGGTGAAATCGGTACCCCTCGCGGTTGAGGAACGCCTGTATCGAATCGAGCAGATGAACGGCATCCGGTGACGTGGTCATGAGGAAACACCGGTCGCTGTCGCCGAACGAACCTGTCCGGACAGCAGCCTTTTCGCGACGCTGTTCCATGAAGTCGAGAAAGGTCTCGATCCATTCGACGATCTGTTTCTTCTTGTGGGAGAAAAGATAGTTTGCAGGGGAATAGGTCAGAAGGGAACGGGCCAGGACCTGCAGGCGTTCGGAACGGACCGGATCGGGATTTTCGCGGATGAGCTCCAGAACGGCGTCGATCTTCTTGTCGAGCTGTGGTCGGGTCAGACTGCCTCGTTCATCGACATCAACTTTCATAGCGCCCCTGTTCTTTGCTTAGACATCCACTGTGATGCGTTTTCGCGAAAGGATCGAGCTTATCGTTGAAATATAGACCACGGCCTGGATCTTGACAAGCGCAGAGCTCATTCCTCCACGATCTCGGCTTCGCTCTTGAGTTTCTCCACTTTCTCTTCGAGGATCCGGGAAATGGTCTCCTGACGGAGATACTCCTGGATCTGGGGTCGAGCCTCGTCGAGGGTCAGCGGCTTCTCCTCTTCGCGGTCGGTCACCTTGATCAGATGCAGGCCGAAATCGGTTTCGACGACATCCCCTGTTTCGCCGATCTTCTGGCTGAAAGCGGCGTCGGCGAAGGGCTTCACCATGTCGCGATGTCGGAAAAATCCAAGGTCGCCCCCTTTCGAAGCGCTGGGACAACGGGAATGCTGTGCCGCTACCGAAGCGAAATCCTCGGTCTGGCACTTTTGCCGGATCTCTTCCATCTGCTTGAACGCTTCGTCCCGGCCGCCATCTTCGATCGGCACGAGAATGTGACTGGCCCGCACCCTTGCCGGCTGCTTGAGCTGATCGCGGTGGTCTTCGTAGAACCGGCGGATCCGCTCCTCATCGGGTTCGGAATACTCCGAGATCAACTCTTCGGTCACCCGGTTGACCGTCGCATCCTTGCGCAGGATGCGCTGAAAGGTCGCGGCATCGATACCGGCTCTTTCCAGAGCCCTGAGGAAAGCGTCTTCGCTGGGGTAATCCTTGATCGCCTTTTCCATCTCCCGTTCGATATCACCGGTCGAGGCGACAATCCCCCTCCCCAGCGCTTCGAGGTAGATCAGCTCCCGGCCTATCAGTTTTTCGAGAGCCATCCGCTCGATTTCTGAACGTTGCTCCTCCGGCAATTGACGCAGGGATTGACGGTACAGTTCGACAGCCATGCTGCCGGCGATCGATTCGACTTCAAAACGTTCAATGACGCTGCCATTGACGCGTGCGGCGACGTTGCTCACGTTATACTCCTTTATTCACGTCACTTATCCTGCTTTGCTTTCAACCTCTCGGGATGCAGGCCTTCGGCAAGACGGGCAAATTCGTCCAGGGCCAGGGTTTCGGCCCGTCGGCCCGAATCGATACCGGCGGCTTCGAGCGCCTCTTCGATCTGTTCGCGGCTCCAGCCACCGGCAGTCAGGCCTCCCCGCAGGGCCTTGCGCCGGCGGGCGAAGGCCGCCTTGACGACCCGGACGAAATGGGACCAGTCGCCGATATCCACCCGAGGTCGCTCCAGGGATTCGAAGGCCAGAACCACCGAATCGACCTTCGGCGGGGGGACAAATGCCCCGGGGCGCACAATGGTGACACGCCGGATGTCGAACCACACCTGGCACAGCACCGAAAGGATTCCATAAGTTCGGCTTCCCGGTCCGGCGCAGATGCGATCGCCCACCTCTTTCTGGAACATCAGAACCAGGCGCTGAAAAAGCTGACGGTTTTCGAGCGTCCGGAACAGGACCTGGCTGCTGATATTGTAAGGCAGGTTGGAGACAAGCGTGTAGGGAGGATCCGTCAGAACCGATGCCCAGTCGAGCTTGAGCACGTCGCCCTCGTGGACGCTGAGACGCCCGCTTTGCTGTTCCCGCCAGCGGGAAGCGAGATCGCGGTCGAGTTCGAATATATCGACATGACCGGCCGCCTCCATCAACGGTTCGGTCAACGCACCGAGGCCGGGACCGATTTCGACGACCCGCGTATCCGGAGTCAACCGGGCCGCTGCAATGATGCGGTCGATCACTGTGCGGTCCTGCAGAAAGTTCTGTCCGAAACGTTTCCTGGCACGATGAGGGGGCGGTTGCTGATCCATAATCAAAAAACGGTCCTCAGGGCCGTTTGCGCGGCCATCGGGGGATGCGAAGCCTTTGAAGATTCGGCAGCAGACGCAGGGTCAGGGAATAACAGATGACGGCGCAGACGGTTCCGAGAAAGAGACTTCCGAGCCACATGGGAAGGTAGACTTCCCAGCTCAAGGATTTGAACGTGTCGAAATTAAACTGGATCGACAGGCGAACCCTGTCCATACCGAGCAGAATCCGGCCGATCTCGTATTCTGCGGCATAGATGAACGGAGCCGTGAATGGATTGCTGATCCAGACCCCGATCAGCGCCGCCAGCCTGTTCTCCCGCAATAAAAGGGCGAAAAAGACGGCCATCGCCATCTGGAACCCGAACGTCGGCGTCATGCCGAGAAAGATCCCCAGGGCGAATCCCTTGGCGACTTCGTCGGGCGTCCCCCGAAGACGGAGGAAGCGGACAAGAACCAGTTTAGCCTGTCGAATGATCGACCAGCGTTTCCACATACATCACCACGCCTGACGCGCCTTCAGGGCAACCCGTTCCCGGCCCGATCGAGAGGCCAGGAAGATATCGCGTTAAGATCGAGAGCGGCGGCCGCCCCCTGCTGCAGATAATGGTTGCCCGCGACGGCCAGCATGGCGGCGTTGTCGCTGCACAGCTGCGGAGACGGGAAATAAGCCTCGAGCCCCCGCTTTGAAGCCATGTCTCCGAATTGACGCCGCAGTCCGCTGTTGCATGCGACGCCGCCGCTGATAACGACGCGCTCGATGCCGGTCTGCTCGACGGCCTTCAGCGTTTTGTGACAGAGGACATCGACCACCGCCTGCTGAAAACTCGCCGCCACACTGCGCTGATCCTCCTCGCCGAGCGGCTGCGGCATCTGCCGCACCCGATTCATCACCGCCGTCTTGATCCCGCTGAAACTGAAGTCGAGGCTGTTCTGGTTGAGAAGCGGACGGGGGAAGTTGATCGCGGCGGGATCCCCTTCCTTGGCCAGCCGGTCGATGAAGACCCCGCCGGGGAAAGGAAGTCCCAGCAGCTTGCCGACCTTGTCGAAGGCCTCGCCGGCGGCATCGTCAAGAGTCCGTCCGAGAGTCCGGTAACGACCGACCCCCTCCACCTGGTAGAGGTGGGTGTGCCCGCCGGAGACGGCCAGGGCGATGTAGGGGTATTGAACATCCCTTTCGAGCTGGATCGCCAGGACATGCCCTTCGATGTGGTGCACCCCGACCAGCGGGATGGACCGGGCGTAGGCGATAGCCTTGCCGGCGGATAAACCGACCAGAAGCGCCCCGACCAGTCCCGGCCCGCGCGTGACGGCCACCCCCTCGATCTGGTCCAGGGACACCTCCGCCTTGTCGAGCGCTTCGGTGATCACCACGGGGATCGCTTCGAGATGCTGACGGGAGGCCAGTTCCGGAACGACGCCACCGTATCGGGAATGGACGTCGATCTGGGAGGCGACGACGCTGGAGAGGACATCCCTGCCGTTTCGCACTACCGCAGCAGCGGTTTCATCACAAGAGGATTCTATTGCAAGTACAAGCATGATAACCAGGAACCAGTGACAGGTGACAGGTGACAGGTAATGCGTGACAAGTGACGAGCACGGGCAAAGAGGAACTGACTTTGCTTTAGACCCGTCACACGTCACACGTAACGCCTTGGGGTTACAGTAAGTTCGCCGCCAGCTCGGCAAGACAGGACCGTTCCCCCTTGAAAAGGGTGACGTGGCCGGCGATTTTCTCATCCTTGAACTTCTCCACCACGTAAGTCAACCCGTTGCTGGAGGAATCGACATAAGGATTATCAATCTGATAGGGATCGCCGGTCAACACAATCTTGGTGCCTTCGCCGGCACGGGAGACAATCGTCTTGATCTCGTGAGGGGTGAGGTTCTGCGCTTCGTCGACGATCATGTACTGTTTGGGAATGGACCGGCCCCGGATATAGGTGAGGGCCTCGATCTCCAGAATCCCCATATCGACGAGCTCCCGGTATCCGCGTTTGCGCTTCCCCCGCTCGTCGACGGAGCTCAGCAGCAGCTCGACGTTGTCGAAAATAGGCTGCATCCACGGAGCCAGCTTTTCCTCGAGGTCTCCCGGCAGAAAACCGATGTCCCGTCCGAGGGGGAAGACGGGCCGCGAGACCAGCAGCCGCCCGTAGCGCTCCTCTTCCGTCACGTTGTAAAGACCGGCGGCGATCGCCAGCAGGGTCTTTCCGGTTCCGGCCTTGCCGACCAGCGTCACCAGCTCGATATCCTCATTGAGCAGCAGGTCGAGGGTGAACTGCTGTTCGCGATTGCGCGGGTGAATCCCCCAGGCGCCGTCCTTCGGCGGACGGATCAGGGGCACGATCCGCTGCAGCGGGGCATGATACCGGCCTATAGCCGTATGGGAGGGGTTGCCTTCCTCGATCAGGGTCACGAACTGATTGGGACGGAAATCGCCTTCGATATCGAGATAGTCCTGACCGTAGAAGGTATCCACCTGCGACTTGCTGACAGTGATCTCGGCGGTTCCGGAATAAAGTTCGTCGATGGAGACCTTGTCCGACTCGTAGTCCTGAGCTTCGAGACCGATGGCGTCGGCCTTGATGCGAAGATTGGTGTCCTTGGTCACCAGGATGACCGGCCCTTCGGCGCTCTCCTTGGCCTCCATGGCAACGGCCAGAATCCGGTTGTCGCCGCGGTCGACCTGGAGTTCGGGGGGCAGGTGCCGCATCGATCTCTCGTGATAGATCCTGACCTGCAGTTGTCCCCCGTCCTGAAGCGGAACGCCCTCGACCAGCATCCCGCCGCCGCGCAGACCGTCGAGAATGCGGGAGACCTGCCTGGCATTGCGGCCTGTTTCGCTCTGTTCCTTCTTGAACCGGTCGATCTCCTCGATGACCGTAATCGGAAGCAGAACCTTGTTGTCCTGGAATCGGAACATGGCCTGGGGCTCGTGGAGCAGCACATTGGTATCGAGAACGTAGGTTTTCTTCATATATCAAATCCATTCATTTCGGTGACAGGGGGCTGGAAAACATGGTCGATGCAGCAGGCTTTCAGCATAACAGAAAAAGTGCCTTCTCCCGGAGCTCGGTGTCAGGAGATCCTACTTTCTCGGATGGGTGGCCAGAGCCGCCACCGCAGTGAGGAAATGGTCGATATGATCGCGTCCGTTGAAGTAGCCTGGGCTCACGCGCACCGTGCCGCGGGGGAAAGTGCCGATGGTCCGATGCGCATCGGGGGCGCAGTGCAGGCCGACGCGAAGACAGATGCCGTGGTCCCTGTCGAGCAGGAATCCGAGTTCCGACGGATCGCGCTCCTCGATGATGAACGAGAGGGCGCCGCCGTGGCGGCGGCTGTCGGTCGGCCCGAAGAGGGTGACTTGCGGGATTTCTCCAAGGCCGGCGATCAGCTGCTCGAGAAGATGCCGCTCGTGATTGCGGATCGTTTGCAGTTCCTGGCTTTTGATATAGTCCAGAGCAGCCGCAAGTCCAGCAAGGCCCGGCAGATTGAGGGTGCCGCTTTCCAGACGTTCGGGCATCTGGTCGGGCGGCAGCTCCGAGTGGGAGTTTCCGCCCGTTCCGCCGTAGACCAGCGGCGTGATCTGAATCCCGTCGCGAACATAGAGAAAGCCCGTTCCCTGGGGACCGAGAAGCGATTTGTGTCCCGGAGCCGCCAGCAGGTCGATGGACTGATCCTCCACGTCGATTTCGAACAGCCCGGCGCTTTGGGCCGCATCGACGAAAAAGAGGATGCCGTTCCTGCGGCACCACGGCCCGATCTCGTCGATCGGCTGCAGGGTGCCGGTGACGTTGGAGCAGTGATTCACCACCACCATCCGCGTCTTCTCGGTGCAGGCGGCCCGGATCTCACCCGCGGGGACATAACCTGTTTCGTCTGCGGGCACCTTGACGACCTCGACGCCTCGATCCTCCAGCGCCCGCAGCGGCCGTGTCACGGCGTTGTGCTCCATGCTGGTCGTCACCACCCGGTCTCCGGGACGGAGAATCCCGAAAAGCGCGGTATTGATGGCCTCGGTCGCATTGGCCATGAAAGCGACGCGCGCGGCATCGGGGATGCCGAACATTTCGGCGACCGCCTCCCTCGCCTCCAGCACCAGACGGCTGGCATCGAGGGTCAGGCTGTGGCCGCCCCGGCCGGGATTGCCTCCCATGGTGCGCATGGCCTCATCGGTGGCACGGTAGACGTCTTCCGGTTTGGGGAACGAGGTGGCGGCGTTATCGAGATAGATCGGCATAATCCCTGAATTCTTCCAAGAGTGGCAAAGGCGCGGTGTCAACGGGTCGGAGCGGCCCGGATCGCAACCGGTATGAGATGTTCTTCTGAACCCGAAAAACTACCACCAAAAGGCCCGCTTGGCAACTCAAAACGCACTATTTCAGAGGCCGAGTGCTGAGGCTGACCAGAATCCGAAACAGATGGTTATTGCTCCCTGGGAAGGGCAGGAAAACCCTTTTTCCGGTCGCACCGCCTGCCTTTTTCAGAGTTCGTTCATTTTTTTCTTGCGACTCTTGACAGCCACCATATATTGTGTTTTATATTCCAACCATACGCTAAATATGCTGAAATGTCTCGGTCGCCCACCTGCTGACCTTCCCGTAAAATGACCTTCGAAACGAAATGAAAAGGGACCGCCCAATGAAGCAAACCGCCCGCAACGATAAAGCCGCCCTGACCAAAAACGCCCGTACCGTTCTCGAACGCCGCTACCTCAAGCGCGACGATGACGGCAAGGTACTTGAAACGCCGGAAACCATGTTTCGCCGCGTCGCAGGAGCCATCGCCTCGGCAGAATCGAAGCTGGGCACAGGCAACGACGAAAAGGCCCTGGAGGACGAGTTCTATCGTCTGATGACCTCCCTCGACTTCCTGCCCAATTCGCCGACGCTGATGAACGCCGGCCGCGAACTCGGTCAGCTGAGCGCTTGCTTCGTGCTGCCGGTGGGCGACTCCATGGAGAGCATCTTCGAGGCGATCAAGAACACCGCCTTGATCCACAAGAGCGGCGGCGGCACCGGCTTCTCCTTCTCGCGCATCCGTCCGGCCAACGACGTGGTGCTCTCCACCAAAGGCGTCTCCAGCGGCCCCCTCTCCTTCATGCAGGTTTTCGACGCAGCCACCGAAACGATCAAGCAGGGCGGCACCCGACGCGGGGCCAACATGGGGATCCTGCGGGTGGACCATCCCGACATCATGGACTTCATCATGTCGAAGCGCGACCAGACGGTGCTGACCAACTTCAATATCTCTGTCGGCATCACCGAACCCTTCATGGAGGCGGTCGAAGCAGACGGCAAATACGATATCATCAGCCCGCGAACCGGCGAGCCGGTCAAGCAGCTCGACGCCCGGAAGGTGTTCGAGCACATCATCGACATGGCCTGGACCAACGGCGAGCCCGGCATCATCTTCCTCGATCGCCTCAACCGCGACAACCCCACCCCGCACATCGGCGAGATCGAGAGCACCAATCCCTGCGGCGAACAGCCACTGCTGCCCTACGAGAGCTGCAACCTCGGCTCGATCAACCTCTCGCACATGATCGAGGGCGAGACCGTCGACTGGGACAGGCTGCGCGACACGGTGCGCCTGGCCTCGCGCTTTCTCGACAACGTCATCGAGGTCAACAATTATCCTCTTCCCGAGATCGCCGAGATGACGCAGGCCAACCGCAAGGTCGGCCTCGGCGTGATGGGCTGGGCCGACATGCTCATCCTGCTCGGGATCCCCTACAGCAGCCCCGAAGCCGTCGAGCTCGGCAAGAGACTGATGAACTTCATCACCGACGAGGCCCGAATCGCTTCCCGGGAACTGGGTGAAGAGCGCGGTGCTTTTCCCAATTTCAAAGGCAGCGTCTATGACAAGAAAGGCGCGCGGCCGTTGCGCAACGCCACCAGCACAACCATCGCCCCCACCGGCACCATCTCGATTCTGGCCAACTCCTCCAGCGGCATCGAGCCGCTCTTCGCCGTCTCCTATGTGCGCCAGGTGCTGGACGACGACATCCTGGTCGAGGTCCATCCCCTTTTCGAGAGGATCGCCAAGGAGCGCGGCTTCTACTCCGAAGAGCTGATGAAGGAGATCGCCAAGCACGGCACCGTCGCCGGCATCGAAGAGATCCCGGACGACGTTCGCAGGATCTTCGTCACCTCCCACGACATCAGCCCCGAAGACCATATCCGCATGCAGGCGGCCTTCCAGCAGCACACCGACAACGCCGTCTCGAAAACAGTCAACTTCTGCAACCACGCCAACCGCGACGACGTCGCCACCGTCTACCGCCTCGCCTACCGCAGCGGCTGCAAGGGCGTCACCATCTACCGCGACGGCTCGCGCGACATGCAGGTGCTCTCCGTCAAAAAAGACGAGGAACCGGCAGAAGAGAAAGTCGTCCCCATGGAGAGCAGCAAGGCCGGGCGCAAGCGCGACCGCCCCAAGGCGTTGCGCGGCAGCACCTACCAGATGGAGACCGGCTGCGGGCCGATCTACATCACCATCAACGAAGACGACGACGGCCTCTTCGAGCTCTTCACCACCATGGGCAAGGCCGGCGGATGCGCCGCCAGCCAGTGCGAAGCGATCGGCCGGCTCGTCTCGCTGGCCTGGCGCTCCGGCGTGCAGGCCCGCCAGGCCGTCAAGCAGCTGATCGGCATCACCTGCCACAAACCCTCCGGCTTCGGCGACAACAAAATCCTCTCCTGCGCCGACGCAGTGGCTAAAGCGATCCAGTCCCACATGGCCGAACACATGGTCGAAGACGTCCACAACGCCACCGGCGGCGCCTGCCCCGAATGCGGCGGGCCGGTGGAGCATGAAGGGGGATGCAGCGTGTGTCACGCGTGCGGGTACAGTGAGTGCGCCTGACGAGTAGACGTTAAACGAAAGCCGCCTCCGGTGAAAAACGAGGCGGCTTTTTCTTGGGTAAGCACTGTAGGATGCGGTGAGGCACGAACCGCATCTCTCTAAACGGGCTGGAAAAACCGATGCGGTTCGTTCCTCACCGCATCCTACCCTCTACGGCCGCGGCGAATGAATAAAAGGCCAGAATTATTTTTACGCGGTTCAGGTGATTCTGGTGGTTGTGGGATAAGATCAGAACCGGCGGGTTTCGTCCCGCCAGACGACTTCCTTTTTGCCCATGCGGCCGCAAAAAGGAAGCAAAAAGGGCCTGCGCTGGCAGCGGGTATATTGGGTGCGGTTGCTTGGTGGGTTCGATCGGCGGCACTTCCTGGAAAAATCGGCTGGTACCTTTCTGCACCGCGGACGGGGCCTATCCCCCTTCGGCCCCGTCCTCCAATCTTGTGCCGACGGTGCCAGAATCTATCGGTCGTTCATTAAACTCGCTGAAATTTGGAATAAAAGCTCCGTAGGATGCGGTGTGAACCGCATCTTTCCCTAAACAGAAATCCGATGCGGTTCGTGCCTCACCGCATCATACGGCTTGTTCAGTCCTATATGCTGTCAGGTCCATCAAGAGCGCGGGTTGCGATACAGGCGGGCGAGCAGGGTCAGGGCGAAAATGTCATAGAGAACATGGACGGTGATCGGCACCATCAGGTTCCCGGAATACTGCAACAGCCAGCCAAGAAAAAATCCGATAGTGGTGGCGAGTAGAAAATAACTGAAAGTGATGGCATGCAATGCGCCAAAGATAAAACTGACTATGACGATGCCCCATGACGGCTGAAGCACGCCTCTGAAAAAAAGCTCTTCGGAAATTCCGGCGCACAACGAGAGGTAGACTATTTCAGGGAAGCTCAGCGAAACAATCAGTTTTTGAATACCCTCCAACTTCTTATGGATACGTTTCATAAAAGGGAGGTTGAGGCTGACCAGCAACCACAGGAGCGCTATCAGCAGGCCTGTTGCCGATACTGCCTGCCCTGCCGAATGCCAATTCAGCTCAATCGGCACCGAGAGGAATTCTCCGGTCAGCAAACGATTGAGACCAACGCCAATGAGCGCCAATCCGGCATAAAATCTGGTTGTGAGTCCCAGAAACTTTTGTTTTTGCATAATCCCCCAGGCTATATCGTCTATTATCGTTTGTATCATGCAGGCCCACCAAGACAGGATCAAGCCCGCTTTTGACATCGTTCCTTCGTTTGCTAAGGTATGATGACAATTTCTATTATCGGCTTCGCGGCCGTCCCCGGCTCCCGGCCCATCAATCCCCTTCCCTTGTTCGCTGACCGGGTCAGCAATTTTAACAGGAGAAAAACGATGCGCAGATTTGTTCTTTTGGCTGTCCTAGGTCTTTTCTGCTTCGTGGCAGCACCGGCCTCTGCCAAAGAGTCCCAACTCGAAGATCAGGCACGCGAAGCGACCCGTGAATTCATACAGAGCCTCAAAGGTCACTTGAGCGAGGCGATCAAGGAAGGCGGGCCTTCCCAGGCCATCACCGTCTGCAGTGAAACGGCGCCGAAGATCGCGTCAAGCATCTCACGCGAAAAGGGGTGGCAGGTCGGGCGGACAAGCCTGCGGCTGCGCAATCCCATTAATATGCCGCAGCTTTGGGAGAGAGCGGTCCTCTTGGAATTCGGCGAAAGACATCGCAAAGGAGTTGAAGGAAAAAAGCTCGAACACAGCGACCTGATTCAGGTCGATGGGCAGAAAATTTTCCGATATATGAAGGCCATCCCCACCCAGTCTCTCTGTCTGCAATGCCATGGGACGAATCTGCCTCCCGCGGTAAAAGAAGAGCTGAATCGTCTTTATCCTCATGATCAGGCAACCGGATTCTCCAAGGGAGACATCCGCGGCGCCTTCACTATCCGCATACCCGTCAAGGATCCGAAGACAGACGAAGGCACATGATGTTTTTTATCAAATAGGGCTGGGCGTTCTGGGATTGGACCAAGTCAACCTCCTTTTCCTATTCGATCCATCTCCAGTTTCCCTTTCCTTGACAGCACGATTTTCTCCGATAGGGTACTAGGAGAACGTTAACTCACGGACCGGAGGGAAAAATGCGAAAGCTCACGATTTTCTGCGCGATGACACTTTTTTTGGGACTGACGGTTGCCCCGGTTGCTGCTCAGGATGGCCATCACGGCGGCATGGATGACGGCAAGAAAAAAAACCCGCATGGTATGATGATGCAACATAAGGCCGGCTGCATGGAGATGATGGGAGGCCAACCCTGCCCTATGTGCGGAATGAGAATGGGAGATGGCATGGGAAAAATGGACGGTTCCATGCACGGTAAAATGCGAGGGATGATGGAGGGCATGGAACCCTCCTTTTATCTGGGTATGAAAGACAAGCTCGACCTCGAAAAGGAGCAGGTTCAACAGCTTCGGGACATCCGGCGGGATTTCAGAAAAAATTTCATCCGGCAATCCGCTGAAATGAAGATTGGCAAATTGGAGCTGGAAGATGCATTTCAGGGGGACTGGACCGTTGAGAAGGCAGAAGAACAGCTCCAGGAGATTCAGCAGCTTCGCACCGATTCGATCGTTAAATATCTGGAAGCCCGCAAAAAGGCCGAACAGGTTCTGACGTCCGAGCAGCTCCAGCAGGTACGGGGTATGGACCGGGGAGGCTCCATGCAGTAAGGTCGAAAAACATACTCGCCACAGAGAAAAAGAAGCCTTTGCAGTTTGAAATTGATACTGTCGAATAAAAAGAGCCCGGACCCCGAAGAGAGGAGCCGGGCTCTTTGCTTCGACCTACAGAAGGTCTACAAGCTCAGAATCAGGGACACTCCCCATATTTCGATCCGGAAACTGAAAGCGTGTCCTGGCACGAAAGGCAATTATTCTCAGATTTCCGAGGGTGGAATCGAAGGGGTTGACTTGGTCCGACCCAAATTACAGAATATCCCATTTACAAAATATCAGCTACAGGTTCCATACCGAAAAGGAGTCCCTTTGGATAACAACAAACCGATCGCGGCCGGAAAAAGCAGTATCGAACTTGTCGACTCGGACAAGGTCTTCGACGCCATCGCCCCGCAACCCGGGCAACGCTTCCTCGATCTGGCCTGCGGCTTCGGCAAGTACTCTCTCGAAATCGCCGAAAGGGTCGGCCCGGACGGCAAGGTCTACGCCCTCGACTTGTGGGCCGAGGGCCTGGAACAGTTAAGGGAGGAAGCCGCAGCCAAAGGACTTGAGCAGATCGAGGCGATGCTGGTCGACATGACCGGGAAGTTGCCGTTCCCTGACGGTTCTCTGAATGCTTGCCTGATCGCAACGACCTTGCACGATCTGTCGAAAGACCAACAGCGATCCGTCCTCAACGAGGTGGCCCGGATCCTCGAGGACGGGGGCGAACTGAACATCATCGAATTCCGGAAAATCGACTTCGGACCGGGTCCGCCGGTCGAGATCCGGATGACTGAAGAGGACGTCGACACCCTCGTTACATCCCACGGTTTCGAAAAGATCGGCCGGGCCGAAGTCGGCGATTACCATTACCTGACTCGCTACCGGAAAATGGCATAACGAATCATACCGAGGACCCCAATGGATAATTTCATGTTGGCAGCCATAGAGGAAGCGAAAGAAGGCCGAAGCGAAGGGGGGATTCCCATCGGATCGGTCCTGGTCCACCGCGGCAAAATCATAGGCCGGGGTCGCAATCGCCGCATCCAGAACGGCAGTGTCATTCTGCACGGGGAAATGGATGCGCTGGAAAATGCCGGTCGGCAATCGCCAGCAACCTACCGCGAGTGCATTCTATATACCACCCTCTCCCCCTGCCCCATGTGCACCGGGGCCATTTTGCTATACGGCATCCCGAACGTTGTCATCGGCGAGAACCAGACCTTCATGGGTGGGGAAGATCTGTTGCGGTCGCATGGGGTGGCTGTCAAGGTGTTGCAGGATTCGTCATGTATCGGTATGATGGCGGCCTTCATCCGGGATTTTCCCGAAATCTGGAACGAGGATATCGGGGTGTGAGTGTTCCGTTGGCTGTCATGCCCGTATCATTTCAAGGACGTGGAAATGGAAACAGAAAAGAGTCAAAGAATAAAATCGGCGATCATTGAAGTCGTCGACACTCAAATTGCTACCGACGACCCTCCTGAAACGAAACAAACGCTCGACCGGCTTGTTTCAGAAGGATTCTCCGAAAAAGAATCAAAAGAACTGATCGGCACTGTTGTGGTTGCAGAGCTTTTCGATGTCATGCAGGAAGAGAAAGAGTTCGACATAGATCGCTATGTCGATGCCCTCGACAAGCTTCCCGAAAGGCCTCTTTAAAAGCAGGGAGCCCTGACGCTGTTACAGATGAGGCCTTCTGACCGCCAATGCCTGCTATAACGGCATCATGGATGATTCTCCATTCGAAAAGATTTTCCAGGCAACCGGGTCTGAGAGAATCTATATTCAGTTTTCCAGTGCATCGGGATCGAAGGTACAAATTTCCTTCCATTTAGAAAACGGCCTGCCAGGGAACGACCCGCCTCCGAGCATGCGGCTGGCCTGGCGATCTGCCTCTACCCGCGCGGCTGTATTAACAACGCGAGCCTTGAGCTCCCGCAGCATCTGGTAACCCCGTTCGGGTAAAATGGAATCTATGCATTCCCCGGCACGCTGCATGGCTGTCATATCATCATAGACGGCATCCCGGTCGCCTTGATCAGCATGAATCATAAACCCCTGCATAGCGTAATAGGCCTGTGTCAGGGCCAGTCGGGCCTTTTTGGAGTCTCGATACGTCAATCCTATCCAGCGCTCGATATCATCGCGTACTCCATTGCCATTGACATCCACCCCCTCCAGAGTGGCATCTCCTGCTTCCCCCGGATCGGGAGGGAGGTTCAGCGATAGATTCCCGAAAACCCGCACGAGCAGAATTTCACCAGGCTTGCTGCGGAGCTTTACGGAAAGGGTGTTGCTGCTCTCCTGATGTGCCAAAGATCTTTCCAGCCGATCCACCTTCTGGTTCAGATCGGAAGGGCCAACAACCCTGGTTCCATTGAGAGCAATCTCGGCGCTGGAGATGCGTCGACTTCCATCCTGCTCGCCGTTTTCCACTCGAAGAACCAGATCTTCGAATCCTGTTGCATCGAATGTGAGAACTTCAGAGACCGGGGCGCCTTTGTCCGATTCGATACGTTCCTCAAAAATGAGTTCGTTGGCCAGTCCCGGCGTTGCGAATATACAGCAACCTGTGCATGCCAGAGCAATACACACAAGAATCCATTTTTTCATATTGTCCTCCTTTTTAAGAGACAAATCTCATAGACGTTTGTTGCGGCGATACTATGCCAACTAATCCTAATAGTAAACGTCGTTTTCTGTTGTTCCGTGAAAAATTCCTCCAGAATTTGACTTGACTGCAAATATGACTAGTGTTCAGGAAAAGGTGAAACGCCTGCACAACAAAAGGAGCGAGGCTATGATGCACGATGGTGGAATGATGAACGGTTGGGGGATGATGGGTCCACTGATGTGGCTCTTTATGATTCTTCTCTGGGGATTCGCCATGCTCGGAGTTGTGTGTGCTGTTCGCTGGCTGGTCTCCCGGAACAAGACAGGCGAGGACCAGGATTCTCCGGCGCCACTCGACATTCTCAAAGCCCGCTACGCCAGGGGAGAGATCAGCAGGGAAGAGTTCGAGAGGATGAAAAAGGATATGGAATAGAGGGACAGATCCCTGCCAAACTGAAAAACAAAATTTCCTCTGTTTATCGAACTTTCGGGTGTTTACAGGAGAAAGCCCCCTCCCCTCGTTGCAATACAAGACAATTTTGTTAGCTTGTTCTTATACAGGAAGGCAAGGCTTCAACTCGTTGAACCCTTCTCAATTCAACACCGAAAATCGGAAAAGGAGAAAGCGAATGCAATATGACGATTTTGTCGGTCAGGTACAGAACCGGGCTAAACTCAGTTCAGGCGGAGAAGCAGTCAAGGCTATCAGGGCAACGCTCGACACTCTATCCCGAAGACTCCCTGCTGACGATGTCAGAAAAATAGAGGCCCAGCTTCCGGAAGAGATTGCTTTTTACCTCCAGATGGGCGAAGAGACTCTGGACAAAATCAATCTCGACCAATTCTTCAACGAAATCCAGAAAAAGGAAGATCTCGGGCTCAATACGTCCGTATTTCACTGCCGCGCTGTTATGAGCGTGCTCTGCGATGCGCTGTCTCCGGGGGAAGTGGAAAAGCTCAAGCTCGAGTTGCCTGAAGAGTATGCTCCCCTTCTCGAATCGGGAGCAGAAGGCAGACTTCAAAGCTGACGCCGGTATCCGGGCGTACTTCAATGGACAATTTTCTGGACTACCGGCCCCGCCAAAGAAATCTTTTCCAGACGCGGTGAGTCCTGAAACCTCAAACAAAGGACAATGGAAATGACAAGGATTATGACTGTGGGGGCAATGTTCCTGGCCCTGGTGCTTTTCGGCTGCGATTCTTCCGACGAAACGGAATCAGCTCGGGATACGGAAGAAAGAATCGAGGAGAAGACCAAACCCGTCACAGAGGAGGGCGCCGAAACAGAGGCGCAGAGGGAACAAGCGCTCAAGGATGCTGCCAAAGAGACCGAGGAAGCGGCAGAGGCGGCGGCCGACAAAACTGAAGAGATGATGGCCGAAGCCGAGGAAGAAACAGAAGAGGCCGTAGAAGCGACTGAGGAGAAAGCAACGGAGGCCGCAGAAGAAACCACTGAGGCCGCCGGCAAAGCCGCCGAAGAGGTGGAGGAAGCTGTGAGTCCCGAAACCCTGGTGCTCGAAGCCAGCTTTGGAGACGTCACTTTCCCCCACGCGATGCATTCCAACGCTTATGACTGCACAACCTGTCATGGCGAAGGAAAACCGGGATTGCTCGGCCTGGAGAAGGAGGAAGCCCATTCCCTGTGCAAGGGCTGCCACGAGGATGAAGGAGCTGGCCCGACGGGTTGCAAGGATTGCCACGGATCCTGATGCTCACAAACCGAATTCCTGAATGCCCGCCTTCTCTCGAGGGCGGGCATTTTTTTGTTCCCCATTCGGTCCTATAACAGCAGCCTGGTTTGCGTATAAGCCAGAAAGCCCCCCACAGCAACTGCGATGATCAGCAGGATAAACACCATTTTTTTGGACATCTTTTCTCCTTTTTCAAGGCACGGTTGCCCTGTCAATCGGTCCACCATTTGCGGAACGGACGGTTGTGTTCGCGTACCATGTCTTCGGTTCCCAGCATGGAATGCTCCGTCAGATCTGGAGAATACCGGCTGGCCGGGACCACCCGCCCCAATGCATCGGCCATGGCTCGAAGGTAATGGGGCGCGGCGCCGCAGCATATGCCGAGATAATTGATCTCCAGCCCGCCGGCGGTGACGGCGAAAGCCGCCATTTCGTCTCGGGTCAGCAAAAAAGGCTCGAGATTGAGGGGAAAGGCCTGCCGCCCCTCGGCATCCCGCAGTTGCTGAAAAGTAGGCTCCTCCTCGGTCGTGCGGTAAGGGACAGGCAGCGCAGCCACCTCGCCGTCGACGGTCGAGCGAATGCGCTCCAGAATGGGCAGCATGGTCTCCGGGCCGCGCCCGCAGTTGAGCCCGACCACATCAGCGCCCTCTTCCTCAAGAATGCGACAGGCCTCCTCCCAGCTGTAGCCGTCCCGGCTCTTGTCGTAATAAGGCGCCAGGGTCACCACTGCCGGCAGGTCGAACTCGCGGATCACCTCCAGAGCGAGGCGGGCTTCGCCGAGATAGTCGATGGTTTCCGCAATCACCAGATCGGCCCCTTCGTCTCGCGCCCACCCCACTTGTTCCCGATACATGTCGCGAACCGGATCGAACGTTGCGGGATCATCCGGATCGTAAACCCATGTGTTGCAGATATTCCCCGCCATATGCGCCTCTCCCTCCCCGGCAACCTCCCGCGCCAGACGCAGCGCTGCACGATTGAGGCGCTCCAGCTCTCCTTCCCGTCCCACCTGGCGCAGTTTGTCCCGATGGGCATAAAAGGTCAGCGCCTCCATAATATCCGATCCGGCGCGAAGGAACTCCCGGTGCAGTTCGCGAACGGCGTCCGGATAGTCGAGAACCACCTCCGGCACGTAGGGACCCGCCTTGAGATAACCGCGCCGCTCAAGTTCGAAGAGATAACCCTGACCGCACAAGACGGGACCCTGCTTAAGGCGCTCCCGAAAGTTCATTTTCCCCTCCTCCAATGTTCGTCTTTCCCTTCGGCTCATTTTTCTCCGAAAGCCCGGGCGATTTCGTCAACTTCCGGGCATGCAAGTTTCTCTCGACCGGCGTCGGTATCCTGCCATACTCCGGCGTCGCCCTCTTTCACCACGCCGAGATCTGAGCAGGTGATGCCCGCCGCTTCCAGGGCATGGCGAACATCGGAGGCATCTTCGGCCGCAACGGTCAGCAGCAGAGCTCCCGAAGCGATCGCCGCCAGGGGATCGAGACCGAATACGTCCAGGACGCGGGCCGCGAGAGGCGGGACCGGAACCTTTTTCGGATCGATCAAAAGGGACCGTCCGCTGGCCTGCGCCAGTTCCCACAGAGCTGTGGAAAGTCCTCCCTCCGTCGGATCGTGCATCGCGGTCACCCGCCCCGCCGTTACGGCAATTCGAGCGTCGCGAAGGACGCCGATGCCGGGGTCGCTCAGGTAGTTGCGGGCCTGCTCCATCTCCTCGGGCTCCAGTCGGAAACTCAAACGATCGGGAAACTCCCTGGCCAGAATCGCTGTCGCTTCGATCGGCACCCCCTTGGTCAAAAGAATGCGATCTCCGGGACTCGCCCCCCGGGGAGTAACCAGATGCTGCCGGGAGACGTCCCCGATCAGCGATCCGACAATGACGGGTCTATCGAGCCCGTGAGTGATTTCGCTGTGTCCGCCGATAAGCGATATCTCCAGATCCCGGCAGGCAGCGTATATCTGCTCCAGTATCTCTTCCACCAGGTCGGCGGTGGTCCGGTTTTCGGGCAGAAGCAGGGTGGCGAGGAGCCAACGGGGACTGGCTCCCGTGGTGGCGATGTCGTTGGCGTTGATCTGTACCAGATAATTCCCCATCTCGTCAGTCGCAAAAGTAATGGGGTCGGACTTGAACACCAGCAGGTTGTCTCCGGCGTCGACCACCGCACAATCGAGGCCGATTCCTGGCCCCACCAGCACGCGCGGATCGTCTACCGGAGCCCGCGCCAGCAGTTTTTCCAGCAAGTCGGCAGGGACCTTGCCCACGCCCAGGCTATTTTCCATATTTGCCACTCCTTGCCCACCAACCGTTTACAGCTTGTCGGCATCGTCATCGCGCGGCCCGCCCGTCTCACCGAATACCTGGAACGGCTTGTCCTCGTCACGTTCCGCAGGCTCTTCGGGCGTCTCCTCCGTTTCCACCACAGGGATCAGTTCCCAGGCATTTTCCGGCTCCACGAATTTGATCTGATAACCGCGGCTGCAGCTCTTGCAGGTTATGGTATCCATGTTTCTGACATCGGTGACGCTGATATCTGCATCGCAGTTCGGGCAGGCGAATATCTTGTCCACAGCCATGACTATTCTCCAGGGTTCGGGTGAATCGATCATATTTATTCCGGCTTCAATTTCACACTTTAACAGGGTTTTCGAAACAGAAAAGACGGCTGACCTCATCTTTACCCGCCTCGCCATCCGGAAGAGCCCTTCCTCCCGTATAACGATCTCGGAATAGGGAGCGATCTTTGAGATCTTCTCTATTTTGGTACAATGTCTTTGTCGCCGATCGGCGCATAAAATATAAACCTGCAGCGGAGTCAACCGATGAACAACTGGAAACTGACCTACGACACATTCGAACCGGAAAAGGAAAAATTGCGCGAAGCTCTGTGCACCCTGGGAAACGGCTATTTCGCCACCCGGGGAGCGGCGCCTGAGTCGCCGGCGGACGATGTCCATTACCCGGGAACCTATCTGGCCGGTGGGTACAATCGCCTGAAGACTGAAATAGCAGGCAGGACCGTGGAAAACGAAGACCTGGTCAATCTCCCCAACTGGCTGCCGTTGACGTTCCGAATCGATAACGGACCCTGGTTCGACCTGCACAAGGTCGAAATCCTTTTTTACCGGCAGGAACTGGATATCGCCAAAGGCCTGCTGACCCGGCGGGTCCGCTTTCGCGACAAACTGGAACGGGAAACGACGCTCCATCAGCGCCGTCTGGTGCACGCCGACCGAATGCACGTGGCTGCGCTGGAGACGACACTGAGGGCGGAAAACTGGTCGGGAACGGTGGAATTCCACAGCGCGCTCGACGGGACCGTTGAGAATAAGGGGGTCGAACGCTACGCCCAACTGAACAGCAAACACCTCGAACCGTTGGCAGGTGAATCCCTCGACGAAGAGACGGATTTTCTCAAGGTTCAGACCAATCAGTCGGAACTGCGTATCGCCATGGCGGCTCGGAACCGTCTTTTCGACAAGGACGGACAGATCGATATCGAAAGCCGGTCCGAAACGCAACCGGGATATGTCGCCCGCTATTTCAGCGTACCGCTGGAGAAGGAAAAAGAAATCCGCATCGAAAAGATTGTGTCCCTCTTCACCTCCCGGGATCTTGCCATTTCAGAATGCGGCCTGGAAGCCGCCAAGGAAACGCGCCGGGCCGACGATTTTCCTGTACTGGTGGAAGCGCACCTTCACTGCTGGTGGGAACTCTGGAGCGATTTCGGACTGGAACTCCAGTCAGGCGGAGAAAAGGACACCGGGATGCAGCAGATGATTCTGCGTCTGCATATCTTTCATCTGCTGCAATCCGTCTCGCTGTTCACACTGCACCTCGATGTCGGCGTCCCCTCCCGAGGCTGGCATGGAGAAGCCTACCGGGGACACATCTTCTGGGACGAACTGTTCATCTTCCCGCTCCTCAATCTGCGCAGGCCGGAGATCACCCGGACGCTGCTTCTCTATCGCTACCGGCGTATAGACGAAGCGCGGGCTGCTGCAAAGGAGGCCGGATACCGCGGCGCCATGTTCCCGTGGCAGAGCGGCAGCAACGGGCGCGAGGAGAGCCAGACCGTCCATCTCAATCCGAAATCGGGCCGGTGGCTTCCCGACAACTCACGCCTGCAGCGTCATGCCAATTCAGCCATCGCATACAACATCTGGCAGTACTTCGAAACCACCAACGATGTGGAGTTCATGTCGTGCTACGGTGCTGAAATGCTTATGGAAATCGCTCGATTCTGGTCCAGTATAACCACCTGGAACGAGACTGCGGAGCGCTACGAAATTCTGGGGGTCATGGGGCCGGACGAATATCACGACGGTTATCCCGATAGCGATAAACCCGGCATCGACAACAACGCCTACACCAACCTCATGGCGGTGTGGGTTCTTTGCCGCGCCCTCGACCTGCTTGAAAAGCTGCCGGAAAAAAGAACGAGGGAATTGCGCCGTCTGCTCGGATTGCAGGACGAAGAAATCGAGCGGTGGGATCAGATCAGCCGTAATATGCGTCTGGTCTTTCACGACGACGGAATCATCAGTCAGTTCGAAGGCTACGACCAACTCGAAGAGCTCGACTGGGAAAGTTACCAGAAGGAGCACGGACGGGTGATGCGCCTCGACCGGATACTGGAAGCCGAGGACGACACTCCCAACCGCTACAAGGCATCGAAGCAGGCGGACGTACTGATGCTTTTCTACCTTCTCTCTGCAGATGAGCTCAGAGCCCTGTTCGAACGGCTCGGCTACCCATTCGATTATGAGACCATCCCCCGCAATCTCGACTACTACCTGCAGCGCACGTCGCACGGTTCGACCCTGAGCCAGATCGTCCATTCATGGGTTCTGGCCCGCTCCGATCGGGAAGGATCCTGGGACTACTTCACCATGGCTCTCAACAGCGATATCAGCGACATCCAGAACGGCACTACCCCCGAAGGCATCCATCTCGGGGCCATGGCTGGAAGCGTGGATATCGTCCAGAGATGCTACACCGGCATCGAAACCCGCGACGGCGTGCTGTACATCAATCCGGCCCTTCCTGAAAATATCGGCACTCTGCAGATGCTGATCAATTACCGCCGGCAACGGCTGGTGCTGAAACTGCGTTGCGATACACTGAAAATTTCCTGCCTCCTGTGTCAGGAAGAACCGGCGACCATCTCTTTCCGGGATAAGCATTACCGTGTCGAGGGCGGCAGTACACTGGAATTGAAACTTTGAAAATCGGTCGATCCTGTCGAATCCATGGCGTTATTCCTGAAATTGGGATACAATAATACACAAGCATTATGTCGACGGGAGATGGCCCATGGAGAGACACACAAACATTTATGCTCATCTTCAGGCTCTGGCCAGCTCTCTGCCCGACCCGATCCTCGTTCTGGACTACAATGGTCGATATGTTTCCGTGATCGGCGGCACAGACCGGAAATATTATGATTCCTGCCACCAGCTGGTAGGCTGCTACATGCAGGATATTCTTCCGGAAAGCAAGTGGCGTCTTTTCCTGCGAACAGTGCGCAAAGCGATAGATACAGACGAATTGCAGCTGTGCGAGTACCAGCTCAGCTCAGATGAAGTGTCCGCATCGGAAAAAGATGGACCGACCGGGGAGCAGTGGTTCCAGGGGCGGGTCTTTCCTGTACGCAACACCGAAGGAGAGACGCCTTCGGCGGTATGGCTGGTCATCAACATTTCGGAACAGAAAAGGCTTGAGGAACGCCTCAAGAACCTCTCTCAAGTCGACGACCTGACAGGGGTTTTCAATCGGCGCCACTTCATGACCGAACTGCACAGGGAATTCGAGATCGCCTGCCGCCGGGACCGGCCCCTGTCTCTGGTCAGCATCGACGTCGATCACTTCAAGGAGATCAACGACCGTTACGGTCACTGCCAGGGGGACAAGGCACTGCAGCATCTCATGGAAACCGTTGGTCGCCACCTGCGCAGCGAAGATATCCTCGCGCGTGTAGGCGGAGAAGAATTCGTCATACTCTGTCCCCTGACCGACCGCCTCCAGGCCAAATATCTGGCGGAACGGATCCGCTGCATTGTTGCCGATACCCATCTCCATTCTGAAAAGGGACCGATCCGCATGACAGTGAGCATCGGCGTCGCCACTCTGAACAAGGACGAAAAAAGCGCCGACAGCATCCTTTCCAGGGTGGACAGGGCGATGTACAAGGCCAAGGAAAAAGGTCGAAATCGTGTCTTCTGTTCCTGGGAAATGGCTCCCCTCTCAATTTGATCCTGACGTCCCCTCCTCTTTTATCGCTTTGAGCAGCATCCCGATGTCGGCATCGTTGACGCCCATGCCGAGGTAACCGGTCTGGGCGTAGGTGTCGTAATCGGGCAATCGTTCGACAAGGCGCTTCACCAGGCCGGAACATTCGCTGTACTTTTGGGGATCCTCCGCGATTTCAAGAATTGCTTCTGCCAGATGATCGGGAAGTTCGTTTTCATGTCTGGCTTTTCCAACGACCTGTTTCAATTGCTCAAACACTTTCATAGGTTCTTGATGCTCCCTTTCTGACGTCATAACCGGCCTTTCTGAGACAGAATCGAATACTGGCAACTTCGCCTTGATCCTATATACTATCAGGAAAACGAGACACACTCCAAATCGAAGAAAGGCCTTTGGCCATGTCCATCACCCTGGCATTCGACGTCTACGGCACCCTGATCGACACCTCCGGTGTTATCAAGACCCTGCAAGGACTCGTCGGCGAGCGTGCCGCACCGCTTTCTGAAATCTGGCGCAACAAGCAACTGGAATACTCTTTTCGACGGGGGCTCATGAAGACCTACCGGGACTTTCCCGTCTGCACCCGCCAGGCTCTAGACTATGCCTGCGCCCGTCTTGAAATCGATCTGTCCGCCGACGCGAAGCTGAAACTGCTGGACGAATATCGGTCGCTGCCGGCCTTCCCAGATGTGGAAAAGAGCCTTCCGGAACTGAACAAGGCCGGCTTCCGCCTGTTCGCCTTTTCCAACGGCATCGCCGACGATGTCCGTCAGCTGTTGGAGAACGCCGGCATATCCGAATGGTTCGAAGATATCGTCAGCTGCGACGAGGTCTCCAGCTTCAAACCGGACCCGGCCGTTTACGCCCATTTCCTGGAGCGATCCAACGCCGTCGGAGCCGAGGCCTGGTTGATTTCCGGCAATCCCTTCGATATCATCGGAGCCGCCTCGGCAGGAATGCACGCGGCCTGGCTCAAGCGTTCCCCCGAAGTCGTCTTCGACCCGTGGGAGATCGAACCGACAGTCACGGTGCCCGATCTCACAGCTTTGCGCGAGGCGATCGCAGGGCCGGAAGCATCTATATGAACACCTGAACGAATAAAAAAGGAGATTTTATGAAAATCCGAGCTGCAGCCCTGATTCTTTTTCTGTCCTGCACCTCTCTGGCAGGGGCCGAGCTTCTCGCGCCCGAGGCTGCCAAAAAGGTTGGCGACCGCGCACCGATCTTCTCGCTGATTAACGACAGGGGCGAACTGGTCGAATACGACAAGGACTATTACGGCCGCCACCACCTGGTGCTGACCTTCGTCCCGGCGGCATTTACCCCTGTCTGAACGGGGGAAATGGAGGGTCATCAGAGAAACCTCTACCTCTATGACCGCTTCAACGCCCGCGTAGCGGGCGTCAGCCGCGATGAAACAGCAACTCTCAGGCACTGGTCCAACCAGCTCGGACTGAGCTTTCCGCTTCTGAGCAATCCCACCGGTTATCTCGGTATGGACCTCGGCACCCTGCACAAAGGGGTCCCGATGTTCTCACGCCGGACTGTGGTGATCGACAAGTGGGGACAGATCCGATACAGCGAAAAAGGCTCTCCCGATTACCGTGACATTCTGCTGCTTCTCAAGCAATTGCACGAGGAGGAGAAAAAATGATGAAATATCTGCTCTTTATCTTCATTCCCCTTCTTCTCGGCGGCTGTCTCGCAGCGGAACCGCCCGCGGATCCCTTCGCTGGAATGCGCACCGGTGACGGCTCCGTCCTCTGGGAGGACGAATACAGCTTCACACCCCCGCCGCCACCTTGGAAGCTCCTCACCCTCGACGAGGACGATTATTCGGTTGCCTTTTTCCGTGGCTGCCAAAAAGAAGAGCCGGGCAACTATCCCTGTGAATCGACCCTGGCGTACGCTGAAGAGCCATTCGGGTATTCGCGGGACCTTGAGGAACGTCAGGAGGAGTTTTTCCGGCGATTTCTCTGGGCGGCCAGGGTCGATTTCGAAAAACCGTCATTGAAACAGATCCAGGCTCTCGGAGGGGAAGCGTTGCAGGCCGACACCGTCGGCCATGAGAGGGTGCTCGGGCATAAGGTTCTTGTTCGGGTCATTTTCGCCCATCGGGGCGAGCGGGTCGTCGCCTTCTACTTCACGCAATGGCGCCCTGCCGACGAGGAGTTCGACCGACGACGACTCATGGCCCTTGAAAACTTTGTTGACGGTTTCAACTTTACAGGGCCTTCATTCTACGAAAAGCTGCTCAGCCGGCAGGACTGACCTCCCTCGCCTGATCCGATCCGCCGGCCTCGGCAATCCTGTCGGCCAGCAGACCGATCATCAGGGCGAACCATGTCGAATTGTTCCACCGCATCAAGGCGTTGAAATTGTCGCAGACCAGAAAGGCCTGACCCTGACCCTCATCCTCGCCGACAAAAATGAGGGAAGCCGCGGGGCATGAAAGCCCCTCGGCTCCCTTCACTCCCAGCTCCTGCCATTGCTTGATTTGTCGCGGCTTCCGGCGCCCGGCCAGGTCCTTATCGAAATCAGCGGGGACCTCGACGCGCGCTCCCCAGGACTGGCCGCTTTTCCATTTTGCCTCTTTCAGGTAATTGGCTGCCGAGGCGAAGGCGTCCGGTCCGTTGTTGAAAACATCACGGCGACCGTCCCCGTCGTAGTCGACGGCATAGTTCCGGGCCGTGGAGGGGATGAACTGGAACACCCCCAGCGCCCCGGCCCAGGAGCCGACCAGGTCGGACGGCTTGGCCCAGCCTTTGTCGACCAGGGTCAGAGCCGCCAGCAGTTCGCGTCGGAAAAAGGGCTGGCGGCGTCCCTGATAAGCCAGTGTGGCCAGGGTCTGCAGTACGGAATAATTGCCTGCTCCCCGTCCGAAATCACTCTCCACGGCCCACAACGCGACCAGGACGGAACTGTCGACGCCATACTCGCGCGAGACCTCTCGAATGATGTCCTCATTGTTTCGCATTTTGCGGTGCGCCGTACGGATACGGTCCTTCGAGATCATGCGATCCCGGTACTCTTCCCAGCTCAGCGTTGTCTCCGGTTGCCGGCGCTGAAATTCAAGAACCTTCGGCAGGGGACGCAGATCTTCGAGGGCGGCATTCAACGTCTGTCTGGAAATCCCCTCCTGCTCCGCCTCGCTGCGAAACTCTTCGAGCCACGCAGAAAATTCCTGCTGGTTTCCTGCAGAAGCCGGCGCGGCAACGACTGAAAGGCAAAAAAGGGCGAACAGCGACAAAACCCGGTTTTTTGTTCCTTTCATCGAACCTCCTCATTCGTGCATACCTGAGTCAGGTGGTGGCAACTTTCGCGAATCGATATATAATTATATACGACATTGTCCACAAATCGATGGGAGGGGAACGAATGAGACACATTGCGATGACGCTGGGTCTGCTGATGCTCCTTATTCCTGCGGCGCATGCCGAGGTCGCAGGGGAGGAAGTGGAATACCGAACGGATGAAACCGTCATGCAGGGGTATGTCACCTTCGATCCATCTCTGGATGAGAAGCGGCCGGGAATCCTCGTGGTCCACGAGTGGTGGGGACACAACGACTATGCCCGGCGACGCGCCGAGATGCTTGCAGGACTTGGCTATACGGCTCTGGCAGTCGACATGTACGGAGAAGGCAGACAGGCGTCGCACCCGAAAGAGGCCGGACGATTCGCGGAAAAACTCAGGGAGAATCTCCCTCTGGCGAAAGACCGTTTCCGGGCCGCTCTGGAGGTCCTCCGCAATCACGAGACCGTTGATCCGGAGCGCATCGCGGCGATCGGCTACTGTTTCGGCGGCGGGATCGTGCTGGAAATGGCCCGGGCCGGAATCGATCTCGACGCCGTGGTCAGCTTTCACGGCAGTCTCTCCACCGACAATCCGGCCAGTCCCGGCGACATCGAAAGCCGAATTCTCGTGTTCAACGGGGCCGAGGATTCATTCGTCACCGATGAAGAGATAGACGCCTTCAAAAAGGAAATGGAATCGGCAGGAGCAGCCTATCAGTTCATCAACCTGCCGGGAGCCAGGCACAGCTTCACCAATCCGGACGCCGACAGACTGGCGGAAAAGTTCGATCTTCCCCTTGGCTACAATGAAAAGGCCGACGACACGTCGTGGCGGATCATGCAGAGATTTCTCGATGAAACCTTCGATCGCTGACAGACCGGATGAGAGGCAAATGATCCTTCGCGCCATCGGGCACATCGAAACACCTTATGACACCCTCGAGGAATGCCCCCGCAACATCGATCCTGATGGACCGATGTGCCGCCTCGTGATCGATCCGGCATATGTGGACGGTCTGCTCGGCCTCGATACCGGAAAGAGGATCCTGATTCTTTACTGGATGTCGGAAGCCGAGCGGAGTTCACTGCGGCGAACGTCCCGTAAAACGGGAAAGTACGCTGGCGTTTTCGCCCTGCGGTCACCTCATCGCCCCAACCCGGTCGCCGCTGGCGTGATTGCGATAGAACAGTGCGAAGAGGAAGCGCTCTGGGTCCGGGGGATGGATTGCATCAACGGCACCCCTCTGCTCGACATCAAACCGGCGATGAGGGCGGAATGAAACAGGGATCAGCCCTAACCAGCGGCTTCGCGATCGTCAGCCAGCGGGAGAAGGATCTTCTTTTTCAGGGTTGATTTCAGAATGGAGGACATATATATTGCTTTTGGAATGTATCAGGAGGAATCTGTATGCCTATATTTGAATACCGCTGCGAAAGCTGCGACGCCCGGATCGAAAAGATCCAGAGTCGACCGTCCGAAAAGATCGAATGCCCCGAATGCGGAAAGGAAGCGAAAAAAATCGTTTCCCTCTTCGCTGCAGCCGACGGCGGCTGCGCCGCCCCCACCAGTTCGGGCTTTGGCTGAGGCTGAGCCAAAGCGGCGGCGTGACCGCCGATTTTATTCTTCGAGCTCTATCATCTGATCGGTCACCTCGGTGAAGGCCACGTCGTGACTGACCAGGAAGAGCTGATCGTACCAGTGCTCGGTGACTTCCTCTTTGCCTACGTCGATTGCCCGGAAGGCATGGGCGAGATTCTCCCTGCGCACCGCATCCAGATTTGAAGTCGGCTCGTCGAAAAAGGCGATGCGGGCTCCGATCGTCTGCAGCAAAGCCAGCCGCAGGGCCACCACGGCGCTCATCATCTGGCCGCCGGAGAGCTGGTCGTCAACCCGGCTCCTGAGTTCTCCCTCCACCATATCACGCAGTTCGATCCGGTAGTTCTCGCCCCACGCCAACTCCTCGTCGACATCGGCGATGGTGCGGTAGATCTTATCGGCCTTCAAGCTGATCTCTTCCCGGAAGCGCTCTGAGAGATACGACGAAACATTGCGGAACACCTTGTTGCGCAGAAACTTGACCAGCTCCTGCTTCTCCGAGTAGGCCTTGATCCGGGCCTTCCTGGCCTCGACCTCTTTCTCGATCTTCACCAGCTTCTCGATTTCGGCCTCGAGCCGGACGACGGCGGCTTCAAGGTTCTCGACTTTCTGACGCAGCAATCCGACTGTTTCCCGCAGCTCGTCTTTCTGCCGTCGAAGTGCTGAATGCTCTTCGGCATCATAGGCCTTATCGGCGTGGCGTAAAGCGTCCCGGCGCTCTTTCAACTCCTCCCCGAGATTCTCGAGCAACGTCTCGAACTTTTGCAGGTCGGACACGCGCTGCTCCCCTTCGGCCGCTTGCCGCTGATTGGCGACATAGCGATCGCGTGCCTCGCGATGCTGTTTCCGATGCTGCTCGGCTTCCGCGATCTCCTCCTGCAGACGGCTGAATGCCTTGAGTTCCTTCTGCTTTTCGGCCGATTGTTTCTGAACAGCCGACCGCTCTTCCTGCAACTTTTCGAGCGCTGCCCGGCGCTCTTCGTTCCTCTGGAGGCGCTCGGCCACTTTGTCCGCCTGCTGATCCAGCCCCTTGAGCTTGACCCGGCTCTCCCTGATCCGGTCCTCGGCCCGGGCTGCAGCATTCTCCTGCTGCACCAGGGTCTCGAGTTCGCTGTCCAGGCGCTGTCGCTGACGGTCAAGCTCGTCAAATTTATCCGTGAACACGTCCTGAGGCGGTCTGTCGGCAATATTCTCGCAGGGCTCCTGGAAAAAGGGGCATACGCCTCCGGCAAGTTTGTCCCTGCCCTCCTCCAGATTGCTTCTGCGCCCTTCAAGCTGCCCCAGCTGTTGGCGCAGCCTGTCGATTCCTGCACGCAGTTCCGGACGTCGGGCTGCCGTCTCCTGTGTCTCCGCGTCGACCGCTGTGGCCTTTCTGCTCTCGGCGATCGCCTGCTCCTCGGCCCGGGCTTCGCTGATCGTCTGATCGATAGCCAGCGACTCCGACTCGCAGCGCGCGCCCAAAGTCGCGATCTGCTTGTCGAGGCCGGCCGCCTCCCCTTCGAGCTTGCGCTGCCTGGAAACCTGTTCGTACAGGCCGGTCAGACGGGCTTCGGCGTGTTCGAAAGCCTCCTTTCCGGCCTCCGTTTCTCTCAGAACTTTTCGGGCCTTCTCAGCTTCCTCGACCAGCGATTTCTGTCCGGCGACCTTCTCCCTGCCGTTGTCGATGCGCTCGCCCAGTTTGTCGATGTCGCTCTGCAGCGTCCTGCACGCCTGCTCGCGCCTGTCGAAATCGACCAGCCGCCCCTCGACTGCTTCCAGCGCCTTGCGCTGCTTGTCCAGATCGTCCCGGCTTGCCGCGAGATCCTTCCGGGCTGTCCGCCGTTCGTCTTTTCGCAGCGGCAGCGCTTCCAGTTGTTCCTGACGGCTGCCGATCTCGGCCTGCAGCACTTCAACCTTGCCGTTGATGGCCGTGGACAGCGCCCTGGTCTCCTTGTAGGTCTTGCGCCAGGTGTCGATGCCGAGGATCTCGTCGAACCTGTCGCGGCGCTTGCTCGGCTGCCGGATGACGAAGGGTCCGAGGAACTCGTTCTGGAAGGGGCCGATCACCAGTTCGAACTGCTCAGAGAGCGAACGGCCGTTGTCGAGACCGAGAAGCTCAGCGATGCGTGCCTCCGTCTCTTTGGCATCCTTGTGTTCCTCGACCTCGAAGTCGCCGCCGACCTCCTTCGCCAGCAGCCACTTCGACGCGGCCCCCACAGTCCGTGTCACCCGGTAACGCTTTGGATCGCGGAGACGGAAGACAACCTCGACCTCGCCTTTCTGGGCGCCGATGGAAACGAAACGCTCGACATTGCCGACAAAGCTCTGCGCATCGACCCCGAACAGTGCGTAGCCGATCGCCTCGAAAACGGTACTTTTCCCGACGCCGTTCGGTCCGCGAAGCACGTTGATCCCCGGCGAGAATTCCAGGGTCGAGTCCTTGTGCGATTTGATATTCTTGAGGCGGACGGAGATGATCTGCATTGTTTCAGTCCTCCCCTTCGAGCAGCGCCAGCAAATCTTCGCCGTCCACGTCGCCCTTCTTCACTGCATCGCGCAGCAACAGGGCCAGACGGCTCAGTTCCTCCTCCCGCCCCTGATAGTCGCTTCCGGCGCCGATCAGTTCATGGAGCACCTCGTTTTCGATTTCGGCCAGGCTCTTCCTGGCGTCCTCTCCAACAGCGGATCGCGATACCAGGGAGAGGTGATTCTTGATCTCCACATGGAGGGGGTGAACGATCTCTTCGAGAGTCATTCGCAGACGCTCCCGGTTCAGTTCGAAAGGATGGAAGCCGACCGTTCCTACCAATTTCAGCTCCAGAAGGGGCCTGCGCTCATCTTTCTCTGCGGCGAGCAGATCCCGGACCTGATCGGCAAACTGGCCCAGCGCCTCCTCCGCATCGGAGGCGCCGTCCAGATCGATCCTGGATACGACCATCGGCCTCGGGGCCGTTTTCCTGAATTCGGGGCGGAATGCCCCATTCTCCGACGTCACCAGGGAGTAGCCCTTGTCGTACTTCTGTTCGCCGAAATTGACGCGTTCTGGCGAGCCGGGATTCCAGGCGAAGGGGTTTCCGGCGGGTCCTTCGACCTCGTACGGTTTGTGTCCGTGCCCGAGGGCGACATAGCCGAAGGTTTCGGCCAGATGATGGGCGTCCTCCGGCTTCATGTTCCCGATCTCCACTGGCGAATAGGTCCAGATGCCGACATGGAACAGCAGCAGGTTGTTGACCGTGTTCACGGCATCGCAGATCCGCTCCACGTGACTGCCGGCCTGGGCACCGATGTATCCCAGTCCGTAGATGTTGAGCGCGCCGATCTCGACATGCCCGCCACAGCCGGTCTGCTCGTCGAAAGGATCGAACCGATAGCCGCCATCATCGGTCCGCACAGGGCGAAGAAGTCGGATGTAGCCCATCTGCGACAGCGCCTCCATCCAGGAGATGCTCTCCCGCCGGTGGATCCAGTCGTGATTCCCTTCGATGGCGATACAGGGGATTCCGGCATCCTTGAGCGGCTGCAGCGTTTCGATGGTGCGAGCAAAGGTGCGCGGCAGGATCTGTCCGACGTGGAACAGGTCGCCCGCGATCAGCACGAAATCGACCTGTTCGCGAACGGCGTCGTCCACAATGCCGTCCAGGCAACGGAAGAAATCCTCGTAGCGTTCGGCCTCGCCGGGCGAATTGCGGTAAGTCTTGCCGAGATGGATATCGGCCGTATGGATGAAACGGATTGTCATGATGGCGACTCTCATTCACAGATTGTTTCCGGCGAGGATATCAGTGGGGGCAGGTTGCAGCAATGGTTTTCCCAACACGCCCGGAATACCGGACGTATCCTGTCAGACACGGGCAGACAATAAACCGGGTGAAAAATGATTTAAAAACACAAGGAATGAGTGTTACAGATTAGGGCCAATTTAAGAAAAATACTTATCCCCAAAGGGGAGCGCGCGCGGAGAATCATGAAATTCCATCCGGAGACCCATCATCGCCGTTCAATCCGCCTGCAGGGTTACGATTATTCAAGGGCGGGGGCGTATTTCGTAACGATCTGCGTTCAGGGCTGGAGATGCCTGTTCGGGGAGGTGGCGAACAATGGTATGGTTTTGAATGAGGGAGGGAAGATGGTTCGGCACACTTGGCTGAATCTGGGCGACCGTTTTCAAAACCTGACCGTCGACGAATTCATCGTCATGCCCAATCATTTTCACGGCATTATTTTTTTAACCGACCGTAGGGGCGAACCTTGTGTTCGCCCATTTGTTCAAAACGATTCCGCAAACCAGGGCGATCACAAGGATCGCCCCTACGGAACATCCGCCGGTTCGGTGGGACGAATCATTCAGACGTTCAAATCCCTGTCCACGGTAGGGTATGCCCAAGGGGTTGAACGGAATGCCTGGCCGCCGTTCCCCGGCCGATTGTGGCAACGCAATTATTACGAACGCATCATCCGCAACGACAACGAATTGCATCGCGCCCGCAAATACATCACGGGCAATCCGGCAAAATGGGCCTTCGACGACGAGAACCCGAACCACATCCCACCGTAGGGGCGAACCTTGTGTTCGCCCGGATTTTGCCCAGGACCCATGTGATCGTCCGGGGGTGAATGGTGTCGGATACAATCAGGGCGGACACGCGGGTCCGCCCCTACCGGCCATGGTGCAATGGTTCAAAACGATGACCACAAATGCCTCCCCCTCCTCAATAAAATTGTTTCGCTGTGTCCGCTCTGCCCGGGATATATGGTGTTATACTCGATATATGAAGAAAAACTAACGACGGAGACTCAGGAAAGGAGATCGACAATGAAGCACAATGTCTGTTCGCAAACGGATAAGATGACTCGCGTGGTCATCGGGGTGGTCCTGTTCGGCCTCTTTTTCCTCGAAGGCGGCTGGGCCTATCTCGGTTTGATCGGATTCATCCCCATTATCACAGCGATTGCGGGGTACTGCCCGATCAGCCAGATGCTGGGTGTCAATACTTGCAGAGTAAAGGAACATCAATCCTGAGGAACGGAACGCACACCGATCAGTCTCTGTTCGTTTTTCGACTTACTCCCGCAAGCCGCGCCTCGACAACTCCTGGCGCACCTCGTTGCGCCTGTCGCGAAGGGCTTGGGACATCGGCACCTCCTCAACGCCGGTGCTCGTCGTCACCTTTACCGGCGAGTTGCCGATGCCTTCACCGACGTTGGTATCCCGGGTCTTTCGCTCGACGCGGGCGATCTGGTCGTTGAGCCTGAAATAGTAGGTCTCCAGTTCATCATCTGACATGGACTGGTAATCCTTGAGCAGCAGTTCATCGGAGCGCTTGGCGGTCGAGGAGGCACAGCCGCAGATCAGAACGAGCATGACAAGACTGACAACAGCGAGGGGGAATACGGGCCGTTTGATGATCATAAAGGACTCCTGTTCGAATAATTTCCCGTGAAGCGAGGTTGTCTTACAAGGCGGGTCCGCTGCCAGCGCACCTGAAACGATCAGCCGAAACGGTAGAGCCGGCGGCCGTTGCGGAAGAGTTCGATGGGGCCGTCCTCTGAAACCTTGATGACATGGCCGAAGTGGGACGCCGAAGTGGCGGCGGTGGTGCGCCCTCCGCCTGTGACAAGGCCGCTGACCTGCGAGGTATCTATAATCACCCCTGCATCGAGCAGCTCACCGCGTCGGTTGATCACTGTCAGGCCGTCCGAAGAGAGTATCCGTGTCAGATCCCCCGATCGCTTCAAGGTCCCGAGCTTGGTCCCCCGTACGTGACGGATCAGGGCCCGGCTCAACGGGTCGCGGCCGCCGACCGAGCCTTTGCGCAGAGCGTCGAGATCGGCATTGTCGTCGCATACCAGAACAACGGTGCCGTGGCGCGATTTGGAAAGAGCATAGACCGACCAGGTCAGGTGATCGATCGATCTCTTCTCGAGGCTTTTGGCGAGGAATCCGCGAAAGATATCCGGATCGTAGATGGCCCAGAAGCCGTTGCGCCAGACCAGGAACTGGCCTGTATCGAGAATGATTTCCAGTTCGGAAGCCTTGTTGACGTAGATTGCAAAAGCACCGGCTCCGGCATTGCTCAGCAGCGATACGGTCTCACGGTTGGCCAGCTGTTCGATGGAGTCGCGCGCGACGGGCGAACCGGTTCGAATCGTCCCCTTGACGTTCATGCGTATATCGCAGACAAACAGGGCCCGGGCACCGTCGACGAAACGATAAGAGAGCGGATTGCGAAAAAAATCTTCGGAGATGCGCTGTCGATCATCTCCCAGGTCGAGCCAGCTGTAGCGTGTTTTTTCCAGCCCGGCCTTAAAATCATCGAGCTTGTTCCGGTAGACGATGAAACCCGTCGTCGCCGGCGAGCCCTCATACCGCTGGTAGGAGAGGTTTTTCAGGAGCTGAATCAGACTCTGGGTCGGCCAGAAAACCCCCTGGCGGTCGGCCCGGATATACCGCGCAACGGCAATGTCGGCCAACGAGGTCATCAGAGCCGTGCGAAAATGGGCCGCGTACTCTTTGCGGGTAAAGCCGGAGAAAAGCTTCTCGAAAGCGGCGAGCAATTCGAGAATGAACTTCTCCTCTGTTTCGGTAAAAGGAATATCCTTGCGCGTCGCCCTGAAGCGATAGGTTGCCTTGTCGATGCGCAGGCGCGAGGAGATTTCGGTCCGGTCTTCCTTTTCGGAATCCTCCTCTTTGTCCTCGACTTCGGACAGGGAGACATTCGCCCCGCCGAGAAAGGAACGAACGCTCATCTGCATGGCACTGAAGGCTGTTTTCGGCATAGTTAGAAGGGAGCACTTTCAGGAAAAACTGTCAAGAAAAACAAACTCATATCAGGATGTCACGATGTCACAAATTTCTCGGCAGCCTTCAAGACCTCGCCGAGGTCCGCCTCGGTACGCGCCTCGGCATACAGACGAACGACCGGTTCGGTACCGCTCTTGCGGAACAGCACCCAGCAGTCGTCTTCGAGCAGCAGTTTGACTCCGTCGATGGTGATCTTCTTGGTAACGGCCTTGCCGGCGAAGTTCTCCGGCGGGTTCTGCATCTTTCCGCCGAAAGCGCCTTCGAGTTCCGGCGTCAGACGGATATTGATCCGCTTGGTGTGAAACTCCCCGACCCGCCCATAAAGATCGCTCAGCAGATCGCTCAGGGGCTTCCCGGTCACAGCGACCATTTCGGCGACCAACAGACAGGCTACGATGCCGTCCTTGTCGGGCACATGACTGCGGACCGAAAGGCCGGCGCTCTCCTCCCCCCCGATGAGAATCCTGTCCTCTTTGATCAACTCGCCGATATATTTGAACCCGACGGGAGTCTCATGAACACTCATATCGTGATGGGCGGCAACAGCATCCAGGAAATGGGACGTGGCCACGGAGCGGGCGGCATCCCCGTTTTTGCCCTTGACGCGGATCAGGTAATCGAAAAGCATCGCCAGAATATAATTGGGTTCGTAGAAAATGCCATGTTCGTCGATGATCCCGTACCGGTCGGCATCGCCATCCGTGGCCACGCCGAGGGAAATTTCGGGATTGGTCCGGACGAGACTTATGAAATCCTCGATGTTTTCCTCGGCCGGTTCAGGCGGCAGCCCTCCGAAATAAGGGTCGAGGTGATCGTTGATCGTCACGACCGGCACACCTGCCTCGCTCAGCAGTGTATCGAGATAACCGCGGGCGGTCCCGTACAGGGGATTCACGGCAATGGTCAGACCTGAACGGGCGATCGCTTCAAGATCGACCAAATCGCGGATTTTCTCGAAATAGGGCCCTCTGGGATCGATCTCCTCGACAAGCCCTTTTTCCTCCGCCTGCTGAAAAGGCATTTCGCGGTAGCAGACTTCCCCCATCATGGCATTGGCGCGATCTTCCATATCTTTGGTCGTTTCCGGCAGGGCAGGACCGCCCCAGCCGGATGAAAATTTCAAACCGTTGTAGTGCGAGGGGTTGTGACTGGCGGTGAAGTTGATGCCGCCGGCGGCCTGATGTCGAAGAATTTCAAAAGCGATCACCGGAGTCGGCGTGTCGCGGTTGCAGAGAAAGGTCTTGATCCCGGCCCCTGCCAGAACCTGAACCGTCTGGCGGGCAAAGAATTCGCCCATGAAGCGGGCATCGTATCCCACGACCACTCCCTTGTCCTGCTGGCCTTCGGCTCGAAGATGGTCTGCGATCGCCTGGGTGACGATCTTGACGTTTTCAAAGGTGAAGTCCTCGCATAAGATCCCCCTCCACCCCGATGTCCCGAATGAAATCCGCGTCATTAATCCCTCCATGTTCAATAAATGAAAAACAGACCCGGAAACCAGATCCCTTTATAGTATACCCACAAAAACATCGAATTTCTAACCGACGAAATGCCAGGGCACCAACCAGGAGGGGAACATTACTCCTCCGGGTCGTCCAATGTGACCGGCGCCACATAACCGTCGATCCCGGCAACGTAAGGGCAGTCTCCGGGCAGTGCTCCCATCGCCACCACCCGGGGTGTCAGGGGAGCGCAGCCTTCCTTGCGCAGATGGCGTTGTTCGTAAACGGTGCAGAGCGAACTTTCCCTGTCGAGGAATTCACAGGGTTCGTCGCTGAGGTAAATGCGTCCTTCGACGTCGTACTTTTCGTAGCAACATTGTCCGCAGCGGCGACAAAGCGTTTCCCAGAAGGACGATTCGACCAAGACCGGCTCCTCTTTCATGCCTCGATGAAAAGGCGGAATTTGTGATTGACAACCGCCGATAAATGACGATAAAGTTAGCATTTCGCAGACAAAAAAGCAAACCGAAGGAGATAGTCTAAATGCAGTGCCAAACCGTTCTGCCCGGAACCGAATGTACCTTCTGGTCCAAAAATGGGTGCGTTTTTCAAGGAAATACCTGCCAGACAATCGTTGACGAGTGCGAAGGCTGCGGCCGTATCGTCGAAGGCACCATCGGCAAGGTCTGTTCGGCCTGCCCTTCCCCGAGCGTGAAATGGAAAGAGGGGCTCTGCAACCTCGCCACACACCGCAAAGTGGAAATCGCCAGCGAACAGGGGCGCGTCAACCCGATCAAGGCCTCCAAAAAGGCAGCCGGCAAGTAGAATCGATTGACCGGACAATCCAGAGAACAAACAAAGCAGGTGCCGCGGCACCTGCTTTTTTTGTTCTCTTCTCTGGTCGGCTCAGGGCAGAATCGGCGTAAACAAAGGCAGGATCACGGCGGTCATCAAACCGTTCAGGCCGATGGCCAGTCCCGCTGTGGCCCCTGCCAGCCGATCGACCTCGAGCATCCGGGCCGTTCCGATACCGTGACTGGCTGTTCCGACGGCCAGACCCGACGCGGTCGGCGAATGAATGCCCGCCAGACGACAGAACTCGGGGCCGCATAGAGCACCGATGCAGCCGGTCAGCACCACGATGGCTGCCGTCAGGGGGGCGATACCGCCGATCTTTTCGACCAGGCCGATCGCGATAGGGGTGGTCACCGATTTGGGCGCCAGCGACAGAACGACATCGGGGGATCCCCCGAGCAGCCACCCAATGCCGCAGGCGGTCACAATGGAACTGACGGCACCGGCCAGAACCCCAACGAGTATCGGCACCTTGCGCCTCATGATCTCCACGCGGCGCTGATACAGAGGAACGGCAAGCGCCACTACGGAGGGGCCCAGCATGAACAGGATCATATCGCCGCCGAGGGCATAGGTTTCATAGGGGATGCCGAGCACCAGCAGAACCACCATGATGGCTGCGATGGTCGTCGAGACGGGGTGCAGCAAGAGCCAGCCGGTGCGGCGATAACACATCTGTGCCAGGGCGAACACGGCAAGGGTCAGGCCAATGCCGAACAGGGGCGTATTGATCAGCTCATTCCACATCGTGGTCTGCGCCTTTCTCCAGCGCCTGGGCAACCCGGCCCGTCACGGCCATGACCACAAAGGTACTGACGACCATCGCCACCACGATCGGCAGCCACTGCTGTGCCAGGAGGTCGAAATAGACCATAACGCCGACCCCGGCCGGGATGAAGAAAAGCGCCATGTGCGACAGCAACAGTTCGCTGGCCTCCTTGATCGATTCCAGAGGAATCACCCCCGTAACCAGAGCCAGAAACAGCAGAGCCATACCGATAACATTGCCGGGGATCGGAACGGAGAGCCCCAGCGATATCATTTCGCCGACGAACTGCATGGCGAGAAGAATTGCAAAACCACGAACCATTTCAATACCTTAAGGGCGGTGACGAGTCATCAGTCATCAGTCACTGCTTTTCCGCCGCCTTGATTCCTTCAATCAGCAAGGAGACTTCTTCGCGGATTTCTTCGGCGCCGGCAGCGCGCTCGCGCAGCAGGAACTGTTCAAAGCTTTCCAGCGCCTCCCCCATCCGTTCGCTGTCGATCAACAGGTTGCCGAGGGTCAGGTAGGCGTAGGTCAGGTCGGGATCGAGGCGCAGAGCTTCACGCACTTCCTCTTCTGCGGATTCGAGCTCGCCGGTATCGTAATACATTTCCGCGAGGTTGAAATGGGCCTGGGCATCTTCGGGGTCTACGTCCAGGGCTCGCCGATAATAGTCCCGGGCCTTCTCGTTCTCGCCCTGCGCGTAACAGGCATCCCCCATGGAGTTGAGTGCAAAAATCGAATCGGGCTCAAGGGCAAGAGCCCGTCGGTAGGCCTCCACCGCCTTTTCGCCCTCTTCCTGATGAGAGCGGACCAGCCCGATACTGATCCAGGCATCGGCCTGCTTTTCGTCGATTTCCAGGACCCGGCCATAAGTCGCCAGAGCCGGCTTCAGCTTTCCGACTTCGAAGTAGAGATCCCCCAGGGCGTAGAGGCTGTCGATATCGGTGTCGTCGCGCTCCAGTCCGGCTTCGTAGGACTTGATGGCCGCGGCCAGATCCCCGTTTTCCTCCCTGGCGTCACCGAGGAGAAACCAGGCCTCTGCGCTTTCGGGAAACGCTTCGGTTGCCTGCTCGAAATGCCTGACGGCCGTAACGAAATCTCCCGTCTCCATCGCTTCACGCCCCTGGTGCAGCAACTCATCCCAGTTTGACATATGTCTCTCTCCCTGTGCCCGACCTTGCGGGCTGTTTGCCTTAATCGCTCAGTTCGTTTTTGCATGGCCAATCTCACCCGGCCTCACTCCTCACTCCTCACGAATTCAGTAACCGAGATCGTCGTTGATCAGACAGATTTCGATGGGTGTCGAAAGGGGGCAGCGCTCGATGATCGAGGTTATCCGGCAGATCCGTTGCTCCGAGTCGCAGTCGGTGCACACGCCCGTCGTCCCGCAGGGCGTTTTGAAGCCGAGGCGTCGGGCGTTGGGCGGGCATGCCACCTCCTTGACCCGCTTGAGGGCCGCCTCGTTATCGGAGGCTATCTTGTTGGCACCGGCCACCACCACGACCTTCTTCGGCCCGAAAGACATGGCGCAGACGCGATTGCCGTTGCCGTCGATATTGACCAGGTGCCCGTCCAGGGTCAGGGCGTTGGTGCTGGTCATGAAGAGATCGCAGGTCAGCTGCTCTCTCATGATCTGCTGGCGCTCCTCACGGGAAAGACCGGGCCGGCCGTGGACGAGGGTCTTTTTCCCCTGACCGGCGATCAGCTCGGGGAGCTGCAGCTGCGCCAGGGTCATCGATCCCCCGAATCCGACAGAGGAACTGTCCGATGTCGCATCGGAAAGGTGGGACACAGCCGCTTCCCGGTCGTCAAAAAGGTGTACGGCGAAACCGTTCTTCTCCAGGGCCGCTCCGGCTTTTTCCATAAGCTGACGTCGATGCCAGCGCTGATGTTCGTCGATCATAATGGACTCCTGTGCTCACGTCGTGTTCTGAAGGACCTGCAATGTATAGAGAAGGCCCCATGGATTGCTGTCGACCACCATGACCTCTGTGTCCAGTTCGGCTTCCAGCTCTTCGACGCTGACGTCGTCGAGAAACAACTCTTCGCCCTCCTTGAGCATGACATCGGGAATAAAAAGGAGATCCCCGCTGATATCTCCCTTGAGCTGGCTGATCAGGTCGCGTCCGCAAAGCAATCCACTCACCGTGACCGCCCCGCCGAAGAAGGCATTGTCCACCGCCTTGACTTCGATTTCAACGCCCGTTTTCATTGAAAGCCGCGCCGCGAAATCCCGGAGTTCCCTCGCGGGTGCTCTGCCGGTCACCAATGTGACCGGCGGCGCCGTCATGACGTCCGCTTCCGCAAGCGCCTCCTCGGCCTCAGCACGGAAAAGAGGGATCAGACCGACGCCGTTCTCGAGCTGGCTCAACTCCTCGTACTCGGAGAGCGGAGGGAACGGCGCTCCCGCCTTGAGATAGAACTCGTCGGCGGCAAAAACGAAGCGGGTACCGCTCTCCCGCAGGAAATGCTCCTGCTGGAGATAAATGGTCTGCAGGATATCCCTGGCTTCCTCAGGTGAAGGGACCCGAAGCTGGGGCAGGCGCTCCCGGTAGCCGGTCAGACCGACGGGGACCACCGCCAGGGACTTGAGGCGCGGATGAAGATCGTAGAGATCCTCGATTGTCTTGATCATCTCCTCGCCGTCGTTGATGCCGGGGCACAGAACGATCTGCGCATGAATGTCGATCCCCCCGGCGGCGAGCCGCTGAAGGATCTCGAGGATCGGCGGCGCTTCATTGCCCAGGAGCCGCTGCCGGATATCTTCGTCGGTGGCATGGACCGATACATAGATCGGCGAGAGCTTCTGGTCGATGATGCGCCGGACATCGTCTTCTGCGACGTTCGTCAGGGTGACGTAAGAGCCGTAGAGAAAGGAGAACCGGTAGTCCTCGTCTTTCACATAAAGAGTCGAGCGCATTCCCGGTGGAAGCTGGTGAACGAAACAGAACAGGCAGTTGTTGCCGCACTGGGTCGGTTCAGGATGTTCGAGCTCCAGACCGAGATCGTCCTCGAGGTCTTTTTCTATCTCCACATCCCAGCGCTCCCCGTCGGCCCGAAGGACTTCGAGCAGGAGATTTTCTGTGGTGAGCTGCAACTGGTAGTCGATGAGATCCCGTACCGGCTGGCCGTTGATGGCCATGAGACTGTCGCCGGCGGCCAGGCCGAGTTCCTCTGCGATACTGCCGGGGACGATATCGGTGATCTCTACCATGCTCAAGAACCTCCACCGCCCGTTTCCGCGGTGTAAAAAGGCGTGCCGCGGTACCAGGCCAGCGCTGTTTTGAACAGCACCAGGGCCGAAGCCACGACGGGAACGGCCAGCAGCAGGCCGAGAAAGCCGAACAGTTCACCGCCGAACAGAACGGCGAGGATCGTGCCGACCGGGTGCAGTCCGACCCGGTTGCCGACAATGCGCGGTGTGATGAGGGTGCCTTCCATCGCCTGAACGGCGCCGAACAAGACTATGACGAGCAGGGGATGAAGCAGATCCTGGAACTTGACCACGGCCATGAGCAGGGCGAAAGAAATTCCGATAAGCGTCCCGAGATAAGGGATGATGTTTGCCAGCCCCGACAGTATGCCGATCAGCAACGCCAGGTCAATGCCGAGGGCGACCAGGCCGATGCTGTACAGCACTGCCAGAACCATGCAGACGACGAGCTGCCCGCGGATAAAACCGCTCAGAACCCGATCCACATCCAGGGCCAGATCGGTGACGGCCGGCCGATATCGCTCGGGTATGAGGCTGACAGCCCCATCCTTCATGCGATCGAAATCGCGCAGCAGATAAAAGAGATAGATCGGGATGATAAAATAACCGATCACCGTGAGGATGAAACTCAGGGTCGAAGAGAATGCTTTTGAAACAAACAGGGCCACCTGTCCGATCACGTCGACAGAGAGGTTTTTCCCCAGTTCGAGGAGGCGATGGAAAAGAGCCTGCAGATCGGACGCCCCGGAGATATCGAGCGTCTCCAGCACCGAGGCGGGCAGCAAGCTGTAAAGTCCGCTGGCGTATTCCGGGAAGAGTTCCTGCAGATCGGCGACCTCGTTTTGAACCGCCGGGACGAGGAAAGCCAGGAGCAGACCCACAATGCCGAGGAAGCCGACGAAAACGACCACGACGGCCGCCCAGCGTGAAAGTTTGCGCTCTTCGAGAAAATCGGCGGCCGGATCGAGAAAATACGCCAACAGGAACGCCAGCAGAAACGGAATGAATACCGATCTGCCGGCGTAAAGCAGCCAGATCAGCAGCACAAGCGATACGGCGGCGAGACTCCAGCCAAGAATGCGTCTGTTCATCACGGGCCTCAATACGGAAACGCCGGAAGGAAAGCCTCCCGGCGCAGGGGATCACAATGTTTTACTAGAAGACTCGACACCCCTGGAATCCGAACGGAGTAAACCCTTTCCCTGCAGTGTTCGTGCAGGATTGCAGGGGACTTCACCTGGTTCCGGAGGTTAACGTCTGCCGGATTATTCCCGCGCGCCGTGCAGACGGAAATTTCCATCCATGGACGTAATGGAATTGATGGCATGCTTGTAGAGAAGGAGGTCCCCATTGCTGTCGACCAGGACACAAAAGCTGTCGAAGGACTTGATATACCCCTCAAGCTTTTCACCGGACATCATTGCAATGGAAACATGCACACGCTCTTTGCGTGCCTGATTGAGGAACTGGTCCTGAATATTAAACGGGGTCTTGGGCATGTCCACTCCTTTTTCAAAGGCATTAAATTTCAAATAACACCTCAAGCTTAGCAAACTCTTCCAAAGATTCAAACCAATTTATAGTTTCATCCCGGCGGAACCAGGTCAGTTGTCTCCTGGCATAACGGCGGGTGTCCCTTTTGATCAACTCGACAGCTTCCATATGGGAAATCCGACCTTGTATGTAATGGATCATTTCCCGATAACCAAGCGTTTTCATGGCCTTGAGATCGATAGAACAGCCCCTGGCGAGCAGGCGACGGACTTCATCCTCGAGCCCTTCTTCCATCATGGCGTCGACCCGGCGATCGATCCGGGAAAACAGCTCTGCACGCGGCGGAGAAAGGCCGATGGTTTTGACGCGAAAGGGCCTTTCGGCAAAAGCGTGCTGTCGCTGCCATTGCGATATCGGCATGCCGCTCAACTCGAAGACCTCGAGAGCGCGCACCACACGAACCCGGTTGCGCGGGTGGATCCGAGCGGCCTGCTCGGGGTCCCGTTCGCCAAGAAGGGCGTGCAGGGCGGCATCGCCATGCCGGTCGCCATACTCGTTCAGACGCTGGCGGACAGAATGATCGGCGGGCGGCAGATCGGCCAGCCCTGAAACGAAAGCCTGAATATAGAGCCCGGTTCCGCCGACCACAACCGGCAAACGGCCCCGCTGCCGGATCTCTCGATCGGCACGGCGAGCTCTGTCGACGAAATCGGAGACGGTAAAGGACTGATCCGGTTCGACCACATCGATCAGGTGATGAGGGACACGAGCCTGCTCGGCAGCGCTCGCCTTTGCAGTTCCGATGTCCATTCCCCGGTAAACCTGGCGCGAATCCGCGGAGATGATCTCGATATCGAAAGACTCCGCCATCTGAAGCGCCAGCGCAGTCTTGCCCGAAGCCGTCGGACCACAGACAACCACCAGCGGCGGTCGTGGATCCGGATGTTTTTCCTCGCAGTTTTCCGTCATCAGATTCTTTTGAACAGCCGCTCCACGTCACCGAGTCCCATGCGGACCATTACGGGACGTCCGTGGGGGCACTGGGCACTGAAATCGACCTCGTCGAGGGATTGGAACAGGGCGGAAGCCTCCGCCCCGCTCAGGGTCTGGTTGGCCCGGACAGAGCCGTGACAGGCCATCAGCATCAGGATTTCGTCGAAAGCATGGTCTATTCGGTCCGCTTTTCCTGTTTCGTCCAGCTCGGCGACCACATCGCGCAGCAGCGTCTCGGCATCGTCTTGCGCGAGGAGCTCGGGAAGGGCCTTGACGGCGAAGCTGTTACCGCCGAAGGGTTCGACCTCGAAACCGAGATCCGCAAGGACCGGAAGGTGCTCAGTCAGCTGAGCCGCTTCGCGAAAATCGAGTTCCAGGACCAGCGGAAACAACAGCGACTGCCGTTCGATCTGCCGGCTGTCGTGCTGCAGGCGGAGCTGTTCGAACCTGACGCGCTCGTGGGCCGCGTGCTGATCGACCAGAATGAGGTCGTCACCGTCCTGGCACAGGATATAACTCTGGTGATACTGCCCGAGGATCTGCAGCGAGCTGAAAAACCCCCGGGCCGCGGCCTTGTGCCCTGCCGTAAAAATATCGTCCTCCCCGGACGGATCCGGGCGCGAGGTGGGATTCGATGCCGATCGCGGCGGAGGAGCCGGATAGCAATCCGCCCGCTCCCGTATCCTCTCTCCAGCGGGAAAAGAGGGCGCTGGCGGCGATATGAAAGGCTGCCCCTCCGCGGTCTCGTCTCGCGTCAGGTCCCCGTTTGAGGGCAGGTAATTTTCATCGCGGCGATCGCCCAGCCAGGACGAGTCACGCAGATTCCGGCGCACTGCCGAGGAGATGAAATCGTGAATCAGGCGCTGGTCGCGAAACCGCACCTCCTGTTTGGTGGGATGAACATTGACGTCGACCAGGGCGGGATCGATATCG
>JAWOCM010000076.1:0-9767 GCA_046483795.1 Desulfuromonadales bacterium | reverse complement strand
TTGTTTACACCCGAATGAGCGTCAAACAGCATATTGGACTGGGTCAGCACGACACCCTTGGGGACACCTGTCGTACCGGAGGTGTAGATGACGGTGATCAGATCGTCGGGCGTGATGCTGTCGATCTTTGCCTCGATCTCCCCCCGTTCATCGCCGGCGAGGGGATGGGATATTTCGGAAAGCTGATACAGAGTGTAGACCGGCAAGGCCTTGTCACCCATGAAACGCTCATAGGAAACAACCAGTTCGACCCCCGGAATTTGCTCCCGGATGCCCAGGAGTTTTTCATACTGGATACGGTTGGAGACGAAGACGATCCGCGTAGCGGAATGATTGATGACATAGGACGCCTGCTCGGCGGTATTGGTTGCATAGATCGGAACAGTGACACCCCCTGCAGCCTGCACTCCAAGATCGGAGATCGTCCAGCCCGCTCGATTTTCCGACAGGATGGCCACGCGGTCACCCGTCTGGATACCGGCTTTGCCCAGGCCGCGGGCGGCCATAAGAACCCTCTCGTAAAGATGGGCATAGCTCAGCGAAATCCACCGCCCCTCCTTCTTGTAACTCACGGCGGGACGATCGGCGAAGGTTGAAGCATTCGCCTTCAGCATTCCGGGAATCGATTTGTATGGCAGCTCACTCATCAGTTGCCCCTTTTCACCCTGCTGGAAAATTTATCTTACTTTTACGTTCACGTCAATGATGATTTAAAACAATATTCTAGAAAGCCCCTTCAAACGATACGGATTCAATCTGTGAACAATAGAGGGATAGTAGTTCATGTTCAGGGGAAGCCCCGCCAAGGAGGCTTCCCCCTGAGATTCGAAATGCAGATTTAGAAACTGTAAGCGAGCTGAACACTTGCGATGTCGACGGAATTCTCAAATTCGCCGACCACGGTTCCACGAGCAGCATCTTCCGGATCTGATGCGTCCTTTTCCATTTTAGAATCGGATACAAAGATGTGAGCGTAGGCACAATCGAGCGTTAAGCTCTCACTCAACTGATAACCGGCCCCGACAGTAACCCAGGTACGATCCTCACCGGGGATACGCGGAGTGCGGTACTCATCGGAAATCGGAGTTTCGTCGAAGGCCACGCCGGTGCGCAACAGCAGTGCCTCGGTCGCCTGATAGGCGGCGCCTGCCGAATAGCGCCAGGTGTCGTCCCAATTTTCTGTTGTTGTGGAGCTGTCTCTTCCGGCAAGCCCCGCACCTTCAAAGTTGATCGTCAGCTTGTCGAAGGAGCTCCAACCGGTCCAGCTGAGATCCGCCATAAGGGCCAACTTGTCGGAGAGTTCGTGGTAAACGCTCAGGGAAGCAACCGCCGGGAGGGTGATATCCCCATTAACACCTTGATCCGGGAAGAGCGTCTCCCCCCCAAAAGGTATGAGCGTATCTGGTACGGTGGTATTCACATCGCCCTCGACCGTGTGCTCTATTTCAGAACGGTATGAAAAACCCATACGTGTGTCCTGGGAGAACTCATAGAGAAGGCCGAGATTGAAACCGTACCCCACATCATCGGCTTTGTTTTCGACAAAAACGTCGTAATCCGTATTACTGGCGAGTGGGAGCAAGTTGGTGTCCCCTGTGGCCTCAAATACCCCCAAACCGCCGTCAACCATGCTAGACAGGGTGACATCGATATACTGGATGCTGACCCCGGCAGCAACGCTCAATTGCTCATTGACGCGGTAGGCGACCGCCGGGTTGATATTGAGCGTCATCACCTCCGAGTCCACAGCGTGGTATCGGCCGACCCAATCCTTGTCGTATTCCGTAGTCAGCCCGAACGGAGCGTTGACCCCCAGTCCGAAGGAGAGCTTGTCGTTGACCTTGTTGCTGTAATAGAAGTTCGGCACCACGGCCGTTACGCCACCGTCCCCCCCGTTGTTCGTTCCAAGCGAAGTGTTGGCACCGGGGACATCTGCCAAGGGGGTCCCCGCTATGGCGTTCTCTGCCGTCTCGGCCTCGAATTCGGCCGACGGAACAATGACATGAGCCCCGGCCACAACCTGCTGCCCTTCCAGAAGGGTCATGCCGGCCGGATTGAAAAAGATAGTTGAAGCATCCTCAGCGGAGGCAGCTCCGCCGGAAAAAGCCCCTCCCAAACCACTGACGCTCTGTTCGATGATCGCAAATCCCGAGGAAAACCCGGTCGATGCCAAACCCAGCACCATACAACATGCCAAAATGCCCCACTTTACCGCTCTCATAGCCCACTCCTTTTGCTCACTGGTTTCTGTCCGGAAACGGTCTTTTTGACCAACCCTGGCGTCAATCTTCACTCTTGTTGGTACTGCGTACCTTTTATATCCTTTCCAACGGACATTGCTGTTTTTTCTGCCCCCTTACCAAACGCTTATATCAGCCCTTTACGTTCAGGTCAATATAAAATAAAACACCTTTTGTTTTTATCACCAAAGAAAAGATTTACCATATCAGAGCTGCGGCATTTTAAGAACAAAAAAAGGACCTTATGGAATAAACATCCTTCAAAACGCCGAATTGAATATGTTTCTCTTTTACCACTCAAAGGGGATATGCGAACTGGGAGGTTTTACTTGAAAGAACTATGTTTTCGGAGGCTTTTGAGGAGCGAGGAAATTATTGTTCCGAACCTGACGTTTTCGTTAACAACATTTTACAACGCGTATTTTCCCTCTTTTTCTCTAGTTAATCCCTTCCTTCGTTAGAGCAATCGGACTCAAAACGGTGGGATTCTCCAAAAACACGCTGCCCCAAACAATAGAGCATCAAGGGCAATGAATTGGACAACTCATGAGGGTTGCTGCATACTTGAAACGAGATTCACCTCATGCAGTTCATTCTTAAAGGAACTCTACAGCTTGAGACTCGCTCGATTTTCAAGAACGATGGGAAAACATAGAAATAAGGTCTAAGTAACAACAAGGGAGGGGGATCAGTGCCGGCAAAACTCACAATTCTCTGCGAAAATACCGTCAGCAAACCGATTGCAGCTGTTGCCGAGCACGGCTTTTCCTGCCATATCGAAACACCGACCGGCTCATATCTTTTCGACACGGGCCAGGGGCTCGGCATTGCTCGTAACGCCCGTTCGCTTTACAAGGACCTGCGCAATCTTTCGGCAATCATTCTCAGTCACGGGCATTACGATCATGTCGGCGGCCTGGCAGACGTCCTGCAGCAGAGCGGCCCCATCGACGTTCATTCCCATGGCCGAATCTTCGACGAACGCTACTGGTCGGGGCGCCAATCGCGAAGATTCATCGGCATTCCACACCGGCGCCCCTACCTGGAGAGCCTTGGCGCCCGTTTCCGCTGGCACAGAGATTTTACCCAGATCGCGCCCGGAATCTACCTTACCGGCGAGATCCCCCGCATTACCTCTTTCGAAACCGGGGATCCCTGCATGGTCAAGATCGAACCCTCCGGCCAGTCGGTCCCGGATTCTTTTATCGACGACCTCGCCATGGTGATTGATTCGCCGAAAGGCCTGGTGGTCCTTCTCGGCTGCGCTCATGCCGGAACGATCAACACCCTGGAATGGATCGCAACCAACTTGCCCGACAGGCCTGTCCATACGATTCTCGGCGGCACCCACTTGTCCAAGGCCGGAGATGACCAGATGGAGGCGACGCTCGATGCGCTGGAAAAATTTGCCTTCAAGCGCCTCGGCGTATCGCATTGCACCGGCCTGCCACGGGCAGCGCAAATGCAGGAGCGCTTCAAGGGGCGTTTCTTCTTTGCCGGGATCGGAACGGAACTGGAGGTCTGATCTGAATTTCACAGCCCTGCCCTTTTCCGCCCCCTGTTTCCTGTTGCCGCGACTGGGAGGGCGGTGCGATCAGCCCGCCATCTTTTGCGCGATCCTGGCCACATGCTCGCCCTGGAACCGGGCGATGGTCAGTTCGTTTTCGGAGGGCTGGCGACTGCCGTCCCCGTCTGCAAGGGTGCTGGCTCCATAGGGGGACCCGCCCGTAATCTCCTCCATGTTCAGAAGAGCCTGGCAGGAGTAGGGAACGCCGACGATGATCATTCCCTGATGCAGCAAAGTGCAGTGAAAGGAGGTGATCGTGGTCTCCTGCCCGCCGTGCTGGCTCGCCGTCGATGCGAAAACGCTGCCTACCTTGCCGACCAGATTGCCCTGCATCCAGTGCGTTCCGGTCTGGTCGAGAAAGTTTCTCATCTGGGCGCACATGTTCCCGAAGCGGGTCGGCGTACCGAAAATGATCGCGTCGTACTCGGGCAGCTCATCCACTGTGGCGATCGGAGCGGGCTGGTCAAGTTTTGCACCCGCCTTTCTGGCCACCTCCTCCGGCATGAGCTCGGGGACCCGTTTGATGACGACCTCGGTCCCGTCAACGCCTCGGGCGCCTTCTGCAACGGCGTTCGCCATCGTTTCCACATGCCCCCACATGCTGTAGTAAAGAACGAGAATCTTTGCCATGGCGTATCTCCTTTGCCGTGATGATTTCATCATTCCGCCTGCCTCGCTTGCCTGATAGAAACTGTCATTTTTTACTACTTATTCTTGGCAACGACCCATATGGCGTGAACGATGCCTGGAATATATCCCAGCAGAGTCAGGAGAATGTTAATCCAGAAATGCTTTCCGATGCCGACCTGCAAGAACACCCCTAAGGGAGGGAGAATGATTGCGAATATGATCTTTATCAATTCCATGCTTCATCCCTTTCCCTGTTCGACTATCGAGGATCGATTCATTTTTTCAGCATTCGATAAACGATCAGCAGAAGGATGGCGCCCCCAGTCGCCAGCAGGAGGCTCCCAAGGTTAAATCCGGTCACCGTTCCGAGCCCGAGAATGGAGCCGAGATATCCGCCGACAAAAGCTCCACCAATTCCGAGCAGGATGGTCACGACAATCCCCCCCGGGTCCCTGCCCGGCATGAAGAACTTTGCCAGTACACCAACGACCAAACCCATGATAATCCAGGCTAAGACTCCCATCTCAAACCTCCAAATTCTGATGACAATTACTTTTCTTCCCTCGAACCACGGATTGCCGAAACCGCGATGCCTTGTGTAGGCACTCCTTTTATTTGAGCATCTTTTTTGAGATTAGCAACCAGTATGGGAAGGGATGTGAAACATGGGGATCTCATTCTTCGGATAAAGAGAACGGATCTGGAGATCTAAAAAGGCCGGCACCGACATGAAATCGGATGCCGACCTGAGGTCCTCTTTAATTTTCCCTGGCGGTCTCGATCTGTCCGTCGCGAACTTTCACCAGGTTACCAGCCCGGGTCGCTATCTCGCTGCTGTGGGTCACAAGAATAATCGTCTTGCCATTCTTGTTGAGTGTTTCCAGCACATTCAGAACCTCGTCTTCGGCCTCGGAATCAAGATTACCCGTCGGCTCGTCCATCAGCAGCACCGGAGGGTCATTGGCCAGGGCCCGGGCAATGGCGACGCGCTGCTGCTGACCACCAGAGAGCTGGCCGGGCTTCGCACCGGCTTTTCCTTCCAGGCCCACCAGGGTCAGAAGCTCGGCGGCCCGTGTTTTTTGCTGAGGTTCGGAGACTCCGGCAAGCATCAGGGCGGTTTCCACATTCTCCATCGCCGTAAGGCTCTGCATCAGATTGAAGAACTGAAAAACGAAGCCGATCTTGCGCGACCGCAGATCTGCCAGCTGCCGGCCTCCCAGTCGAAACATCTCCTGGCCGTCGAGAAAAACACTCCCGCTCGTTGGACGATCGAGACCACCCATAAGATGCATCAGCGTCGATTTGCCGTGTCCTGAGGGACCGACAATACACGTAAAGCTGCCGCGGGGAATTTCAATGTTCACCCCCCGCAACGCCCGGGTGAGGGTTGCTCCCCGGCCGTATTGCTTGGCAAGTTCGTTCGTTCGGATAATAGCGTCACTCATAGCTGATGGCCTCCACAGGTGAGAGCTTCGATGCCTTCCAGGCCGGATAGAGACCCGAAATCATGGCGATCAGGGTCGAGAAGAGGACGGCTCCCACAAAAACAAGGGGATCGACGCTGGTCTGCGAGCCCTTGACAAAGGATGTGGCAGCGTTCTGGCTGACCCAGGGGGCCGCAACCACGGAGGCTGCAAACCCCAGAATAGCACCGCCGATGCCTCCCAGGAGCCCGTAAACGCCTGATTCGAGCAGAAAGAGCCGAAAGATTCCTCCCCGCGTCGCACCCATCGCCTGCAAAATCCCGATCTCCCGCTTGCGTTCGTAAGTCGCGGTCATCATCGTATTGACGATCCCGAATGCGGCGGCGAGAATGGCGACCGCAGCTATCAACCGAAGGGTCACGTTGACCGTGCCCACGATCGAGAGCACCGAGCCGAGCATCTGTTTGTCCGACACCACTCCCAGGCTGACCTTGTCCTTGATTTTGGCTGCGTAGAGTTCCACCTCGTCGATCCGGTCGACACGCACCGCGACATAGGAAACCAGATCCTTCTGTTCGTAAAGCTGCTGCGCTTCAGGCATGTTAAGAAAGACGGTCAGATCGTCCTTTCCCCCCGTCTCCCCGAGCACCCCGAGCACCGGGATCATTTCGCCGCGGATGCGCACTTCGGAACCCGGTTCCAGATCAAACTGTCCAGCCACCACCGAGCCAAGGACTGCGCCCTGAGCCCTTTCCCTGGAGAAAAAGTCTCCCTTATCCAGGGTCCACTCTTTGAAGCGCATGGTTTCTTGAGGAAGGATCCCCATCACAGAAACGGGTCGATTTTTGATCGCCGACCGTTCTGCCAGATAAGGAATGGCGGTCATCCCTTCCAGGCTTCGTATCGCCTCAACTTCTTCGGCTGTAATAGTGGTGGGGAGCTGCTCACCGGTGAGGATAGAGACCTGTTCGTAGGCGCAGCTCCCTTTTGGGGTGACCACGAGGTTGGCTCCGAGGGCGGCCGATTCCCGTTCGATTTCGGATTTCAGGCTGCTCCCTAAAGCCATGAAAGTGACGAAGGAGGCCATGCCGATGATGATGCCGAGAAGGGTAAAAACAAATCGGCCTCGCCTGCGAACAATATTTTTAAAGACCAGCTTGGCCGGCGTCATCCCTGCCCTCCCAGTTGGTGTTTGCCGATTACTTTTATCTTTTCGGCATGGAAAAGGTAGCCCTGCGGCTCACGAGTGAAGGATCCGGTGATCCTGATCTCCTCACCGATAGCAGGACGATCACCCTTAGTTTTCACCGGGATCAACAACTTTTCACAGTTGGGGGTCGTACATTGAAGTTCTTTTGTGTCCATGACGCCCACGATGGTGTCATCGTTTCGGGAATACCCGTAGGCGATGCCGACCATGGTCAGCGGACCGCTGAAAGCTCCTGGGTCGGACGCGATGTCGTTGACCTGCAGAACCTGTGAGTCGTTCTCGCAGCCGACTGCCATGACAAGAAGCAGGAGCGCGGCGAGTAGAACATAAATATGACGAGGGTTTTTCATGAGGGAAACTCCTTGATAAGTGCGATCTGGTCCCAATCAGGATAGACGCGGACATACCACGGCAGAACAAGCCGGTTCGGTTTTTAGGAAAAAGACAGAATGCTTTAGATATGGGGATATTTGGGGGGGTATTCGATGGAGCGGGGATGTCCCGAAGGCATGGAGCCGACCAGAACCCAGAGAGGCCGATCCTGCTCGGACAGAAACGGTTTGATCAGGAAGTCCTGAAAGTGAATCGACACACTGCAGGATAAGCAGCCGCACGCTGGATCCGAACACTGCTCGCCGGCCGGGGGGACGGGCTCCTCCTCCCCGTGATCGCAGCACAGGTCGACCTTCGTCTTTTCCGACACCGAACTCGTTTCGGAAGCGACTGCGGCCAGAAAAGTCAGGGCCAGAAGCAGCACCATAGGGGCCGCTATTTTGGAAAGGACCTGCAACATAGCAGTTATTTTAGCCGCAGCATGATTGCGGTGTCAATCACGCAATCACGATGGTGACCTGGAATATCCTCTGCCTTTTAATGCCTCGCTGGTCTGGCCAGTGTGACCAGCGAGGCACAGAGCGCAACGCATGCAGCAAGTATAAAGGCGACCGCAGAAGGAGGCAGGTTGGCATCGAGCAGCGCCCCTATAAGGAGTGGAGAAAGGGCGGTGGAGAAAACCATTGCAGCCTGGGCGACTGAGCGTATTCCGCCGATATGCCGCGTTCCGTAGCGTTCCGGCCAAAGGGCCCCTGCAGCTGCTCCGACGGCTCCGAGAGTCGTCCCGGTCAGTGCAAGGTACAAGTAAGGGGTCCAATCCGCCTCCGTCAGGCCCAGGACAAGAAGACCGGCGAACAAGGGAGTCAGGGCCAGGGGGAGAGAGCGCTGGGCTCCCCACCGATCTATCAGCGGACCTGCCAGAAACAAACTGGCAAAATGGCCGAGTGCAAAACCGCTGAAAGCCAGCCCCACAACCTCCATAGGCCAGTGGCGAATTTCAGCGATGGCGGCCTGGTGAAAAATAATCGCCGTTACGGTAAAGGGAGTAACAAGAGCTGCGGGCAAAACCAGATAGAAACCCGGGTCCCGTAGAGCCTGACTCCGTGTCAGACTGCCGCCGCTGTCTGAGCCGGAATGCCTGTCCCTCTCCTCAGGATGGGCCGCATGGCGGGCCAATGAGAGCAGAACTGGCAAGGCGACCAGCAGCAAGATCCCTGCTGCGGTAAACCAGGGCAGCCTCCAGCCTGCGCGGACCAGAATCAGACTGGCACCGGCTGGCAGAAGGGCCTCTGCCAGAGGAAACCCTGCAGCTGTCAGAGCCATGATGCGGCCACGGCTCTTCAGAAAATACCGGCTCGCGACAGTCATCCCCAGATGGGACAGCATGGCCTGCCCTCCCAGCCGGGTCAGCAGAAATCCGGGAATCAGCAGACTCCAGTGCGGAGCAAGACCGATCACCAGGCACCCCGAAAAGAGCAGTGCAAGGGCCAACAGGGTCACCCGCCACAGCGACCAGCGATCGGCCAGGCCTCCGAGCTTGAGAAGCAGCAGGGCCGAACAGAGAGTCGCCAGACCGTAATACAGACCATAAGCGCTGTTTGTCAGCGAAAACTCCGCACGGATCCCGGCCCCGAAAACGGACACGAAAAACGTCTGACCGAAGCCGGATGTCGCGGTTGCCAGCAGGGCAAAAAGAGCCAGCGGAGGATTTTCTCTAATAAATGCAGGGTATTTCATAGCCATGAAGATCGAAAGGATAGCATCTTTTTCCCGATGCGGTAACCCGAATCCCTTTTGGCTTGTTGGAAATGATCGGGACAGGGGGCAGTCATGAGATCAGTTGATTCATTTTCCGGAATGAATATCCGGCCTGGGAAACGATTTTAAAAATGGGCGCCTATAATTGACAGGGTGCCATTCAGGAGTCAAAGTTAAAAATATGGGAAAGTGAAATGCAACCGGAGTCAAACGTAAAAATCGGAGATCGGATGATTATTGATATGTGCGGCAGGTGCTGAATGACGGAAATGGTGAAGCCGATGGCAGAATGGTGCGCAGCGATCATCGAAACTCTCGGTGTCGGGCTGATCACGTTCTTTGCGATTTATTCGCTGCTCTGGGGGATCATTCAACGAATCCGGAAAAGGGGACCGGAAACGGCGTCTGAGATATTCCACAAGGTGCGGGAGCGTCTGGGCAGCGGCATTCTGCTCGGCCTGGAATTTCTCGTCGCTGCCGACATCATCCACACGGTCGCGGTGGATCTCTCCTACGAGTCCATCGGTGTTCTCGCGATCATCGTCCTCATTCGAACATTTCTCAGCTTCGCCCTGGAGGTTGAACTTGAGGGGCACTGGCCGTGG
>JAWOCM010000042.1:0-40334 GCA_046483795.1 Desulfuromonadales bacterium | reverse complement strand
TGTTCCTTGAGGATGTTTTCCTCTCCGGCCAGATCCGCGATGGTTCTGGATACCTTGAGAATTCTGGCATAGGAACGGGCCGAGAGCCCCAGTCGGTCGGTGACCATCTCCAGGAGTTTTTGCCCCGCCTCGTCCACAGGGCAGAACTGACGGATGTGACGGGCGCCCATGCGGGCGTTGGCGTGAATGCCGAAGGAGGACAGGCGCTGGCGCTGCACAGTGCGGGCCGCCTCTACCCTGTTGCGAATGATGCCGGAAGATTCGGCATCGACAGGATCGGACAGATCCTTGTGCGGTACTCGCGGCACCTCGATGTGCAAATCGATACGGTCGAGCAACGGCCCTGAGAGACGGGTGCGGTAGCGCTGGATCATCTGCGGAGTGCAGTAGCACGTATTGGAAGAGTCGCCCAGATAGCCGCAGTTACATGGGTTCATTGCCGCCACCATCATGAAGGACGCCGGAAAGGTCAGTGTCGAGGCAGCACGGCTGATGGTGACTTGTCCATCCTCCAGGGGCTGGCGCAGCATTTCCAGAACATTCTTCTTGAATTCCGGAAGTTCGTCGAGAAAAAGGACCCCGTGGTCAGCCAGTGAAACTTCTCCGGGCTTGGGATAGGAGCCGCCACCGATCAGGCCTGCATCGGATATGGTGTGATGGGGGCTGCGGAACGGTCGGTCGGTAAGAAGGGCATTATGAGTGGGCAAAAGACCGACGATAGAGTGGATTTTTGTGACCTCCAGCGCCTCGTCGAAGCCCAGGCGGGGAAGAATTGTCGGGATGCGACGGGCCAGCATCGTTTTGCCGCTTCCAGGAGGGCCCACGAGAATAATGTTATGCTCGCCGGCCGCTGCGACCTCCAGAGCCCTTTTGACATGCTGCTGTCCTCGCACGTCCGAGAAGTCGTCGACCATGCAGGCTGCGTTCAGAAGCTGTTCCTTCTCGTCGACCTGGCAGGGAACGAGCTCCTCCTCCCCCGCGAGAAAGGAGACCACCTGCCCCAGGGTACTGGCTCCATAGACCGGAAGGCTCCCGACGATGGCTCCCTCCTCGGCATTTTCCTTCGGCACGATGAGGCCCTCGACGTCCCAGTGCCGCACGGCGCTGGCCACAGGCAGCACGCCGCGCACCGGCTTGAGCTTGCCGTCGAGCGACAACTCTCCCATGACGACATAGCGTTTTCGGGTCTCGGCCGGCAGCACACCGGTGGCGGCAAGCAGTCCGATGGCCATCGGCAGGTCGAAGGCGGCTCCGTCTTTCTTGATATCGGCGGGAGCCAGATTGATGGTGATGCGCCGGGCGGGAAATTCGAAGCCGCTGTTCTTGATCGCTGACTTGACCCGATCCTTGCTTTCCTTGACCGCCCCTTCCGGCAGCCCGACAGTGGCGAACTGGGGAAGACCCTGGGCAATATCGACCTCCACCTCCACCGGATAGGCGTCTATCCCCATCAGGGCACCTGATAATACTTTCGCCAGCATATCCGACCTCCTGCCAATAAATAACATAAATGATTGGAATGAGCTATTTAAGCAGAAAAAAACCCGGGGGACAACCCCGGGTTTCACATTCGGACGATTTGGAGGTTTCGATTACTCTTCCATGAGGTACTTCTCAGCGACAATGGCGGCCACGGCTCCATCACCCACGGCAGTGGCGATCTGCTTGAGGATCTTCTTGCGGACGTCGCCGGCTGCGAAAACTCCGCTCATCGAGGTGCGGCATTCGGAGTCGGTGAGGATATACCCCTCGTCGTCGATGTCGAGCACCTCTGCAAGAAAATGAGCCTTCGGTACCACGCCGATGGCCACGAAAAGACCTTCGACCGCAAGCTGGCGGTTCTCTTTGCCGGCGGTATCCGTAAGCTCGATGGCCTTGAGTCCCGAAGCATCTCCCTCGCAACGAGCCACAGCGCTGTTCCAAAGGATTTCTATCTTGTCGTTGCGCTGCAGCCTGTCCCGCAAAATCTGAGTCGCTCGCAATTCGTCACGACGGTGGATCAGATAGACCTTCTTGGCGAATCGGGTCAGAAAAAGGGCCTCTTCTGCGGCCGTATCGCCTCCGCCGGCAATGGCGACGGTCGCGTCGCGGAAAAAAGCTCCGTCGCAGGTGGCGCAGTAGGACACACCGCGGCCGGTGAATTCCTGCTCTCCCGGGGCACCGATCTTGCGCGGCTCGGCTCCCGTAGTGATGATAATCGTTTTGGCCCGCAGCTCCTCGCCACCCACGGTGACAATCTTTTCCTTCCCTTCATCGCGAAGGGCTTCCACCTCACCGTTCGTCACCTCCAGACCGAATTCCTGACAATGCTCCTGAAAACGGACCATGAGGTCGGGGCCGTCGATCCCCCCGGGAAAGCCTGGATAGTTTTCCACTTTGGTTGTGGTCATGACCTGGCCTCCCATGATCATCCGCTCGACCAGCAGGGTCTTCAATTTGGCACGGGAGGTGTACAACCCGGCGGTCAGACCGGCGGGACCGCCGCCGATAATAATCACATCGTAGATGGTTTCGGTCATCTGTATCTCTCCTGGTTTTAAAAAATGGGGCGGCAACATGGCACCGCGGTTACAGGAAGGAAACCCGGAGACCGCAATGCCGAGATCAGCCTTGATTTGTCATCGAAAGAGGAGCTAGAATAGCATCGGTCGTGACTTCACGACCGGCCTTTAACTCGATTATCACACCCTCGGTGACGCATGAAACGGATTGTCCGCTTTCTCATACGCGGCGTACTTTTTATCGCCCTGCTTCTGGTCATCGACCAGGCTATTCTCCATGTATCACCGGACATACCAGTTATTCGGGAGATTCGGCATTTTTACGTCGATTTTCGCGGACGCCTGCTTCAACTGGGCGACGAAAATCCCGGAACATCCATTAAAAGCACGATTGAAACAGCAGAGCCTCCAGATGAGAAGTCTCAGAAGCCCGCCGAATCTCCGGCGAAGGCCCCCCGCTATATCTTTGCCGACGAAAACGGCCAGTTGCAGTTTGCAGACAGCCTTGACCAGATCCCACCGGCCTATCGGCAAAGCGCCGAAGTGCTCGGCGATTGAGAAGAAAGAACTGATTTGCCCTTTGATAAAAAGATGACCTGCAGGTCCCTCAGGGCAGGGTTCCGTAAATCTCCGGACGCCGATCGCGGAAACAGTTGATCCGGAAACGGTAGTCCTCCATTTCCTTGAAATCAATAATCGCGAGCGGAGTGTCGTTCTGCTCTTTCGCCTCGACCAGAATCTCTCCCCAGGCAGAAACAACCATGCTCATGCCTGCAAAATCGAGCTTACCCTGCACGCCGCAGCAATTGGTGGCCACGACAGGCATCTGGTTTTCGATCGCCCGGGCCCGGAGCAGGGTTCGCCAGTGCTCGCCGCGGGGATGGGGCCATTCAGCCGGTACGCACAGAAGTTCCGCACCGTCGAGAGCCAGCTTGCGAAACAGTTCGGGAAAACGCAAGTCGTAGCAGATGGCAACGCCGATGCGGCCGACCGAGGTCGGCACGACCAGGGTTTGATCGCCGGCGCCGAGGAAGCGATCCTCGCCCATTGTGGAGAAAAGGTGGAGCTTGCTGTATCGGCCGACGATTTCGCCCCGCTCCATGACGAAGGCCGTGTTGTAGATCGTCCCCTCCCTCTTGTCGGGCAGGCTGCCGACGATAACCATTTCGAGTTCATCGGACATCTGTGCCAGTTCCTCGCAGATCCGGGGTGTTTCCTCTGAGAGATCCTTGAGATGCTTGTAATCGTATCCGGTGCTCCACATCTCGGGCAGAACGGCCAGACGGCAATCTTTATCCCTGAGCAGGGGGAGCTGCTCTCTGACATACGCCAGATTGGTCTCCACCTCGCCAAGGGCGATGTTGAATTGTACTGCTGCGGCACATACTTTGCGTTCCATCTATCCCCCTTACATCATGAGTATGAGCAATATTGTACCGTTGGACAGCTTCTTTGCGAGCAAGTATAGAGCATTGCCGGCGAGACAGGCAACCGGCAGTGGAATTTTCTTCAGCGTAAAACAGTTTTTAATCTCCAAATGGCTTCACATTCGCCAGAACTCACATCGTCGTATTTCATCTCCTTGACATCGAACCCCCAGGGAGAGGGAGAACGCAATTTCATAATACTGTTTTAGCATCAGTCTTGACCGGGCATTATGTCCATGCTAGAATCCGCCAGCCGGCATCAGGCCGGGGGATGAAAGCTTCGTAACTACAGCCATTTCTCATCTCCAGATAGACGGCCTGACTTCATGAGATGAGTTACTCTTGCCAGGGATGATCTACATGACTCGAGTTGCTACCTTTTTCATCATGCTGGTGTTCTGGGTGATCATGTCCGGCATGTTCGATGGTTTCCATCTGACGCTCGGAGTCATTTCCAGCCTTCTTGTGGCATTTTTCAGCCACGAGCTCCTTTTCTTCGGCGAACGCGGCTGGGGTTCCCGACTGCGCGATGTGGGACGGATGGTCCTCTATCTGTCCTGGCTTTTCTGGGAGATTGTTCTCGCCAGTCTGCAGGTGGCATGGATCGTTCTGCACCCCCGCATGCGCGATCTCATCGACCCGCAGCTGATTCATTTCCAATCCTCACTCAAGAGGCCCTTTTCCCGCGTGACCTTCGCCCAGTCGATCACCCTCACACCCGGGACCATAACGGTCGGGCTCTACAACGACGAGTTTACCGTCTATGCCCTGACACGCAGCTCCGCCGAGTCGCTGCCCGGAGATATGGAACGCAAGGTGGCCAGGGCACTGGAGGCCGATTCTGATGCATGATATTTTTCTCGTCAGCGGCATGATATTCGTTGGCCTGATCCTGCTGTGTCTGATCAGGGTCATTCTCGGCCCGACGGTTCTCGATCGTATCCTCGGCGCAAATGTGATCGGCACCATCACCACCATTCTTTTGCTGGTGATCGGTTTTCTTTTCGACAATGTGGGCATGTTCGTCGATATCGCCATCGCCTACGCTCTTCTCAACTTTATCGCCACTCTCGGCGCCACCAAGTACTTCCTGCGGCGCAAGGCCGTGCACCTTGAGAAGGAGTAGAGCCTCATGACCGAGGAAAGCCGCCCATGATGACTGTCATCGTCGCCGCCCTGCTTTTTGCCGGCGTTTTCTTCTTCGCAATCGGTGTGATCGGCGTGCTGCGTTTTCCAGACTTCTACAGCCGCCTGCACGGGGCCGGGAAATGCGACACGCTCGCCTCGATTCTGATCCTGATCGCCATGGCGCTTTACAACATCAGCGATTTTTCAATGGACAGCCTGCTGGTCAGCCTGAAGATGCTGGCCATCGCCGCTTTTGTCTTTGTCGCCAGTCCCACCGCCACCCACGCCATCACCGAAGCGGCCCTGGTGGTCGGGGTCGAGCCCTGGACCCGGAAAAAGGAGGACGCAGCATGATCTGGCAGCTCGATCTGCTCATTCTGACGCTGGTCGTCATTTGCGCCGTGGCCACGATCACCGTCAAGGACCTGCTCAGCGCCGCTATCATTTTCGGCGTTTACAGCTTCCTCATGTGCCTGCTGTGGGCGGAGATGGGCGCCGTCGACGTCGCCTTCACTGAAGCGACCGTCGGCGCCGGCGTCAGCACCATCCTCTTTATCGCCGCCATCTTGCGCACCACGAGAAGGAGTAAGGATTGAAAGCGCTCGCTCTTCTGGCAACCGTCGTCACCGGCGCCATTCTGCTTTACGGCACCCAGGACTTCCCCGCCTGGGGCGATCCGACCTCTCCGGCAAGCACGCACCTCTCGGTACACTATATCGAGAATGCGGTCGAAAAGACCCATGCGCCTAACCTGGTCACAGCCGTTCTCGGCGATTACCGGAGCTACGACACCATGTTTGAAATGATCGTCATTTACTGTGCCGGCATGGCGGTCATGGGCGTTCTGCGCAGGAGAAAGGAATGAAGACTCTCCAGGAGCGGGCCGGGCAGCAAAGCGTCGAGGAGAACCTGATCATCCAGACCTCGGTGCGCCTGATGATACCCTTTATCCAGCTGTTCGGTCTCTATGTCATTGTTCACGGCCATTACAGTCCAGGCGGGGGGTTCCAAGGGGGGGTCCTTCTGGGCTCTTCCATCGTCCTCATGGCCCTGGCCTACGACCTGAAAACGACCACCGCCTATTTCAGCGAACGGGCCAATATTATCACAAGCAATGCCGGAGCGCTGATCTTTACCGGGGTCGGCATTCTGTGCGCCTTTCTGGGCGGACTTTTTCTCGACTACGCCGTACTGGACCGGATCATTCCTCTCGGCCCCGCCGAATGGCGCTCCATGGGCATCTTTTTCATAGAAGTCGGCGTCGGTCTGGCTGTCATGAGCATCATGGCGTCGCTGTTCTGGGATCTCGGTTCCGGCGGCAGCATGGACGAAGGGCTGTAAATCATGCAGGGCCTGCTGACTGAAATCGTTGCCAAGTACAATTACTGGATATATGTGGTCCTGATGATGGTGGGCTTCTACGCCATGATCGGGAAACGCAACCTGGTCAAAAAACTGCTCGGAATGAACATTTTCCAGACCGCCATCATTCTCCTCTTTGTCTCGAGCGGAGTAAAGCGCGATGGCGGAATCCCCATTCTCGACAAGTACGAGGCGCTCAAGCACGGGGTGGACCCGGCCACAGTGGTCAACCCTCTGCCCCATGTGCTGATGCTCACCGCCATCGTCGTTGCGGTCAGCATCACCGGCGTCGCTCTCGCCATTCTGCTGCGGATCTATCGTGAATACGGCACACTGGAAGAGGACGAGATCCTGGAGAAGATCGGACAATGACCGCGAACATGCCCCTCTACACCCTGGCGGCTCCTCTGTTCGCCGCCTTCTTCGTCAATCTTCTGGGTCGCGGGAACCGCAGATGGATCGCCCCGCTCGCCATCGGGTCCCTGGGCGTCTCGACCGCTGCCTCTCTCTCCGTCCTCGCTTCGGTCCTCGAAAACGGACCGATCAGCTACACCGTCGGCAACTGGACAGCTCCCTACGGCATCGAACTGGCCGTCGACCCGTTGAGCGGCCTGATGCTGGTTCTGGTCTCCGGCATCGCTCTGGCCGCCACATTCTCCGCCCTCAAAAGCGTCGAGCAGGAACTCCCCGACCGTGAATATCTCTTCTTCACGCTATACCTGATCCTGATTGCCGGTCTGATGGGTCTTGTGCTCAGCGCTGACGCCTTCAACCTCTACGTGATGCTTGAAATCACATCCATCACCAGTTACGGCCTGATCGCCATGGGACGAAGGCGGGCGGCCCTGTCGAGCTTCAACTACATCATCATGGGATCGATCGGCGCCAGTTTCTATCTTCTCGGCGTCGGATATCTCTACCTGCTCACCGGCTCGCTGAACATGGCCGACATCGCCCAGATTCTTCCGGGCCTGCAGCAGACGGCGGCCCTTGCCACCGCCTTCGCTTTTATTCTGGTCGGGCTCTGGATCAAGATGGCCTTTTTCCCCTTGCACGGCTGGCTCCCGAACGCTTATACCCATGCCCCGATCGGCGCCACCGTAGTGATCGCGCCACTTGTGACCAAGGTCACCCTTTACCTGATGATCCGGATCATGTTCTCGGTCTTTTCAGCCGACTATACCTTCTATCATCATGCCGGAGTGCAGCAGACCATCGTCTGGATCGCCAGCGGCGCCATAATCATCGCCTCCTGGATGGCGCTGCGACAGCGCAGCCTTCTGCGGATGCTGGCCTACATCATAGTCGCCGAAGTCGGCTATATGGTCGGCGGGGTTTGGCTGGCCAACGAACAGGGACTGATCGGAGCGGTGCTGCATATCGTCAACGACGCGCTCATGACCCTGTGCCTGTTCCTGGCCGCGGCGGCCCTTATCTACCGGACCGGCGGCTCTCTTCAGTTCCCGAACCTGCAGGGAGCCTATCGCAAGATGCCTCTGACCATGGCCGCCTTCACCGTCGGTGCTCTCTCCATGATCGGCGTACCGCCGACCTGCGGATTTTTCAGCAAATGGTACCTTATACTCGGTGGAATCGAGGGCGGACAGTGGCAGTACGTGGTCGCCCTTCTCCTCAGCAGTCTTGTCAATGCCGTGCTTTTTTTCCGCATTATCGAGATCGCTTATTTCCGCATCGGGGAATCCGCCGGCCTCGAAGAACGTCGAGAAGCCCCGCTGCTCATACTAAATCCCTTGTTGCTGACGGCCGCTGCGCTGGTGTTGGTGGGTCTGGGCTCCGGCTGGCTAGTCGACGGCATAATCAGCCTCACTCTGCCGCTGGCTTTTTAGGCGGCGCAGAAAATCGAGTCCACAACAGGAAAGCTGTAACCACAAGATTATGGCAAACGATTTTTCCATATGGCCCCTGGCGGCCCTGCTGATCTCCCTGTTCGGTGCCATACCGATCATGCTCTCACACCGGCGTCCCAATGTGCGCGAAGGCTGGACGCTTCTGATCGGCGTGGGCAAGTTCCTGATCATCGCCTCCATGTTGCCGGCGGTTCTGGCGGGAGCGACACCGAGCTTCACCATTGCAAAGGTCTTCCCGGGCGTTCCTTTCGCATTGCGGGTGGACCCGCTGGGCCTGTTCTTCGCCCTGATCGCTTCCCTGCTGTGGATCTTTACGTCTCTGTACTCGATGGGCTACATGCGGGCGCTGAAAGAGCATGACCAGACCCGTTACTTCGCCTCCTTCGCCGTCGCCATTTCTGCGACTATCGGCGTTGCTTTCTCGGCCAATCTTTTTACTCTCTATCTGTTCTACGAAATGCTTTCCCTCTCGACCTATCCGCTGGTCACCCATGAACAGACCTCCGCGGCACGCTCGGCAGGACGAAAGTACCTGACTTATATCCTCGGCACCTCGATCGGGCTGGTCCTGCCGGCGATGCTCATTACCTACGGACTGACCGGGACCCTCGACTTCAGCGCGGGCGGCATTCTTGCCGGGCAGGCCCCTGCAGGAACCCTGAGCCTGCTGCTGGTGCTCTACGTCCTCGGCTTCGCCAAGGCCGGCATCATGCCGGTTCATGCCTGGCTTCCTGCGGCGATGGCCGCTCCTACACCGGTTTCCAGTTTTCTGCACGGAGTGGCGGTGGTCAAGGTCGGGGTCTTTTCCATTATCCGCATTCTGGTCGACGTCTTCGGCATCGATCTGCTCAGGGACCTCGACCTGGGCATGGCGCTGACCTACTTCGTCTCCATCACCATACTGGCGGCCTCGCTCATCGCACTGACGCAGGACAACCTCAAACGCCGTCTGGCCTATTCGACCATCGGACAGCTTTCCTACATGATCCTCGGCGTCGGCATGCTCTCGGCCGCCGGGGTGACCGGGGGGATGCTCCATATCGGCATGCACGCCTTCGGCAAGATCACCCTCTTCTTCTGCGCGGGGGCGATCTATGTGGCCAGCAACAGGAAATATATCAGCGAAATGGACGGCCTGGGACGTCGCATGCCGATCACCTACGTCGCTTTTCTTCTCGGCTCGATGAGTATCATCGGCCTGCCCCCTCTGGGAGGGTTTATCAGCAAGTGGCACCTTCTGCTCGGTGCCGTCGAGGCCGACCAGCTGATTTTGCTCCTGGTGCTGATCATCAGCTCTCTTCTCAACGTCGCCTACTTTTTCCCCATCGTCTATCGCGGCTTTTTCGCCGCTCCCCCCGAAGGGAAAAGTCTGGAGGGGATTAAAGAACCTCCTTTGTTTTGCCTGATTCCTCTTTCCGCCACGGCTCTGATTTCGGTTGCCCTGTTTTTCTATCCCCATCTGTTCCTCGACCTGCTCCGCGGCATCCCCATCCCCTGATCAGGCAAACGAACGTGGCAACCGAGGTCGAAAGAATAAAAAGGAAGTACCCCATGTCCGATGTAGTCAAAAAGAAGGATGATGAGAAAAAAGTTCTCTCTCACAAACCGGAACCCGGTTATCGCACCGCTTTCTGGATCATCTTCAGTCTAAGCGTTCTCTATCTGGCCATCATCTTCTTTTTCAGCACGCACTGACGGGACGGTCTCATGGCGAAAAAGCAAAACGACAAGAAATATTTCTTTGACGATCCGCGCAATGTCAAGCGCTTCCTCGTTATCTTCTATATCAGCCTGGTGGTCCTTCTCGGGCTCGAACTGGTGGTCCACAAGCATCCCCATTTCGCCTGGGAGAAGTGGTTCGGGTTCTACGCGGTCTTCGGTCTGGTCTCCTGCATTCTGCTGGTTCTGATTGCCAAGTATATCCTGCGCCCCCTGGTCATGCGTGACGAGGATTACTATGATGACGAGTAACCTTCTGATCGCGACCCCCTTCGTCTTCATCATCGGTGCTCTTCTCACGGCCTGCCTGCGGGGGCGCCTTCTCAAGGCCGTCGCCCTCGCAGTGCCCGTGGTGAGCTTTCTGATCCTTTACAGCGCCCCGGACGGAACTTACGGGACCATCTCTTTCATAGGTCTTGATCTTGTCCTCTCGGAGGTCGACCGGCTTTCTCGCGCTTTCGGCTATGTCTTCCACCTGATCGCCTTGCTGGGTCTGGTCTTTTCCCTGCACCACGACGACCCGGCGCACTATGTGGTCGGCCTTCTTTATGCCGGCGCAGCTCAGGGCGTGACTTTCGCCGGTGACTTTTTCACCCTCTTCCTTTTCTGGGAGACTTTGACTGTCAGCGCCACATTCCTGATTATCGCACGACGCACAACAGGAGCCCGGCGGGCGGCCCTGCGCTACCTGATGGTCCACGCAGCCGGAGGATTGTGCCTGCTGGCCGGAATTGTCCTGCATTACAATGCCACCGGGAGCATCGCTTTTAAATCCCTGGAACTGGGCAACCCGGGAGCGATCTTCATCTTTCTCGGCTTCGGCCTGAACTGTGCCTGGCCCATATTGCATGCCTGGGTTGTCGATTCCTATCCGCAGGCGACCATCGCGGGGACAGTTTTTCTCTCAGCCTTCACGACCAAGAGCGCAGTCTACGTCCTTGCCCGTGCTTTCCCCGGTAGTGATCCGCTGATCTGGATCGGCGCCGCCATGGTAGTTTTTCCCCTCTTTTTCGCCGTTATCGAGAACGACTTGCGCCGGGTGCTTTCCTACAGTCTGATCAACCAGGTCGGTTACATGGTGGTGGGGATTGGTATCGGTACGGAACTGGCCATCAACGGAGCGGTCTGCCATGCTTATGCGCACATTCTTTACAAAGGACTGCTGTTCATGGCCATGGGCGCGGTCATTTACCGTACCGGAAAGATCAATGCAACCGAGCTCGGCGGTCTCTACCGGACAATGCCCCTGACGGCCATCTTCTGCATGATCGGGGCGGCGGCCATTTCGGCCTTCCCCCTGTTCAGCGGATTCATCGCAAAATCGATGATCGTAGAGGCGGCGGCCGGAGGACACTACCAGGCCATCTGGCTCATCCTCATTTTCGCCTCGGCCGGCGTTGTATATGCGATCAAGGTGCCCTACTTCGCCTTTTTCTCCCACGACTCTGGGATGCGTCCGAGGGAGGCGCCGGCACACATGCTTCTTGCCATGGGAGGGGCGGCGTTTATGTGCATCTTCATCGGCGTCTATCCCGATTTCGTCTACGGCATGCTCCCGTTTCCGGTCGATTACGAGCCATACACTTTCGCCCATGTCCTGGCCCAGAGCCAGATTCTCTTCTTCACGGCTCTGGCATTCACCCTTCTGTTGCTGTCCGGAATCTATCCTCGGGAAATCCGCTGCGTCAATATCGACGCCGACTGGTTCTACCGCAAGGGCAGCAGGATCTTCTACGCCACCACCGACGCCTTTTTCAGCACTTTGAACAACTGGGCGGACCGCATCTTCAGCCATCGCATTCCGGACAAGGCGGGCGAGACAGTGGCCGCCTCCTGCGAGGACCCGGAGCGGCATGGAGCCATCCCCATCGGCATCGGGGTTCTGCTCGCCGTCCTGTTTCTGGCTGTCATGTCGTTCCTTTTCTTCCTTATCTGATCCGAGGAGGCCTAATATGAAAAAAGTCATGCTCGCCGCCGACTGCTCTGCTCATTCGAAACTGGCGGCGGAATACCTGGGACGAGTTGCTCCGCATGTCCCCGATTGTCAGGTCGTCCTTTTCTCGGTCACCACAGGCATCCCTTACAGCGCGTCGCCGACAGAGTCCCCCTCCGTCGAGGCGTCTCCGGGCGAGGTTCACGGCGACGAGGACCACCGCGAGGAAATGAAACAGGTCGAGACCTTTCTCACCGACATCAGGACGAAGCTCGAGGAACGGGGCCTGGACCGCGGCCAGGTCAGGATGCTGATCAAACCCCTGCGCCAGGGGGTCGCCCAGGATATCCTCACCGAGGCCAGTGACTGCGAGTGCGACACCATCGTCGTGGGGCGCCGGGGTTTCTCCCGGGTCAAGGAACTCCTTCTGGGCAGCGTATCCAACGATCTGGTCCACAAGGCCGCGGGTCTGACCGTATGGGTCGTGGAGTAGCACGTCTCGAATGGCTTCTCTCTACATCCATGTCCCTTTCTGTCGCCGAAAATGCCCTTATTGCGACTTCTATTCCGTCGCCGGCTATGAGCAGGACCTTGCCGACTACCCCGACCTGCTGAATCGTCAGCTGAAGCAGCTTTACACCCGACACGGCACTCACGCCCTGGAAAGCGTATTCTTCGGAGGGGGAACCCCCTCACTTCTGCCTCCCCGTGCGGTCGGGAAGGTACTGGAAGCGGTCGACTCCGTTTTCCCCTTCGCCCGGGCCGCGGAGATCTCCCTCGAGGCCAATCCGGGGACCGTCTCCGCGCAAAGCCTCTGCGGCTATCGCTCTGCAGGCGTCAACCGGATCTCTCTCGGCATCCAGTCCCTTCAGGACGCCCAGCTTCGCCAGCTCGGCCGCCTGCACAACGCGGCGGACGCCGTCAGCTCTCTTCGCTGGGCCCGGCAGGCAGGCTTTGAGAGTATCTCCGCCGATCTCATGTTCGCGCTGCCCGGCCAGGGCATTCAGGAGCTGATCGCCGATGCCCGCCGACTGGCAGCAGAGGTGGACCACCTCTCCTGCTACGGGTTGAGCATCGAGGAAGAAACCCCTTTCTACCATCTGCACCGGAGCGGAGGACTCGAATTGCCCTCTGAAGACCTTTATGCGGAGCACTTTCTCGCCCTCGACAGCACGCTGGCAGATCTGGGCATGCGGCATTACGAAATATCCAATTACGCTCTGCCGGGCTCCGAGTGCCGCCACAATCTCGCCTACTGGCGCCGTTCGACCTGCCTGGGGCTCGGTGCCGGCGCTCACGCCTTCTATGATAGAGGCTGGGGAGAGCGCCGCTTCGTCCCGCCCGACCTGAAGCGCTATCGCCGCCGCCTGACAACCGGTCGACCAGTCGAGGAGCGGCTGGAAACGTTCGATCGCCGGGGCGCCATGTGCGAAACCCTCTATCTCGGGCTGCGCACCGCAGAGGGGGTGAGCGAAGAGGCATTCCGGACCCGTTTCGGCTGTGGTCTTGCCGAAGCATTTCCCGAAGCTGCAGCACGCAACGCCGGCCGGCTGAAACTGGACTCCGGACGATGGCGTTTTTCCCCACCGGACTGGTTGCTTTTCGACACCCTGATCCTGCCGTTTTTAGGCTGAAAACAGCATCCCGGCTGCCCTTGACAAACCAGAGGGGCGTTGTTATGTTGTTTTCGCCTTGGCAGACGAGACATCAGAGTGCCAAGGAATCTATCCAGGCCGGGCGACCGGCTTAAGTTTTTTTGGCGGAAGAATAAGTCATGGCAGAGGAGTTGAGTCAACGCTATCGCCAGATACTCAAGGCGATCATAGTCGGGCACATCGAGACCGCCGAACCGGTGGGGTCCGGATCGGTCTCCAGACGCTCCCGTCTCGGCATCTCGCCGGCAACCGTGCGCAACGTCATGGCACAACTTGAAGACATGGGATACCTGATATCCCCCCATGCCTCGGCCGGGCGTATCCCGACCTGCAAGGCCTACCGCTATTATGTAGACTCCCTGCTCCAGCTCGGCACCCTGAGCAACGAACAGAGGAGGGATATCGAAAACAGATACCGCCATGGGACACTTCCGGTCGAGTACGAACTGCAAAGCGCCGGTCGTGCCTTGTCGGATATATCCCGGTATGCGGGCATCGTTGTCGTACCGCGCTTCTCCACCACGATCTTTCGGCATCTCGAATTCGTACGCCTCAACGATCGGCGCCTGCTGCTCATCATGGTCTCCGCCTCGGGCATGGTCCACAAGAAGCTGCTCGACATCACCGAACCGGTGAAACAGAACCAGCTCGATCAGGCGGCCAATTATCTCAACAGAACCCTCAGCGGTCTGTCGATAGCCGACGCCCGGGATCGCATCGCCCGGGACATCACCCGGGAAAGGGCCTTGTATGACGAACTGTCCCGCTGGACCCTGCAACTCTCGCAGGCGGCTCTGGAGGATCAGTTCATCGACCAGGTCTTCATCGAGGGCGCGTCACAAATTCTCGAGCAACCCGAGTTCGCCGATCTATCGCGCATGAAGAAGTTGATGCGGATTTTCGACCAGAAGAATCTGCTTCTTGAACTGCTTGAGAAAAGCCAGAAAGAGGATAGTGTACATATCTGTATTCCGGAAGAAAAAGAGTTTCCGGATTTTCCGGGCTGCAGTCTGATCACAGCCCGTTATACTAATGGGCAGGGAGTTGCCGGATCGATCGGTATCCTCGGTCCGATGCGCATGCCCTATTCAAAAGTTGTTCCCGTTGTAAGCTACATGGCCCGACTGATCAGCGGCGCCATGACGAACGAATCTATTCAGGAGATTAAAAAACTGTGAGCAAGAAAAAGCAACCCGAATCAGAAGAACAACAACCGGCGGAAGAGTCCCCCGACATCGAAACGCCCGAGGAGGCGGAGCAGGAATCCGCGCTCGAGGAACAGTTGAGTGAGTGCCAGGCGGAACTGGCCAGACACAAGGATCTGTACCTGCGCACCGTCGCCGACCTTGAAAATTACCGGAAAAGGGCGCAGCGGGAAAAAGATGAGTTGGGCCGTTTTGCCAACGAAAAACTGTTGCGTGAGTTTCTTCCGATCAAGGACAATCTCGAACGGGCCGTGGAGCACGCCCGGGAACAGGAAAGCGACGCCAAGGCCCTGCTCGAGGGCATCGACATGACCCTGCAGATGCTCGGAAAAACCCTCGAGCAATTCGGTGTCGCGCCGATCACCGCTCTGGGAGAGACCTTCGATCCAAGCCGACACGAAGCCATGGGCCAGATGGAAAGCGCCGATTATCCGCCCAACACCGTGGTCAAGGAAATGCAGCGCGGCTACTTTCTCAATGACCGCCTGCTGCGTCCGGCCATGGTCATGGTCGCCAAAGAACCGGCGTCCGACACCCCCGACCAGAACGAATAATACGAAATTTCAGAACATTTTCGCAAAATCGACATAAGGAGGACAAAAACGATGAGTAAAGTTATCGGAATAGATCTAGGGACCACCAATTCGTGCGTCGCCGTCATGGAAGGCGGTGAGCCCGTCGTTATCGCCAACGCCGAGGGCAGCAGGACCACGCCTTCGATGGTCGCATTTTCCGAAAGCGGCGAGCGTCTTGTCGGCCAGCAGGCCAAGCGTCAGGCAGTCACCAATCCGGAGAACACCCTGTTCGCCATCAAGCGCCTGATCGGCCGCAAGTACGACTCGGAAGCGGTCAAGAAGGATATCGAGATCAGCCCCTTCAAGATCATCAAGGCCGACAACGGCGACGCCTGGGTCGAAGCGCGCGGAAAACAGTACAGCGCCCCCGAGATCTCCGCAATGATTCTGCAGAAGATGAGACAGACCGCCGAAGATTATCTCGGCGAGGAAGTCACCGACGCCGTGATCACCGTTCCGGCCTACTTCAACGATTCCCAGCGGCAGGCAACCAAGGATGCCGGCAAAATTTCCGGCCTCAATGTCCTTCGGATCATCAACGAGCCGACAGCAGCCTCCCTGGCCTACGGTCTCGACAAGAAAGAGGAAGAGAAAGTGGCCGTCTTCGATCTCGGCGGCGGCACCTTCGACATTTCCATTCTCGAACTCGGCGACGGCGTCTTCGAGGTCAAGTCGACCCACGGCGACACCTTCCTCGGCGGTGAGGACTTCGACCAGCGCATCATCGACTATGTGGCCAACGAGTTCAAAAAAGAACAGGGGATCGACCTTCGCAGCGACAAGATGGCCCTGCAGCGCCTCAAGGAGGCCTCGGAGAAGGCCAAGTGCGAGCTCTCCTCCTCGATGGAGACCGACATCAACCTGCCCTTCATCACCGCGGACCAGAACGGGCCGAAGCACCTGAATATCAAGCTGACCCGCTCCAAACTCGAGAGCCTGTGCGAAGATCTGCTGGATAAGCTGATCGGTCCCTGCAAAATGGCGCTGAAGGATGCCGGCGTATCCGCTTCGGATATCAATGAGGTCATCCTCGTCGGCGGCATGACCCGCATGCCTTCCGTTCAGGCGCGAGTGCAGGAAATCTTCGCCAAGACTCCCAACAAGGGGGTCAATCCCGACGAGGTGGTCGCCATCGGCGCCGCTATCCAGGGCGGCGTTCTCAAGGGCGACGTCAAGGATGTGCTGCTGCTCGATGTCACCCCGCTCTCGCTCGGCATCGAGACCCTCGGCGGCGTGATGACCAAGCTGATCGAGAAGAACACTACCATCCCCTGCAAGAAGAGTCAGATCTTTTCCACTGCTGCGGACAACCAGCCTGCCGTATCCGTGCACGTCCTTCAGGGCGAGCGGGAAATGGCTGCGGACAACAAAACGATCGGCCGTTTCGAACTCACCGACATCCCCCCGGCCCCTCGCGGCGTGCCCCAGATCGAAGTCACATTCGACATCGACGCCAACGGCATCCTGAACGTCTCTGCCAAGGATCTGGGCACAGGCAAGGAGCAGTCGATCAAGATCACCGCATCCTCGGGCCTCTCAGAAGAGGAAGTCGAGCGGATGGTCAAGGAAGCCGAGTCCCATGCCGATGAAGACAAGAAGAAGCGCGAACTGATCGAGGCCCGCAACCAGGCCGACGGTCTGGTCTATTCGACGGAAAAATCACTCGAGGAACACGGCAAGGACCTCGACGAGGAAACCAGGGCCAATATCCAGAAAGCGCTCGACGATCTCAAGGCCGCCATAGAAGGTGACAGCGCCGAAGAGATCCAGAGCAAGACCGAAGCGCTCTCCCAGGCATCCCACAAACTGGCTGAGAAGATCTACGCCCAGGCCCAGGAGGGTCAGGAGGGTGCAGAAGCCGCCGGCGGAGCATCGGAAGAGAAAGACGAAAGCGTCGTCGACGCCGAGTATGAAGAGGTTGACGAAGACGAGAAGAAATAATACTTCTCGATCGATATTCCTGGGTTTTCCAGGGGGACAGGTGCCGGGGGACCGGCATCTGTCCCTTTTTGACTTTTTAGCGCCGTCCGCCGCGGCGGCGTCCAACAGACTGCAGCAGAGGATACACCCTTGGCAAAACGGGACTATTACGAAGTACTGGGCGTCAATCGCAACGCCAGTGAAGCCGAGATCAAAAAAGCCTACCGCAAACTCGCCCTGAAGTATCATCCGGACAAGAACCCTGAGGATACCGAGGCCGAGGCGGAGTTCAAGGACATCACGGAGGCCTACGCCGTGCTGTCGGACAGGCAGAAACGCGCCACCTACGACCAGTTCGGCCATGCCGGTATGGAAGGCGGTGGCGGCTATTCGGGAGGCGGTTTCGGGGGAAGCCCCTTCGAGGACATCTTCGGCGATATCTTCGGCGATATCTTCGGCGGGGGCGGTGGAGGCGGCCGCCGCAGTCGCGGACAACGCGGCGACGACCTGCGGTACAACCTGAATATTTCCTTCGAAGATGCCGCTTTCGGACTCGAGACCAAAATCCAGATCCCCAAGCACGTCCCCTGCGAGCCATGCCAAGGCAGCGGCGCCAAGCCAGGGACCAGCCCCAAGACCTGCCCTACCTGCCAGGGAGCTGGACAGGTTCGCTTTCAGCAGGGATTCTTCTCACTGACCCGTCCCTGCCCCGATTGCGGCGGCCAGGGAAAAGTCATCGACGATCCCTGCCCTGAATGCCGCGGCAACGGGCGGGTGCGCACCAAGAAGACAGTCACGGTTAAAATACCGGCCGGGGTCGAAACCGGCAACCGGCTCAAGCTGGCCGGCGAAGGTGAAGCCGGCAGCCACGGCGGCCCCCCTGGAGATCTTTACGTCGTGCTCTCTGTCGAGAGGCACCCTATTTTTGAACGCGAAGGTCAGGATATAATTTGCGAAGTGCCGATTTCCTTTGCCCAGGCTGCTCTGGGAACGGAGACGGACGTACCGACTCTCGACGGAAAGATAAAACTCAAAGTTCCCTCCGGCACCCAGTCGGGCAAAATCTTCAAGCTCTCCGGCAAAGGGATTCCGCACCTGCAGGGATACGGCCGCGGAGACGAACTGGTGGTGATCCGGGTTGAAACTCCCACCCGCCTCAACAGCCGGCAGAAGGAACTGCTCGAGGAATTCGCCAAAGAAGGCGGAGAGGATGTGCATCCTCTGCGCAGCGGCTTTTTCGAAAAGGTCAAGGAAATCTTCGGCTAAGAGGAGACTGGTTCAGACAACTCCCCGGGTATTCCAGGCCCGATGAAAGGACGGATCATGCGACGGTTCTTACTTAAGGCTCTGCTGGCTGCACTGGCCGGGTCCCTTTTCCTGGCGCCCTTCGCTGCCGCCGAATTCCGCTATGCCCCGAAGCAGGAAATTACCGGGGAGGGTGCGGAACCTGAGGCCGTCATCGAACAGGGAAGCAACCTCTATCGTTCCGGAAAACAGGAAGAAGCCCTGTCGCTGTTTCGTGACTTTGTCGACCGGCATCCGGACTCGCCACTGCTGCACAAGGCCATGCTATACATGGCGCGCATCTACCTCGACCGCGGTCGCTACGACAACTCTCTTCTCTACCTCGACCGCATCCCTGCAGACAAATGGGGACACGAAGCCCGTTTTCTCCACGGTGTCGCCCTGGTCAAAACCGGCCAACCCGAGAGTGGTCTCGACGAGCTTATTCCGCTGCAGGACGCCCCGCTGTTCGAAGATGATCGTATCCGGCTGTTCAGGGGCATGGCCGAGGCAAACACCTCTCTTGGACAGCCCATGCAGGCGGCAGCACTCTATCACAGGGCGCTGAGTCTGGGCGGAGAAACCAGGACGATCCTTGAAGAAGTCCACCAGATTCTCGACAACCGTTTCACCGATACCGAACTGGCCGAGGCTGCCTACATGTTCACTGGCACCGCCATCGGCCTGGACGTCATTTTACAGCAGGCACAACGGGCTGCGGAAAACAACGAACCCGATCGGGCAGAAGAACTCGTCAGGCAGACCGTCACAGATCCGATCCCCTTCCCTTACCGCAGCGAGGCGATCCGACTTCTGGAGCGGCTGACCGGCACGAGCTGGATCGAGCGCAATCGTATCGGCGTCATCCTGCCCCTCTCCGGCCGCTACTCTCCCTTCGGGAAACTCGTCAGGAACGGCATCGAACTGGCGAGCCGGACCGACCGGGACCTGAAGGAATCCGTTGAGTTCGTCTATCGGGATTCAGAGGCGGAGGCCGAAAAAGGAGGCCGGGCCGTGACGCAGCTGGGGCTGGAGGACAGGGTCATCTCGATCATCGGCCCGCTTTCCGGAACAGCCGCCACGGCTGCCGCCCAAAGGGCCGAGATCGAAGGCATACCGACGCTGGCACTGAGTCATAAAGAGGGCCTGCCGCAGATCGGCGACCACATCTTCCGCAATTCCATGACCACTCGCATGCAAGCCCGGGCTCTGGCGCGGCACGCCGTTCTCGACCTCGATATCACCTCCTTCGGTATTCTCGCGCCGAAAAATCCGTCGGGCAATGAGATGACCGAGGCATTCACCGCCGAGGTCAAGAAACTCGGCGGCCTGGTGACCGATATCGAACACTATGAGGAGTCTGATACCGATTTTCAACGTCCGATCCTGCAGCTGCGAGGCATCGATCCCTCCGATTTCGAGCAGGAGCAGGAAGAACCGAGCGAGGAGAAGGTTCTCGCCGACCTGTTTTTGGAGGACAAACCGGAGTTCGCGCCGGCAACCTTCGACGCTCTTTTTATTCCCGATTCCGCCGAGCGTGTCGGTCTCATCGCTCCGCAGCTGACATTTTACGGCCTGGAGGATGTACAGCTGCTCGGCATCAACAGCTGGAATTCGCCGGATCTGCTCCGCATGGCCGGTCAGTATGTGGAAGGGGCCATCCTGGTGGACGGCTTTTACGCTTACAGCAGCTATTCTTTCGTCAGGGAATTCGTCGACCTTTACTATGAGACCTACGGCAAGGAACCGACAATTCTCGAAGCGCAGGCATTCGACGCCGCCGGCATCATGCTCTCCCTTCTGAAGGACGAGAGCATTCGCGACCGCTCGGATATGCGCCTGGCGCTTTCTCAGATCAAGAACTATCCCGGCGTCACGGGAGCCACATCATTCGATATCGAAGGCGAGGCCGACAAGATTCTCTTCCTGCTGCAAATCCGCAACGGCAATATTGTCCAGATCGACAAGGTCTCCGACCGCGAACACTGACCTCAGAACTGCTCCCCGAGGTCCAGCAGAGCGGAGAGCATGCCGACCCGCTTCATGTCCACACCCGCGCGCCGGGCGTACTCCACGGGAATGTCATAAATCGCCCGTATCTCCAGAGACCGGCCTTCGAGACGATCGACCATCATGCTGGGACGGTAATGATCCATCGCGTCGCTCATCGCCAGCATCCGCTCGATAAGGTTCGGCCCATCAATAGGTTCCTTAAGCCCCTGGGCATTGGCCCCCTCTACCACTTCCATCATCAGGGCTCCGATCTGTTTGCGGGTGGCCCGGTGAGAGAGCAACTCCGTGACATCATGACCTGTCAGGGCGCACAGGCCATTGAAAGGAATGTTCCAGACCAGCTTCTCCCAGCGTGCCCGACGCAGGTCGTCAACGGTTTCGCACGGCACACCGGCCTCCCGAAAGCAGTTGCTGATTGTCCGGGCGCGGTCGCTGATTCCGCTACCGAACTCGCCGAGGCGGATACGACCCTCTCCGAGGTGATGAACGGTTCCCGGCTCGCCTCGATTGGAACACAGATAGGCGACACCTCCGAGAACGCGTTCGGTGCCGAAGCTCTTGGCGAGAAGCTCCTCGTTGCCCAGGCCGTTCTGTAGAGTCAGAATGGCCGTGTGGGGGCCAAGCAGTGGAGCGACCAGACCCGGCAGGAGATCATTGGCATAGGTTTTCAGCCCGACCAGAACCAGGTCCATGGCACCCATCCGTGCCGCATCCCCGTAAGTCGCCAGTCGAGGAAGGTTGAAATCGCCCTGCGGCGAGGTCACCCTCAAGCCGCTGCGCTGCACAGTCTCGAGATCGCGACGCATCAGATAATGGACGTCCTGTCCGCCTCTCTGCAGCATCGCGCCGTAGTAGAGCCCCAGAGCCCCGGCTCCGATGATTCCGATACGCATTTCCACCCTCCCGAAAGTTCCAGTTTAAATTGCAGTCGCACCAGCTTCGCCTGCGGATGACCCAAACCGGCGCCCGGACTTTAAGGGCGCGCATATTAGCACATGGCCACAGAGCCTTCCACCGGAAAACGGCCTCAAAAGAGGAAGAAAGACCATAAATCCCGGGAAATCTTGACGAGAACTCTTCGAATGTGTTAGATTGATCTGTCCTTAAGGGAGGAAAATATGTTTAAAGTTGGCGATTTTGCAGTCTATCCGGCTCAGGGGATAGGGGTCATAGAGTCTATAGAATCCAGAGACTTCGGTGGCCAGGCCCATGACTTCTATGTTCTGCGCCTGATCGACAGCGACATGACGATCATGATCCCGACCGCCAATGTCGAACATGTCGGGATGCGAACTCCTGTCTGCAAGGAACGGCTTTCCAAGGTTTACGACATCCTCCAGATCGAAAAGGTCGAGGGGAAGCTCGCATCCTGGAGCCGCCGGCAGCGCGAATACACCGAAAAGATCAAGACCGGTGACCTCCAGGAGGTGGCGGCTGTTCTCCGCGAACTGTACCATCTCAAAGGGCACAAGGAACTCTCCTATGGCGAGAAAAAATTCCTGGATCAGGCCCGTCGGCTTCTGGTCATGGAAATCGCCGCCGTCGAAGGCGCTCAGGAAGATGTCGTCGAGCAACGTCTGGAGAATCTTTTCCACTAGTCCTCGCACATGCTATCAAAACCGCTGAAATGCATGCGAAACGATCGATAATATCCTGAAGACAGTCCACTCGACGCCACTATCCGGGGAGACCCCTTCCGGAGTCTCATGAAGACCATCGCTCTGATTCCTGCCGCAGGCATGGGCCGGCGCATGAAGGCCGGCTTCAACAAACAGTACCTTCAGCTGAACGGACGACCGATACTCGCCCGCACGCTGGCTCTTTTCGACGAGCATCCCCGAATAGACCGGATTATCGTCATCTCCCCTGCCGATGAAATCGATTTCTGCCGTACCGAAATTATCGAACGCTTCGGTTTCACCAAAGTACAGGCTCTCGTCTCCGGGGGCCTGGAACGACAGGACTCGGTCCGCAACGGTCTCGATGCCTGCGGTGCCGAAGCTGAAGATACTGTATTGATTCACGATGGGGTCAGACCCCTGCTTCCGCCGCTGTTGATCGACGAGGTCATCGATACCAGTCGCCGCAGCGGCGCCTGCGTCGTGGGTGTCCCTGTCAAGGATACGGTCAAATGCGTCGAAAACGGCAAGATTGTGGCCACCCCCGATCGGCGCACCCTGTGGCTCGCCCAGACGCCGCAGGCCTTTCGCTTTTCACTGCTGGATGCGGCATACCGCAAGGCGGCAGAGGAGAATGTTGTGGCGACCGACGACGCCTCTCTGGTTGAGCACCTCGGCCACCCGGTGTCCATCATCGAAGGCAGTGACCGCAACATCAAGATCACCACCTCCGAGGACCTGGTCCTGGCCCGGGCCTTTTCGGATGAAAGGACGATTTGACACGATGCGCATCGGCCACGGTTACGACGTTCATCGCCTGGTGGAAGGCCGCAAACTGATACTCGGGGGGGTCGACATTCCCCACCAACTCGGTCTGCTCGGTCATTCTGATGCCGACGTGCTTCTCCACGCCATCTGCGACGCCATTTTCGGGGCGCTCGCCGAAGGGGATCTCGGCAAGCATTTTCCCGACAGCGATCCGGCGTACAAGGGGATCAGCAGCCTGACCCTGCTCCGCCATGCCATGGAGTTGACACGCCGACGGGGCTACCGGCTCCACAATCTCGATGCCACCATTATCGCCCAGAGCCCGAAACTCGCTCCCTACATCGACCTGATGAGACGGAACATCAGAGAGGCATGTGCCGTCGGCACCAATCAGATCAACATCAAGGCCACGACGACGGAAACCCTCGGTTTTGAGGGACGGGGCGAGGGGATTTCCGCCCACTCCGTTGTTCTTCTTGAAAAATTCGCAAAAAAGTCTCACTGCGCTATTCTTTAACGACAGACTCAATCACCCGGCACAGGATTTCTTCGCCATGACCAGTACCGAGACAGCTCCGGCTGCCAATTTCATCCGCAATATTATCGCCAAGGACCTCGAGGACGGCAAAAACGAGGGGCGCGTCATCACTCGCTTTCCGCCCGAGCCGAATGGCTATCTGCACATCGGACACGCCAAGTCGATCTGCCTCAACTTTTCCGTCGCTCTGGAGAACAACGGTCGCTGCCACCTGCGTTTCGACGACACCAACCCGACCCGGGAGGAGGGGAAGTATGTCGAAGCGATCATTCGCGATATCCATTGGCTCGGCTACGACTGGGGCGAGCACCTTTATTATGCATCCGATTACTACGAACAGCTCTACGAATGGGCCCTTCATCTGATCAGGGACGGCCGGGCCTACGTAGACGATCTGACGCCGGAGCAGATCCGCGAATACCGGGGGACCCTGACAGAGGCCGGGGGGGAAAGTCCCTTCAGGACGCGCAGCGTCGAGGAGAATCTCGACCTTTTCGCCCGGATGCGCGCGGGCGAATTCACGGAAGGGAGCAAATCCCTGCGGGCGAAGATCGACATGTCCGCCCCCAACATCAACATGCGCGACCCGGTGCTCTACCGCATCCAGAAGAGCCCCCATCACCGCACCGGCGAGACATGGTGCATCTATCCGATGTACGACTTCGCCCACCCCCTTTCCGACGCCATCGAGCATATTACCCACTCGCTGTGCACCCTGGAGTTCGAGGACCACCGGCCGCTTTACAACTGGCTGATCGAGCATCTCCCCGTCCCTGCACAACCGGAGCAGATCGAATTCGCCCGCCTCAATCTGGGTTTTACGGTCATGAGCAAGCGCAGACTTCTTAAACTGGTCGACGAAGGCCATGTCAGCGATTGGGACGATCCCCGCATGCCGACCATCGCCGGTATGCGCCGCCGCGGCTTCACTGCACCGGCGATTCGCACGTTCTGCGATCGCATCGGCATCGGCAAGGCCGAGAGCTGGATCGATATGAGCGTACTGGAAGACTGTGTTCGCGAAGACCTCAACGAGCAGGCGCCGCGTGCCATGGCCGTACTCGAACCGCTCAAGGTCGTCATTACCAACTATCCCGAGGACATGACCGAGGAATTCGACGCTCCCCTTCACCCTCAAAAACCTGAGATGGGCACCCGCAAGGTCCCCTTTTCCCGGGAAATCTATATCGAGCGTAACGATTTCATGGAGGAGCCGCCGAAAAAATTCTTCCGGCTGGCTCCCGGCCGCGAAGTGCGCCTGCGATGCGCCTATTTCATCACCTGCCACGAAATAGTCAGGGATCCCCAAAGCGGCGAGGTCACCGAACTGCGCTGCACCTACGATCCGGAAAGCCGCGGCGGTGCATCTCCGGACGGCCGAAAGGTCAAAGGAACCATCCACTGGGTCAGCGCCGCTCATGCTCTCGACACCGAAGTCCGTCTCTACGACCGACTCTTCGTCAAGGACAATCCGGCCGACCCGCGGGACGAAAACGATTTTCTCAGCTACATCAATCCCGCCTCGCTCCAGGTCCTCACCGATTGCAAGCTCGAACCGGGCCTGTCCGCAGCCGAACCGCAGAGTCTCTTCCAGTTCGAGCGGATCGGATATTTTATCGCCGATGCCATCGATTCGAAACCGGGCCGCCCTGTTTTCAACCGGACCGTCACCCTGCGCGATACGTGGGCGAAAATGACGAAAAAGGACTGAGGCGGTGGATCCTCTGCCCTGCAGCGGTGACAACACGACGTGGAGGCCTTTAAATCGGCCCTCTTATATGCTATGAAAAGGCCTTCCTTTTCTTCCCTCAATGTCCGGCAAATGACTGTTCGACAGAGAACTCACGGGTTGAGATCCGAAAATGCCCATGATCCGCACACAAGGAGCCCCTCATGCCGCTGCGCGTTTACAATACCCTCTCCGGCCGCAAGGAAGATTTTCAACCGCTCGATCCGCCCCGGGTGCGGATGTACGTCTGCGGTGTGACGGTCTATGATTACTGCCACATCGGCCATGCCAGGGCCAATATCGTATTCGACATCATCTACCGCTATCTGAAGTTCGCCGGCTACGACGTGGAGTACGTGCGCAACTACACCGACGTCGACGACAAGATCATCAACCGTGCCCAGGAACAGGGAATCTCAAGCAAGGAATTGGCTGAACAATTCATTCGCGCCTTCGACGAAGATATGGACGCACTCGGGCTGGCCAAACCCACGCACCAGCCGAAGGCCACCGAACACATCGACGATATCATCGCCCTGATAGAACGACTTCTTTCCAGGGATATAGCCTATATCGCCGATGGCGACGTTTATTTTGCCGTTGAGAAATATCCCGACTATCTCAAGCTCAGTGGCCGCAACCTCGACGAAATGCAGGCCGGTGCCCGTATCGCCACGGGTGAACTGAAACGCCATCCCATGGATTTCGCCCTCTGGAAAGCGGCCAAACCGGACGAGCCCTCCTGGGATTCCCCCTGGGGGCCCGGCAGGCCCGGCTGGCATATCGAATGTTCGGCCATGGGGATGCGCTTTTTCGGCGATTCCTTCGACATCCACGGCGGCGGCAAGGACCTGGTCTTTCCCCACCACGAAAACGAAATCGCCCAGTCCGAAGCGGCCAGCGGCAAGCCTTTTGTCAAATACTGGCTGCACAACGGCTTCGTCAATGTCGACCAGGAAAAAATGAGCAAGTCGCTGGGCAATTTCTTCACCATCCGCGACATCCTGAAACAGTACGATCCGGAGGTGGTGCGATTTTTCATCCTCTCCGCCCATTACCGGTCGCCGATCGACTTCTCGGACAAGAATCTCGAGGATGCACGGCACGGACTGAGTCGCTTCTACGAAGCGCTCAAGCAGGCCGACGCTGTCCTTGCCGAGAACCCGCTCCCCTCGCAGCTGCCCTGTGAAGTCCGGCCCGAGGAGCGCGAGATCATGGATCGCATCGAGGTCCTCGAGGACCGGTTCTGCGAAAAGATGGATGACGATTTCAATACCGCCGCCGCCATCGGCCACATGTTCGAAGCGGTGCGCGACATGAACCGCATCATCACTATCCGTCGCTTCGACGAATGTCCACTTGTCCTGGCGGTGCTTCGGGACGCCAGCGACAAGCTGCGCAAGTTCGGAGAGGTCCTCGGCCTGTTCGGCAGCGACCCGGTCGAATGGCTGGAACGCCTGAAATCGAACACCCTTGCCGGGACAGACCTGACACCGGAGGACATCCAGGCCCTGATCGAAGAGCGACAGCAGGCCCGCAAGAACAAGGATTTCGCACGGGCCGATGAAATCCGGGACGAACTGGCAGACAGGGGCATTATTCTGCTCGACTCCAAGGAAGGCACGACCTGGAAGGTGAAATAGCCGCCCTTCGCTTTCAACCTTTAACCTTGTGCCTTGTACCTCGCACCTGTCTATATGGCCAGATTCGTTCTGAAAACCGAATACGAACCGCGCGGCGATCAGCCTGAAGCGATCGCCGAACTGGTCGAGGGTCTCAACCGCGGCGACCGGCACCAGGTCCTGCTCGGCGTCACCGGCTCGGGCAAGACCTTTACCATGGCCAACGTCACGGCTCAGGTACAGCGCCCCACCCTGGTTCTTGCCCACAACAAAACCCTGGCCGCCCAACTCTACAGCGAGTTCAAGGAGTTGTTCCCTGAAAACGCCGTGGAGTATTTCGTCTCCTACTACGACTACTACCAGCCGGAAGCCTACGTCCCGACGACCGACACCTTTATCGAAAAGGATTCCTCGATCAACGAGGAGATCGACAAGCTGCGCCACAGCGCCACCCGCAGCCTGCTCACCCGCCGCGACGTGCTCATCGTCGCCAGTGTCTCCTGCATTTACGGTCTCGGCTCGCCCGAAGCCTATTACGGCATGATCGTCGGCCTCGAAGAGGGGCTGGAGCTGGATCGTAACGAACTGCTCAAGCGCCTGGTGGAAATCCAGTACACCAGAAACGACGTCGACTTTCACCGCGGCACCTTCAGGGTGCGCGGCGACAGCGTCGAGATCTTCCCCGCCTATGAGGAGAAACTGGCCATCCGCATCGAGTTCTTCGGTGACGAGATCGAAACGATCAGCGAAATCGATCCGGTGCGCGGCCGGGTGATCGATCGCATCGGCCGCACCTCCATCTTTCCGGCAAGCCACTATGTCGCCACCCGTCCGACGCTCGAAAGGGCGGTCAAGGAGATCCAGGACGAACTGCAGCAGCAGCTGCAGCAATTCCGGAGCGAGAACAAGCTTGTCGAGGCACAGCGTCTCGAACAGCGGACCATGTTCGACATCGAAATGATCGAAGAGATGGGCTATTGCCAGGGGATAGAGAACTATTCGCGCTTCCTCGATGGCCGCAGGCACGGTGAACCGCCGGCCACCCTGCTCGACTACCTGCCTGACGACGGGCTGATGGTCATCGACGAGAGCCACGTCACCGTCAGTCAGGTCGGAGCCATGTACCGCGGGGACCGCTCACGCAAAGAGACCCTGGTCAACTACGGTTTCCGCCTTCCCAGCGCCCTCGACAACCGGCCCCTGATGTTCGAGGAATTCACCGACCACCAACCGCAGACGGTCTACGTCTCCGCCACCCCGGCCGACTACGAACTGAAAAAGGCCGATGGCGTGGTGGTCGAGCAGATCGTTCGCCCGACAGGATTGGTCGACCCTCCGATCGAAGTGCGCCCCGCAACCGAACAGGTCGACGATCTGATCGAGGAGATTCACAAGACGGCCAAATCGGGCTACCGCATTCTCGCCACCACCCTGACCAAGCGCATGTCGGAGGACCTCACCGGCTACCTCGAGGAGCTCGGCATCCGCGTCCGCTATCTCCACTCGGATATCGACACCATGGAGCGCATGGAGATCATCCGCGACCTGCGACGGGGTAAATTCGACGTACTGATCGGCATCAACCTGCTGCGCGAAGGGCTCGACATCCCGGAGGTCGGCCTGGTGGCCATCCTCGACGCAGACAAGGAGGGATTTTTGCGGTCGGAGCGCTCCCTGATCCAGACCTGCGGACGCGCCGCCCGCAACGTCGATGGCCATGTGATCATGTACGGCGACCGCATCACCCGATCCATGCAGGCCTGCATCGACGAGACCGCACGGCGCCGGGAAACCCAGCTCGCCTACAATGAGGAACACGGCATCACGCCACAGAGCATCAAGAAGAGCCTGCGCTCCATCCTCGAGGATATCTCCGAACAGGATTACGTGGAACTGCCGCTGGTCGCCGAGGAAGAGGCCGAGTGGAAGAGCCCCAGAGAACTGAAGAAAGAGATCGGGCGGGTCAAAAAGGAGATGCTCACCGCTGCGGCCGACCTGGATTTCGAAAAGGCGGCTGAGCTGCGGGACCGGATGCTGGCGTTGGAAAAGCAGGAGCTTGCGGTGCGGGGAGGCTAATCAAAAGGCGGCGCTTCGAAGCGCCGCCTTTTGTTTGTATCTCTTTCATGCTTCAAAAATATTTATTGAGCGTCAAGCCAACATTAAGCTGGCTGCGTTTCTGGAGTTCCAGATCCAGCGAAACGTCATTCTTCAGCATCCATCGGACACCGGCAACTGCACCGACGCTTTCGCTCTCTTCGACCTCCGTTCTTGTTCTCGATATCCCGGATATCTGGCCAGTGATCACGCTTTCGGCGTCAGCTTTCGAGGTGTAGAAAATCGGTCCTCCGTATAGCAGGGCCCCTTCCAGTTCGCCCTGGAGAAGCAGACCGGCAACGCCGTCCCATTCCATCTCCAGCTTAAAGTTCTCACGGAAGGATTCTGTCCCAGATCCCAGATCGCCTGTGCTTACAATCTCGTCCTCAAATTCGGAATGGTAATTCACCTGGGCAAAAAATCCGACGTCAAGAGTACGGCCGTCGTAGAGTGCGCCATGAAAACCGGCTGTTCCATAGGGCGAGAAATCATCCTCGAACGCGTCGGGATTGAAGTCGGCTCCTGCATCGGCATCGGCACTGGAGGTGCGGTAGGCATTTTCGGCCTTGATCGTGGACAATCCGCCGCCGACATAGGCGCTCCAGCCTTTTGCGAAATTCAGGCCCAGGTGCACCTGCACTTGATGCTGCTGCGTTTCAAGGTTTTCTGCACTGTAAAAAGTCGAGCCTTCGGTTTCAGGCTCCCAATCGGTGTCGACATAGGAATAACCGATGCCGTAGAAAAGGCCTTTATCGTCCATCGTTGCGAGCGGTCCGATCGGGGCGGCGAATCCAGGTGTTATTGTAGCCAGCAATACAACAAAAGCCAGCAAAAGCAGCTTTTTCATGATCAATCCTCCTGATAATAGAACAAAAAGATATTGTTAATGTCGCGATGTTTAGCACACAAAGACGCTAAAAGCAATGTGTTTTGGCCAGTCCCGCCCCCTAAAAAACCATCTTATAGGAATTAAGTGAAAGGAAATGCCTTCTCTTTCTTTCCTGTCCCTGACATAGCGAAAACCGGATGCAGCTGGGTAAAGTCATGTTATTATTTTATAAAATTGAATTCTATCTCACTGACAGGAGAAGATCATATGGCCAGACAAAGCAACGAAGAGAAACGTTCCCTGGAAGTCGCCGAGGCGGCAAGGGAAAAGGATTGGCAAAAGCCGAGCTTCGTAGGGGAACTTTTCATGGGCAGGCTGCACACTGACCTCGTTTTCCCCTTTCCCGGGCAGGATCCCGAAGACAAGGCCAGGGGAGACGAGAAGCTGGTCGAAGTCAAAGCTTTTCTCGAGGACAAAGTCGATGCCGACAAAATCGACGAAAACAAGGAGATTCCCCGGGAGGTTTTCACCGGCCTGGCCGAAATGGGGCTGTTCGGCATCAAGATCCCCGAGGAATATGGCGGTCTGGGCATGTCACAGGTCAACTACAACCGGATCATACAACTGATCGCCAGTCACTGCGCAAACACGGCGGTCATGTTGTCGGCCCACCAGAGCATCGGCGTGCCTCAGCCGCTCAAGATGTTCGGCACCGAGGAACAGAAAAAGAAGTATCTGCCTCGTCTGGCCAAGGGAGAAATCAGTGCATTCGCGCTCACGGAACCGGATGTGGGCTCCGACCCGGCGAGCATGAAGACCACCGCCGTCCCCACTGCGGACGGAGAGGGATATGTGATCAACGGCGAAAAACTCTGGATCAGCAACGGGCCCATCGCCGATATTCTCATCGTCATGGCACGCACCAACGCCCTCGAGGCTGACCGACCGGAGATCACTGCATTCATCGTCGAAGGCGATTCTGAGGGATTTTCTCCGGAATTTCGCTGCGACTTCATGGGGCTGAAGGGGATCAATAACGGTCTGCTGAAGTTCGAGAACGTCGTGGTTCCCAAAGAGAATATCGTCCACAAGATCGGCAAAGGGCTGGGGCTGGCCCTGAGCACCCTCAACACCGGGCGGCTGACTCTGCCCGCTGCCGGTGGCGGGGCGATGAAACAATCCCTGGCGATGATCCGGCAGTGGGCCAATGAACGGGAGCAGTGGGGAGCCCCTGTCGGTCATCATGAAGCGGTCGCTTCCAAGATCGCTCGTATAACCACCGACATCTATGCCGTCGAGAGCCTGACCTGGCTCACCTCGATACAGGCCGATCAGGAAGAACAGGACATCCGCCTGGAAGCGGCCATGGCCAAGATGTTCTGCTCCGAAGCGATGTGGCGCTGCGCCGACGAGGCTCTTCAGGTGCGGGGCGGCCGGGGCTACGAAACCGCCCAATCCCTGGGGGGCCGAGGCGAGCAGCCCATTCCCATGGAGCGCCTTATGCGCGATGCCCGGATCAATCTGATCATCGAGGGAACGAGTGAGATCATGCGACTCTTCATCGCCCGCGAGGCCCTCGATCCGCATCTGAAGGTCTCGGGCATGAGCGCCACATCGAAAAAGATGGACTTTGTCGGCGCCGCCAAGTTCTATTCGCTCTGGTATCCGAAGCTCTGGCTGCCGCGTTTTGGCAATCCTGAAGGGGTGACCTTGCCGAAACCGCTGGCCCGCCACCTGCGATTCGTCGAACGCGCCTCGCGCCGCCTTGCCCGAGATCTGTTCCACATGATGGTTCTCTACCAGAGCGGGCTGCAGCGCAAACAGAAGATTCTCGGCCGGCTGGTCGAAAGCGGCGCCGAACTCTTCGCCATGACCGCCGTTCTCGCGAGAGCCACTTCGACAGATGCCGAACGCGGCGCGGAAAGGATTGCTGACCTTTTCTGCCTCCAGGCCCGGCGGCGCCTGAAAAAACTGCATCACGACATCTACTTCAACGACGATTCGAAAGCCTACAAGCTGGCCCGCGAAACCCTCGACGGGAGCTTTCCGTGGCTTGAGGACAACATCCTGAGCACCTGGAAGGAAACCGGCACCAAATGAGCAGCAGCTACGACCTTGTCGTACTCGGATCGGGTACCACCGCCTTCGCCGGCGCCTTGCATGCAGTGGGCGACGGCGCCAGCGTTCTGATGGTGGAACAGAGCCAGCTCGGCGGAACCTGCGTCAACTGGGGTTGCATTCCGAGCAAGACCCTGATCGACAAGGCTGAAGATTATTTCGCCGCCCGACGGGGACCGAGCTTCGGCCTTAACCTGGATACCGCCCCTCCGGACTTCAAACGGCTCATGGAGGTGAAGCGTCAGGCCGTGACGATCTTGCGGCGGGAACACTACCAGGATGTCCTCGACAACGAACCGAACATCCATGTGCTGAGAGGCCACGGCTGTTTCCTCTCCCCCCGGGAAATGCTTGTCGGCTCACAGACCGTCGAAGCCGAACGCTTCCTCATCGCCTGCGGCGGGTACCCCCGAACATTGGACATACCCGGGCTGAGCGGGGTGAACTACCTGACCAGCTTCTCCGCCATGCACCTGCCCTGTTTTCCCGAATCGATGCTGATCATCGGCGGCGGCGTCATCGCCCTGGAGATGGGGCAGATGTTTTCCCGCTTCGGGACTCGGGTGACCATACTGGAGCGCGGCGAGAGACTGCTCAAGGAATTCGACACGCGGCTGACAGACCTCTTCGTCGAGATCCTTGCCGATGAAAACATCGACATGCTCTTCGAAGCCGAGACGCAGAGAGTGGCGCAGGATGGATCGGAGGTGGTTCTCGAGACCCTCGTGGCGGGCCGGGAGCGTGTACTTCGCGCCGAGAGGCTGATGCTTGCTGTCGGTACCGCCCCTGCAACGGAGGATATCGGACTGCAAAAGGCCGGTGTCGAAACCGATCCTTCGGGGTTCATCAAGACCGATCGCCATATGCGTACCGCTGCCGATGGCATATGGGCCGCCGGCGATGTCACCGGGCCCCCGCTGATCGCTCCCGCCGGCGCTCAAGAAGCCGAAGTCGCCGTGCGAAACATGCTCCACCCGCAAGCCAAGGCCGAAGTCGATCACCGTCAAACGCCGATGGCGATTTTCGTCGACCCCGAATTTGCTACCGTCGGCATCACTTCCGAAGGAGCCCGTGAGCAGGGGATAAAAGCCGTCGAAACATGGACCGATCTGCACGAAGTCGCCAAGGCCCATGTCATGGGCGGACGCAAGGGAGGCATCGTTCTTTGCGCCGAAGAGGGGACCGGCCGGGTTCTCGGCTTGCAGATGCTGGCGCCAAGAGCCGCGGACATCATCCACGAAGCGACACTGGCAGTGCGCTTTGGTCTGACTGTTCACGATCTGGCGGAAACGATTCACGTCTATCCGACCATCTCCGACGGCCTGCGTCTGGCAGCCCGGCAGAACGCTCTTCTGCAGAGACGACTGCTGGACGAGCGGTAACAAACGAACATGAGCGAGGCCGTCCTCTTCCTCTCGATCAGGGGACTTTTGAATGTCTTGCCGGACAATTTTCAGGGAGGATCAGTATGCAAACACTCGGTTTTTTAGGGACCGGCATCATGGGAACGGCAATGGCTCACCGCCTGCTCGATGCCGGATATGAACTGCGCGTCTGGAATCGAACGCCGAGCAAACTCAAGCCCTTGCTCGACAAGGGGGCACGGGCGGAGAATACTCCGCGTGAAGTCGCGGAACACAGCGGCATAACCCTCGCCATGCTTGCCGATCCCGAGGCAGCCCATTCCGTTTTCTTCGGCGAGGACGGTGTCTGTCAGGCGATGGCGCCCGAAAAGTCCTACATAGATCTTTCTACCGTCGACCCGCACACCCCTCAGCAGATCGCCGAAGCTGTCGAAGACAAGGGCGGACGCTTTCTCGAAGCTCCCGTTTCGGGGAGCAAAAAACCTGCCGAGGATGGGACTCTGGTCGTTCTGGCGGGCGGGAACAGCAAACTCTACAGCGAGGCGGAGAAGATCTTTTCCGTCATCGCAAAAAAATCCTTTTACCTGGGGGAGGCGGGCCGGGGAGCCCAGATGAAGCTTGTCGTCAACATGGTCATGGGCAGTATGATGACTGCATTCAGCGAAGGGCTGGCACTGGCCGAAGAATCGGGGCTCGACCCCGAACAGCTGATCGACGTGCTGCAGAACGGCGCCCTGGCCAATCCGATGTTCCAGATCAAGGGGCCGAACATGCTCAAGGAGGACTACACTGTCAATTTTCCCCTCAAGCACATGCAGAAGGACATGCGCCTTGCCGTCGCACTGGGCGATGAGTCCGGACAGCCGCTCTTCGCCGCCGCTTCAGCAAATGAACAGTTCAAAAGGGCTCTGGCCGCAGGCAGCGGGGATCTGGACTTTTCTGCGGTTTACCAGATCGTCAGGGGAAGAGACCGGCGTTCCTCGTAAAGGTTGCCTTGTCGGCCTTCATCCCGTATAAAAGGGCAAACACCCTCCACGGAGAAGGCAGCTATTATGGGATACCGAACACTTGCCGACTGCGTCCGCGATCTCGAGGCCTCCGGGCGCCTCGTTCGCATCGATCACCCTGTCGATCCCGAACTGGAGATCGGCGCAATCCAGCGCCGCGTCTATCAGGCCGAGGGTCCTGCGCTTCTCTTCACCAATGTCAAAGACTGCCGTTTCCCCATGCTCGGGAACCTTTTCGGTACGCTGGATCGGACGCGCTGGATATTCAGGGACACACTCGCCACCATTGAAAAACTCGTCGCCCTGAAGGTCAATCCTGCGGAAAGCCTGCGTCGGCCCTGGAATCTGCCGGCCGTCCTTCCCGGCGCCGTGACTCTTCTTCCGAAAAAAGTACGGCGCGGGCCGGTCCTCAACTGCCAGACGCGGCTGAGCGAACTGCCGCAACTCAAATCGTGGCCGCAGGACGGCGGCGCCTTCATCACCCTTCCACAGGTCTACTCGGAGAGCGCCGAACGCCCCGGGCTGCGCCACAGCAACCTCGGCATGTACCGCGTCCAGATCTCCGGCGGCGAGTATGAACCCGACCGAGAAGCCGGCCTGCACTACCAGATACATCGTGGCATCGGGGCCCATCATGCCGAGGCCATGGAACGGGACGAACCGTTTCGCGTCAATATCTTCGTCGGCGGAGCGCCCTCGATGACGGTGGCGGCGGTGATGCCCCTGCCCGAAGGGATGCCCGAGCTCGCCTTCGCAGGACTTCTCGGCGGTCATCGCATCCCCATGACAACCCCTGACGGACTGCTTCCGATCCCGGCAGAGGCCGACTTCTGCATCTGCGGTACCGTCGACCCCGCGCAGCTCAAACCGGAAGGGCCTTTCGGCGACCATCTGGGCTACTACAGCCTCGCCCACGACTTCCCCGTTCTCAAGGTGGACCGCGTCTACCACCGTCCCGAGGCGATCTGGCCTTTTACCACGGTCGGACGACCGCCGCAGGAGGATACCACTTTCGGCGCCTTTATCCACGAGTTGACAGGCCCGCTCATCCCCACCGTCATCCCCGGCGTACACCAGATCCATGCCGTCGACGCCGCCGGCGTACATCCCCTGCTGCTGGCGATGGGCAGCGAGCGGTACGTTCCCTATGCCGAGTCCCGCCGCCCGCAGGAACTCCTGACTCTCGGCAACGCCATTCTCGGACAAGGTCAGCTCTCTCTGGCCAAATATCTTTTCATCGGCGCCCGCGAGGACAACCCCAAACTCGATCTGCACGATATCGACGACTTCCTGTGCCACATACTGGAGCGCATCGACTTGCGCACCGATCTCCACTTTCAGACCTGCACCACCATCGACACTCTCGACTACTCCGGCACCGCCCTCAACGAGGGGTCCAAGGTAGTCGTTGCCGCTGCAGGAGAGAAAAGACGATCACTTCCCACCAAAGTTCCCGCGGAACTGACGTTGCCAAGGGGCTTTTCAGAACCGCGCCTGGCCCTTCCCGGCGTACTGGTCATCAAGGGGCCACCCTGCGAAACGCGACGAGGAATCCCTGACGAGCACATCGAAGCCTTTTGCAACGCTGTTCCCGTCGATGCAGCTGTAAACGCCTGCCCCATGGTGGTCATAGCCGACGACAGCGAGTTCACCGCCCGAACCCTGAATAATTTCCTCTGGACGACCTTCACCCGCTCCAATCCCGCTGTCGACATTTACGGCATCGGCAGCTTTACCCATGCCAAGCATTGGGGGTGCCACGGAGCAATGGTCATCGACGCCCGCCGCAAACCGCACCACGCACCGCCCCTTATCGACGATCAGGCGATAGAGAGGCGCGTCGACGAACTCGGCCAAAAGGGCGGGCCCCTTCACGGCCTCATCTGAACCGGCAAGACTCTCTGCCCTGCGCAAAAGGGCAGAAGGGCACCGACGCAGGGAGCTTACATATCTTCCAGCAGTTCGAAATAATCGGATGAATCATGGATGGTCAGAACAATACAGGCGGGCAGAGTCTCGTCATCATCGAGAAGGCTTGCGGTCACATGAACCCAGAGAGGTTCGTCTTTTGCAGTATTCAGGCTGAGCTCCTGACACTGCACCCCCTCCTCGGTCATTGAGAGTTCCTGAATCATGTCGAAACAGCTGTTTGCATCGCTCGGCGTGCAGTAATGAAACACAGGACTTCCGAGCAAGTCCGGTTCTGATATGTCGAGCAACCCCTCCAGCGCTGTATTGACGCGCAAAAAACACCCCTCGAGATCGAGCACGGCCAATCCGACTCCGGCAACCTGAAAGACCGGGTCCAGCATCCCTGTAACCAACATCTCTGCATTTCGCTGCGACTTGATCATGCGGACTCCCTTTCTCGGAAAATACACACTCCGCGAGGCTCCACCTGCCCGGTGAAGAACCACTGCATCACCCCTGGGCCTTTCGGTCCCCGACGGGCTGCCTCCCGGAAGAGCTCTCTCGAAGGAGGCTCGTTGAAAGTTGCGGACCTTTCCCCCTTGCCCATAAACACCGGCTCCCACTTCGCTTCCGGCACCCGCAAGGGCATTGAAGCAGGTATGGCCCGGGAATGTGCGATGAAGAAGCATTCTTTATAGTTTTTTTCTTATTATAAGGACCGGATTTAACCATTTTATTCGTTTTAATGCAATGAATTATTTATGTGAATAAATGAAATATAGTTGTTTTTTAAAGCTGCCTGCGCCTCCCGACTGAGTACCGATTTGCCGACAGCCACACCGGGCGCATGACACTTGTTTTCTGTGCAAAAAATGGCAGAATTCAGGTAACCTGGCATCCCTGTTTTCAGCTCAAAGGGAATATCCGTTATGCTCTGGAAATCCATCGGCGGGATTTTTCTGACCGTTTTCGCTTCCATGGATCTCTCGCCTGCCCGCTCAACCAAGCCCTTGCGACCCTCCGGATATTGCCGAATCGGAGCTCTGTTCCTGTTGTGCCTGCTCTGTCTGCAAGGCTGTACGAGCCGTGGCAGGGAAGCGTTCCTTGTGCTCTCGGACATCGCCACTGGCGAGGGACCGAGCCGACTGAAGGAAATCACTCCGACGCCTCAGCGACAACAGCAGAGCCTGGAAATAAACCAAAACCGATACATGGTCGACCTCTACCTGCCTGACGAACCGGTCAAGGCCGGCCTGCTTCTCGTCCCGGGCGCGGCGGAAGGGGGCAAGAACGATCCCCGGCTGGTGTCCTTTGCCAAAAGCCTGGCGCGGGCCCGCTTCGCGGTCCTTGTTCCTGATCTTCCCAGCTTGAAAAATCTCAAGGTCAACTCCGGCAACATCGAAGAAATTAATGATCTTTTCTCCTGGCTGTCCCGACGCCCCGAACTGACCCCGGAGGGAAGAGCGGGTATCTTCGCCTTCAGTTACGCGGCCGGTCCGGGCCTGCTCGTTGCCCTCGACCCCGAGACAGGACCGAAGGTCAATTTCTTTTTTGCCGTGGGCCCTTACTACAGCCTTGACGAAGTGCTGACTTTCTTCACTACCGGTTATTATGAAAAAGAGGGAGAGCTCCTCCACCGGCAACCGAATGCCTACGGCAAATGGATATTCGTTCTCAGCAACATCGACCGGCTGAACAATCCTCGCGACCGGGAACTGCTGCGCGCGATGGCCGAGCGCAAAAAGAACGATCTCGAGGCCCCGCTCGACGATCTGGTCGCCCAGCTGGGCGCCGAAGGAAGACGAGTTTACCGCTTCATCACCAACCGGGATCCTGCGATGGTCGAGGAACTGAAAAAGGACCTTCCCCCTTCGATCCTGTCCGACCTGGAGCGCCTCGATCTGGCCAGCAAGGATTTTTCGAAACTGCACGCTGATCTCATAATCGTTCACGGTTTCGATGACGATATCATTCCCTACACCCAAAGCGTCGCCCTGGCGGGAGCCGTGCCGGAAGACCAGGTCGAGCTCTATCTGGTCGATGGCCTGGCACATGTCGATCTCGACCCCGGCTTGCTCAGCAAATTCCGTCTCTGGAGGGCAGTGTGCAATCTGCTCGAGGCACGCGACAGCCCTGCCACCGACTGACTCTCGCGCTCCCGCCCCCCTTGTCCCATCTTCCTGCAGATCAAAAAGATCGGCGTTCGTCGAACTCTCGCTTTGAGCGCTCAGCCACCGTCGCTATACCGGCCTTTGTTACTATGCAATCCGAAACTTGAGCAGTCCTTCAGTCAGTGCCTATCCTTGCGACAGATGGTCATAATTCCCTTGTTTGGGTGTCGCCAATATAATAATGTGGCATTGTTGTTCTTTGCTCGGAAACTATGGGGGAATGGATCCTGCATGTTCCCAGACAGAAAGTTAGGCAATACTTTTCCACCAGAAGCCCAAGGATCTCACTTTGTCTATCAGAAACAAGCTTCTCCTGACATTCCTTGCCCTGATTATCCTCCCGAGCGCCACCATCGGCTATATCGCCTTTGTCACCGCCAAAGACTCCCTGACCAGCAGTTCACTCGACTCCCTGGCCGTGATCGCCGATATGAAGAGGCAGAAGATAGAGAGTTACGTTGCCGGGAAACGCCGCGCACTTAACGAAGTGCGCCCTATCCCGCTGTTGCACCGGGAGCTGGAATCCTTTGAGGAGAAGGGAGGGCTTCGCTCACCGGCCGCGATCGAAAACATCAGAGACTCCCTTGATCGCCATTTGGCCCATCTGCACCCCCTTCTCGACGTGGAAGACATCGTCCTGACCAATGACCGCCTGGACGTGGTCTATATGTCCAACAAAACGCACGAGACGCTGTGTATCGGCACCCGGCTTCCCGAAGAGCTTCGGCAGTCAACTGCAGCGGCGGGGAGCGGCAACTGCGTCACGCGAATCATCCCGAACCTCCCCTACAGCATCTTTATCAGTCGTCCCATCCGTGACGAAGAGGGTTCCCTGGTCGGCATGATAGCTCTGGAAGTCTCCCTTGAGACCTTTAAGGACATGATATCCGGCAACACTGGTTTGGGCGAATCGGGCAGAACCGTGGTGGGCAAAAAACTCTCGTCCACCACCTACACCAACCTCTTGTCTTCCAAACCCGCTGAAGAGTTGCGTCTGGGCAGCGAAAAACCCTTCGCGCCCGGACAGCATCCGATGCAGGAGGCCGTTCAGGGACGCAACGGGCGCGGCTTTGCCCTGAACTGCCTCGGCACTGAAATCGTCGCCGCATGGCGGCATATCCCGTCTGTGAACCTCGGTCTGGTGACCGCAATCGATAAGACTGAAGCTTTTGCATCGATCGGACGCCTCCGGACTCTCACCCTTGTCATCTCCATTGGAGCCTCACTGTGCGGCGGGCTTCTGGCGCTTTTCGTCTACCGCTCCATCGCCAATCCTCTGCGCCAACTTCAACGCGGAGCGCAGGCGATCGGCGCGGGCAATCTCGACGTCGAGGTGGCGCTGCCTCGCCGGGATGAAATCGGTCTGCTCTCACGGAACTTCGACGAAATGGCCAAAAACCTCAAACAGGTGACCGCCTCAAGGGACGAACTCCATCGCGAAATCGCCGAACGCTGCCGTGTCGAAACGCAGATTCGCAACAGCGAGGAGCGCTATCGCGATCTCGTCGACAATGCCAGCGACCTGATCCAGAGCGTCAGCACGGAAGGCTCCATCCTTATGACCAATCGCGCCTGGCGCAGCGCTCTCGGTTACTCCCTGGAGGAAGTGGCCGATCTGAACCTTTTCGATCTTATCGACTCCGACTGCGCCGAGCACTGCAGTATCGCCTTTCAGCAACTGCTCGCCGGCGAAGATATCGGCCTCATGGAAACCACCTTCATCGCCAGGGACGGGCGGAAAATTTTTCTGGAGGGGCACTGCAACGCCATTGTGGACGAGAAGGGTCAGGCAGTAGCCACCCGGGGCATCTTCCGCGATGTCACCGAACGCAGAAAAGCAACCCTGGCCCTCGAGGAGGAACGATCCTTTCTTCAAAAGATCATCGACGGCATCCCCGAGCCGATCTTCGTCATCGGCACGGACTACAACATCCAGCTCATGAACAGTTTCGCGCAGAACCAGTACAATCTGAC
>JAWOCM010000105.1:0-20351 GCA_046483795.1 Desulfuromonadales bacterium | reverse complement strand
GCCACGAGCAGAACCAGGCCTTCGGCGAGAATGAACCAGTTGACCCCGTCCTCCAGCAGTTCGGGACTGTATTTTTCCGCCAGTTCCCGTACCTTCTTGTGGCTGCCCACGAACCAATTGATCCAGAAGACCACCAGCACGATCCAGAGGAGCTGGATGCCGATAAATACGATAAGGGGATTGATGAAGGTGCGCAGCAATTTCATGCTTCTTCTTTACCATCCTCAGACATTGGGGACAAGAGGGGATTTTACAGAACTATTACATCTCCGCCGCCGCGACACTGTTAAAATGACTCCAGTAACAATTGCATCACAAAAGGAGTGTTCAGCATGTCTCATTCACTGACTATAGGAAAGCACACGGCCACCTACCCTGTGATCCAGGGCGGCATGGGAGTGCGCATATCCGGAGGGAATCTGGCCGGCCACGTGGCACGCAACGGCGGTATCGGCCTGGTGGCTTGTGCCGGACTGGGCCTGAACAGCCCCCACTACGACGGCAGCAACTATTTCAGCGCCGACCCCGAAGCGTTGAGCGACGAAATTCGCAAGGCCTACGAAATCGCCCCCGACGGCATCATCGGCGTGAACACCATGGTGGCGACAACCAATTTCGACGACATGGTCCGGACCGCCTGCGCCGCCGGTGCCAAGATAATCGTCTGCGGAGCCGGTCTGCCTCTCAATCTCCCGGCACTGACCGAAGAGTGGCCGGATGTGGCGATCGTGCCGATCGTATCCTCTCTCAAGGCGGCTGAACTCATCGCCCGCAAATGGCACCGCGGCTACGACCGGCTGCCCGACGCCGTCGTGGTCGAAGACCCGGAGACGGCCGGCGGGCATCTGGGTGAAAAACTTGAGAACATCGGCACGGGCGAATACGACCAATATGCCACCGTCAGAGCTGTGCGCGACTATTTCCATGAGAAATACGACGTGCACGTACCGGTGATCGCCGCCGGCGGCATCTGGGACCGTTCCGATCTGCTCCACGCTCTGGAAGAGGGAGCTGACGGCGTACAGATGGGGACCCGCTTCGTGACAACTGAAGAGTGTGACGCTTCGGATGCCTTCAAGCAGGCTTACCTCGACTGCACGCCGGAAGATATCGGCCTGATCATGAGTCCGGCCGGCCTGCCGGGCCGGGCGATTTGCGAAAATATCGATGCGATTCGCCAGCGCGACGTCAGTCTCGGAGTCCGCTGTCCCTCCGGATGCCTCAAAAAATGTCTCTATAAAGAGAAACAGGAACGCTTCTGCGTAGTCCATGCCCTCGACCGCGCACAGCGCGGCGATACGGATACCGGCCTGGTCTTCTGCGGAAGCAACGCCTGGCGGGCTGATCGTATCACAACCGTCAAGGCGATTTTCGACGAACTTTTCCCGGCTGAAGAAAACGCCGAGGAAAAGGAAGAGGAAGATGCCGTCAGCGGCTGAACCTGCCGGCGGCGACAATGAAAAAAGACAGGGCGGGCCTTTTCGGGTCCGCCCTGTCTTTTTTCGGTCCCTCTACCACGTCGGACAATCAGATTACGCCTTTGTCCACCATATTGTCGATCAGCTGATCGGTGAAACGTTCGATCCGCGAACCCAACTTTCCTTCCGACCTCATTTCCGCCCTCACCGACCAGACAGGCTCGTTGGTCTCGACGCTGTAAAGTGTCGTTTCAATGGTGACGATTTCCACACGCGAAACCCGGGCAGGCTCGTGGGTGATGTCATAACTTCTTCGGTAGTAGGGATACCAACCGCGATAAGGATCGATTCCCGACCAGTAACTGCGGCGCCAATAGTAGGGCCAGTCATTGTAGGCGGTGGTTCTTCCGGGCATGACGACTTCCTCGGTGTGAGAATCGACGATGCGGGAGATCAGAACGCCTCCGGCCTCGCGACTCTCCACCAGTTTGTTCATGCTTTTCTTGTCAGCCAACTCGTCAGAGGAAATAGTGCGGTAGCCCGGCTCCGCTTCGATGCCGTACTGTTCCAGCCGGCTTGTCATGGCATCCTCGAAGGTGCGGCGAGCGGTTTCGTTTTTCGAGATGCCCACGACGAGGAAAGAACGGATCTCGCCGCGCTGGTATTCCGGAGATTTCCATGAGGCCGTTATCTCGGCCGGCGCGCATCCGTTCAGCATGAAAGCGGTTGCCAGAATCATGGTGAACACGAGACGGGAAAATATCGTCCTGACCATTTTCGACCTCCCTATCCGAAAAAGGTTTCTGAAATCGTCCTTATTCCTTGGATCAGTTGAAATTCTATCATGCTTTTCCCGGTATCGAAGGGGCATGGGTAGATTTTTCCAGTCAAATGACCGGAATGACCGTCGATATCGCCGACGGATTTTGCAGAAACTCGACCTCCCTCCTTGTGTTCAAGGGGTAAAATAGTGTAAATTGATGCGGTAGAATTCTTGCAGGAAGGTATGGATCAGGTTCTCGGTCGATTATCTATTCAAGGAGTCGGAATGACTGTTCAACAGGAAGAATACATCCCCAAGTGGCTGGCGTGGGAGTCGACCCAGCGCTGCAACCTCAGTTGCGTGCATTGTCGCTGCTCCTCGGACATGAGTGCCGCCGAAGGGGACTTTACCACGGAAGAGGCTTTCAAGCTCATCGACGATATCTGCGAGATATCCAAACCGGTGATGGTCCTTTCGGGCGGAGAGCCTCTTATGCGCGAGGATATCTTCGATATTGCCCGATACGGAACAGGGAAAGGCCTGCGCATGTGCATGGCCACCAACGGGACCCTGATCACCGACGAAGTGTGCGCGAAGATGAAGGAGGCCGACATCAAGATGGTCTCCCTCTCCCTCGACGGCTCCAACGCCGAGGTGCACGACAACTTCCGGAACTGCCCCGGCGCTTTCGAGGGAACTATCCGCGGCGCCGAAACGCTCAAGCGCAACGGCATCAAGTTCCTGATCAACTCCTCCTTCACCAAGCGCAACCAGCACAATATCGCCGAAACCTTCCGCCTGGCCAAAAGCCTTGGCGCCACGGCCTGGTACATGTTCATGATCGTCCCGACAGGCCGCGGAGAAGAGATCATGAGCGAACTGATCTCCAAAGAAGATTACGAGGAGATCCTCAAGTGGCATTACCAGCAGGAAAAGCAGGAGCGGGAGGATGACGACATCCTCATGCGCCCCACCTGCGCGCCGCACTACTACCGGATCGTGCCGCAGATGGCCAAGGCCGAGGGCGTCAATTTCGAACGGCGCAGCCTCTCCTTCTCCACCGGCGGAGGCAAGGGGTGCATCGCCGCCCAGTCGATCTGCCTGATCGACTGCTACGGCAACCTCAAACCGTGCTCCTATTTCCATTCGTCGGTCGGAAACGTCAAACAGGTTCCGTTCAAGGATCTCTGGTTCAATTCGAAGGTCTTCAACGAACTGCGCGATTCGAGCAAATTCAAGGGCAAATGCGGCGAATGCGAGTTTGTCAACGTCTGCGGCGGATGCCGGGCCCGCGCCGACGCGGTCTACGGCGACTACATGCAGGAGGAGCCGTTCTGCACTTACTTCCCCAAGCGGACACTCAAACGCATGGAAGAAGAAGCCGCCGCGAACGCATCGGAATAACCATGTAGGGGCGATCCTTGTGATCGCCCTTGTGCGCATACCCGAAAAACCGGGCGAATACAAGATTCGCCCCTACGGTAATTTTCCCGAATTCCGTAGGGGCAGGCCCCTGTGCCTGCCCTTTCGTTGGCAACCAGACCGGGCAGACACAGGGGTCTGCCCCTACGATGACCGATGACGAATAAATGAACCATGTACGGGCGCACCCCCGTGTGCGCCCTGGGCGAATACAAGATTCGCCCCTCCGTTTCGAATCAATATCCAGGGAGGATCAACCGACATGTCCACCAAATACACTTTTTTAAAAGCCTGCTGGGGACAGCCCACCGATTACGTTCCCGTCTGGCTGATGCGCCAGGCCGGCCGTTATCTCAAGGAATACAAGGCGGTCCGCGCCCAGGGCGGCGGAACATTTCTCGACCTGTGCAAGGATCCTCCGCGAGCGGCCGAAGTCACCATCCAGCCGATCGACATCCTGGGTCCTGACGCGGCGATCCTCTTCTCCGACATCCTGACGCCGATCGAGCCGATGGGAATGAAGCTCGATTTCGTTCCCGGCCCGGTCTTCGAAAACCCGGTCCGCACCGCGGCCGATATCGATGCGCTGAAGGTGCCCGAAAACATGAACGAGGCGGTCCCCTACGTGCCGGAGATCATCAAGCGCCTGCGGGTGGCCCTTGATGGCCGGGTGCCGCTGATCGGCTTCGGAGGCGCTCCCTTTACCCTGGCCTGCTACATGGTGGAGGGAAAGGGCAGCAAGGATTTCGCCTCCCTGAAGCAGATGATGTACGGCGACTTTCCTCTCTACGACACCCTGATGAAGAAGGTCACGGAGATGGACCGGCGCTATCTCAACATGCAGATCGAGGCCGGCGCCCATGCGATCCAGATCTTCGACACCTGGGGCGGAATCGTGGCCCCGCACGACTACGAGCGCTACGTCCTGCCCTACGTCAAGGAGCTGATCGACGGCCTCAACCGCGACGGCATTCCGGTCATCTACTTCGCCAAGGGCGGTGGAGCCATGCTCGACCTGGTCAAGGAAGCGGGCAGCGACGTGATCGGCCTCGACTGGCACGTCAACCTCGGCAAAGCCCGGGATATTCTCGGCGATGACGTTGCGGTGCAGGGCAATCTCGACCCGACCGTTCTCTACGCTCCCCAGGATTATATCGAGAAGGAAGTCCAGCGCATCCTCGACGAGAATGCCGGAAGACCCGGATTTATTTTCAATCTCGGCCACGGCATCCTGCCGACGGTGCCGCGCGAAAACGCCATTCATATGGTCGAATGCGTCCACCGATTAGGCGGCAAACACAGGTGATAAACGTGAGGAGTGAGGTGTGAGGAGTGAGGTGTCAAGGCCTTGCTCCACACCTCATCCCTCCCCCCCTCGCTTTCATCACGGGTCATCATGAAATCTGACAAACCTAAAGCCCTCGTCCTGCTGAATATGGGCGGTCCCGATTCTCCCGAGGCCGTGCGTCCGTTTCTGTACAACCTGTTTTCCGACCGCGACCTGATCCAGCTGCCTCTCGGAAGTCTGCTGCAGTCCCCGTTCGCGAGGATGATCTCTTTTTTCCGTTCGCGGCGAGTGCGCAGGAACTACGAAGAGATCGGCGGCAAATCGCCACTGCTCGAGTGGACACGACGGCAAGCTGAAGGGATCGCCGCACGTCTGGGCGATGAGTGGCAGCCCCACGTGGTGATGCGTTACTGGAAGCCTCGGGCCGAAGAAGTGATGCGCCAACTGGCCGCCGAGGGGATTGAGGAGGCGGTCGTCCTTTCCATGTATCCCCACTACACGGGAGCTACCACTGGAAGCAGCGTCAAGGATTTCAGACGGGCGGCAGAGAAGATTCATCCCTCACTGCGCTACAGTGTGATCGAGGAGTGGTTCGACTGGCCCGGTTATCTCGATGCGCTGGCCAACCGGGTGAGGGAAGGCCTGGAGAATTTCCACGAGCTGATGCGCCATGATGTGCAGATCCTCTTCAGCGCACATGCCCTTCCCCAGAAATTCATCGACCGTGGAGACCCCTATCTCGAACATGTTCTGGCGACGGCGACGGGGGTCATGAAGAGAGTCGGCGAGGAATATCAGTGGCATGTCGGCTTCCAGAGCCGCAGCGGACCGGTCAAGTGGATGGAGCCCGACACGGTCGAGGTGATCGACACCCTTGCCTCCGAAGGTCACAAAGCGTTGCTGATCGTCCCCATCTCTTTCGTCTCCGATCATATCGAAACGCTGCAGGAAATCGACATGGAGTACCGCCACCACGCCGGCAAAGCGGGAATATCCCAATTTTTCCGATCCCCTTCCCTCAATGAGTCTACCGACTTTCTGGACGCCATGGCCGAACTTGTCACCGCCCATCGAGCGGAGAAGGACACGTGAGCTCCTGCTCTATCTGCGGGAGCGATCTCTCCACGACCTGCGCTGAAGCCGACATTCCAGCTCAAGAGGCCGGACGATTCCTCGCTCAGGAACTCTGGGACGACGAAGGGCAGCTGTGCTCTCGTTGCCTGGTCAACCGGGGTCTGCTCGGCATGATGTACTGCCACGAATTGGACTGACCCCCCTGTTCATATTCCCTTTTTTCCGCCCTTCGACATATTCTCCCGGCTCCCTCATTAGTGCAGCCAGAGCCCTTGTCTGTGTCAGATATCCGTATTTTTCTGCAAAAAGGTTGTTTAAATTCCCTTAGGCGCTAAAATTTCACACAAAGAAAAAATTCAAGCCAATCCCTTAGCGGAAGGAGATTTCGTCATGCTGAAAGCCCGGTCCTGGATTCTGGACGCCCGTGTGGCAACAGCGGTCATGTTCGCTTTTGCAGTTCTGGTGATGCTACCGGCACCGACCCGTGCCGCTATCGTCGAAAGTCAACTCTCAAGTGAAAGCGGTCAGAGCTTGCGTGCGCAGGAACTGGAAACAGTGCGCCAGACCCTCGAAAGGGACATCGTTGTCCAGCGGTTGGCCGATTACGGGTACAGCAAGGCGGAAGTCATGGCCAAAATTCAGACTCTCTCCGACGAGCAGCTGCATCAGATCGCCAGTGTTTCCGATAATCTTGCAGAGGGCGGGGATGGCCTCGGCGTTGTCGTGACACTGCTGGTCATCGTTTTGCTGGTCGTTCTGATCCTGAAACTGAGCGACAGAGAGGTCATCGTCAGGTGACAGGTTTCTATCGATTCGGCGCTCTCCTGGCGGTGACCGCGCTCCTTGGGGCGTGCTCGCCACTCAGGGCACCGGAAGCCGGGAATCTGGTCGTTTCCCTGGATGTTCCCTATTACGAACAGCAGCGAAGGGATGACTGCGCGTCAGCCGCACTCGCCTCAGCGCTTGCCTATGCGAACGCTCCGGTCCCTCCGGCACAGATCGACGAGGCTGTCTATGATCCTCGACTGGACGGCGCCCTTCTGGCCGACCTGGAAAACTTCTCAAGAGAACTCGGGATGGAAACACGCTCCGGGCGGGGAAACCTTGAAACGCTACGGGGTATCGTACGCGAGGGTCATCCGGTGATTATCCCGATCGACATGGGATGGGGGCCATTGCGACGACCCCATTATCTGGTGATCTTCGGATACGGGAAAAGCGATTTTGCCGCCCATGCCGGAACCCGGGCGGATATCCGGATTACAGCCGAAGAACTCCAGAGTCGATGGCGCAGGATGGGCCGCTTATACCTTTATGTGAAGGGATAAGGGAATGCGAAAATCGTTTATGGTTCTGGTCTTGACGATCCTGCTGACGGCCGGATGCAGCACTCCGAAGCTGGTCGTTCTGAATGATCCTCTCGACGCCAGGCAGCACAACGACCTCGGCGTCAGCTACGAAAAGCGGGGCGATTACGACCTGGCCGAGCGGGAATACAAGCGCGCCGCAGAGCTCGATGAAGACTGGGGCAAACCGCTTGTCAATCTGGGCAACGTGTACACGGCGCAGGAGAAGTGGGAAAAAGCACTGGAGGCCTACCGAAGGGCACTGGATCGCCAGCCGGGGAACACCCCGGCCATGAACAACCTGGCTTGGGCCCTGATCCAGACCGAAAAAGCGGCCGAGGCAGTGAGGTGGGGCGAAAAGGCGGTGGAAGCCGAACCGGACAATCCCTACTACTGGGATACCCTCGCGCAGGCCTACGCCAGCTCGAATCGTCCCGACAAGGCCAGGGAGGCGGCGAAAAAAGGTTTGTCCCTTGATCCGCCCCAGTCTTTGCGCAAGAATCTGCAGTCGAAACTGGACCTGTCCGACGAGGGGTAGACCCGCCGGAAGAGTATCAGACTCCTGTCCTTTATCGGCAAATCACTGCCCGGAAAAAACATACCTGTTTTTCCCCTTCTCCTTCGCTCTATACATGGCCCGGTCTGCAGCCTCGAGCAATTCCACCGGCTTTTTGCCGTCGTCGGGGAATACAGCGATACCCAAGCTCGCGGAGATCTCCCCCTCGCCGAAAGGAAGAGAAAAAGGCACCGACACCGAGGTGATGATACGTTCGGCGACCATCTTGAGGATGTCAGGATTGGGCAGAGGAGTCAGTATAACGGCGAACTCGTCTCCGCCCAGCCGGGTCACGGTGTCGGTTTTGCGGGTCGATCTGAGAAGACGAGTCCCCACCTTCTGTAGAAGAACGTCGCCGCTGTGATGGCCGTGGGTATCGTTGATTTCCTTGAAGCCGTCGAGATCGATATAGAACACTCCCAGCCTGGACCCTTCCCGCTCGGCACGATGCAGGGTCTGCTTCAGTCGATCGAAGAACAGATTGCGGTTCGGAAGATCGGTCAGGCTGTCGAAGTTCGCCTGGACCCAGATCTCTTCCTGGGCTTTCTTGCGTTGCGTGATGTCGCGCAGAATCGTCTGCACCGCGGTTTCCCCACCATAGCGGGTCGGCATGGAGCCGACCTCGACATCCAAAACCGTGCCGTCCAGGCGCATGATTTTTATCTCCGTGTAGGGCTGCTTCTGATGTTCGTACTGGGCATTGCTGATCCTCTGCCGAACCTGGTCGCGATCGTCCGGATGCACCAGCTGCATGACGGTGGTACCGGGAAGGTCGTCGACATCGTCGGCTCCGAAGAGTTCGACAGCAGCCTGGTTTCCGACGATGACGCTCCCCTGACTGTGAACGAGAATGGCGTCGGGGGAATGTTCCATAAGAGCCCGATAGCTTTCCCCGGTTTCCCGAAGAGCCTCCTCGGTGTGTTTCAGATTGGTAATGTCCTGAATCGTTTCGATGGCAGCGATAAGTTCCCCCCCATTGTTGCGCACGGGAGCCGCCTCGAAAAACAGGTAACGCTGCTTGCCGCCCACCTGCTCGAACCACCCCTCAGCCTGCAGTCCTTCGGGAACCAGAAGTGAATTGGAGAACTTGCTGTACAGCTCGACGACCCGGCCCAGCTCTCCATCGAGGATCAGATCTGCCAAAACCGGGCGAGATTCGGGATAAAAGGCGCTCCATTGCCGGTCGGTGCCGACCATTTGAGAGGCTTCGATCCCCGTGAGTTTTTCGCAGGCGCTCGTCCAGATCAGAACCTTGTGATTGCGATCGAGAACGAAACAGGGAACTGCCGAGTTCTGCACCAGGTTGTAGGTGAAGTTTTTTTCCTCCTCGAGGTCGCGCATCAGTTTCTTGAAGACCGTGGCCAGCACGCCGATTTCGTCATTGGTCCGGATCTCGAGGTCCTGACAAGGCGTTTCGTCGCGAAGAAGGCAATCGATATAGCTGGTGAAATCCGAAAGGGGTTTGGTCAAATACCGTATATAGAGCCAGACGACGATGGTGCCGAAGCCCATCAGCACGGCCAGGCCGATGATGATGTAGCTGCGGGCCGAATAAATGGGGGCGTAGGCTTCGTCTATCGGGTAGTTGGCGGCGACGATCCAGTCGACGTTCTCGAGATGCTTGAAGGTGACCAGGGTATGCAGTCCGCGCGAGTTGACCGTCTCGCCGGTACCCTCGAAACCTTTGATCGCCCTGTCATAAAATATATTGGCCCCCGGCGGAACATCTTTCTGCAATACCCTGCTCTTGTTCGGGTGCATGATCATCAACCGATCGGTATTGAAAAGATAGAGATAGCCGGTTTCTCCGATGCGCGTGGTGCTGATGCGGCCCAGGAAATTATCCTCGGTCAGATCCACACTGCCGGCAAGGACGCCGACGACACGCCCGCCGTCCGTAATCGGTGCTGTAAAATTGACCGCCGGATGATGATGCTTCTGGCTGGACAGATAGGGATCCGAGATGACCGGTCCCTCGGTGGCCAGGGTTCTCTGGAAATACTGGCGGTAGGAGTAGTCAGTGCCGCGGCGGTCGGTCCGAACAGGGGATTCGGCAACCATGGTCCCTTTGGCAGAAAAGAGGAATATGCCGTTGTCGAATCTCTGATGCGCGCCGACACCAAGCCGCGAGTCGAGAAACTCCTGGGCTCTGTCGGGGTTTTCGACCAGGGAGGGTGGGATGGTCGCCGCTGTTGCGACAATCAGTTTCCTTGCCTCGGAGATTTCCGAATCGAGCTCTGCGGCTATTTCAGAAACGATGGCGAACTGCTGTTCGGCAATGATCGACGAGAGCTTTTTTTCGAAGAATTCGAGGGCCGCTGTTGCAATGATCACCAGAGTAACGAAAAAAAACAGGGCCAATGTCAGGGTTATTTTTGATTTGAGGCTGAACTTGACGTCCATATCGTTCTCCGGGCACCTGCCTCCCGATTAAGGGATGGTGGAAGACCCCTCATGCAGTGAGGCTCCTAGAGACCGGTGCTCCGGAGCTGTTCAACAGCCCTTTTCTGCTCATCTGAGAGCTTTCGGGGGACGTCGATTTCGACTTTTGCGTAGAGGTTGCCTCTCGATCCTTTGCCGGCGGGAACGCCCAACCCTTTGAGCCGGAGCTTGCCCCCGCTCTGCATGCCGGCCGGAACCTTGACCTTTTTCGAGCCTTCCAGTGTAGGAACCTCGACCGAGGTCCCCAGGCAGGCACCGCTGAAAGGGACCTTGACGTCGACCTCGAGATCGTCACCGGAACGGGTGAACTTCGGATCGGGTTGAACGTGGATTTCCAGGAAGAGATCTCCGGGAGTTCCTCCACCCGGAGCGGCGCCTCCCTTGCCTGCTATACGAAGCTTCTGACCGTCCTCGACACCCGGTGGTATGCGGACCTGAAGCTGTTCGCTGGTTGTGCCGTGACGGTAGTTGATGCGCCTGTCTCCGCCCAGGATCGCCTGCCGGAAGGGGACCGTGATGCGCATCGAATAATCCTGACCTTTGACCGGGCGCTGCTGACGGGCCTCGTAACCGAAAGGCGATCCACCACCACCGGCACGCCCCTGCCCCCCGAAGATGGTGCCGAAGATATCGTCCGTCCCGAAACCGAATTCGCGGAAGATATCGCCGACATCGAAACCGCGGAAGATATCTTCCTCGCTATAACGCTGCTGAAAATCGGCATCGCCGAATTGATCGTACTGGCGCTTCTTTTCGGGATCGGACAGCACGGCATACGCTTCGGTTATCTCCTTGAAACGCTCCTCTGCCTTGGCATCGCCGGGATTCTTGTCCGGATGGTATTTGAGAGCCAGCTTGCGATACGCTTTTTTTATTTCGTCTTCGCTGGCGTTTTTGTCGAGACCGAGAACGTCGTAATAATCTTTGGCCATTTGTACTCCACGGCAGCAATCTGCCGAATTCGTGAAGAATGTCAGTATAAAAAAGGAGCGGAACGGAAGGAGGGACACCGATTTTTCGGCGCCCGGGTTCCGAAAGGTTCCAGACGGACAACGATAACAACAATATAGGTAGCGGGACGGGGTTCGTCAAGTCGGGACGATGATTGCCACAGAGAAGTTTTCCGGTAGATTTGAAAGAGGAAACCAGGTCTCACCTCGTTTGCTGCCTTTCGGCAGGGAAAGGTTGGAACAGATGGAAGGGCGATCCGTTTACTGGTACGCCGAGGACCAGGTCCAGCGTCTTCGAGAATTGCTCGGCGGTAAAGAGGTTGACGTGGAGACCCCATTGCGCCGCGACGTTCGATCGCTGGGGAACCTGCTCGGAACCGTACTTCGCGAACAGGAAGGCATCGAGCTTTACACCACAGAGGAGGAGCTGCGCAAACTGGCCATCCGCCATCGCGAGCTCAGCGACTGCCAGGAGGAATCGTGCCTCGACCGGCCCGGGGACCGCGAGACCCAGGAGCGGTCCATGGACATCATCTCCGGCCTGGAAACGCATCGTGCCTACCTGATCACCAAGGCGTTCTCCACCTTTTTCGAACTGACGAACCTGGCCGAGACCAATCATCGAAACCGGCGGCGCCGCGCCCGGCAGACGGCAACCGAATCAGAGAAACCCGGGTCATTCCGGGGGACTCTCGAGCGACTGCGCGAGAGAGGTTACGAGGTCGAAACCGTTCTCGCAGCCTTGCAGCACGTTCTGGTCACCCCGGTTTTTACAGCTCACCCCACTGAAGTGGCGCGCCGCGTCGTACGGTTCAAAAGGCGCCGCCTTGCCGTCCACCTCTCTGAGCTCGACCGTCTGCCACTGGGGGCGCTGGAGGCGAACCGTCGCCAGGATCAGATGCTGGCCGAGATTACAGCTTTATGGGAAACGGACGAGGTGCGTAGAAGCAAGCCGAAAGTGCGCGACGAGATCAAGATGGGGCTCGATCATTATCCCGGTTCGCTCATCGATCCCCTGCCGCGGCTCTATGAGGAGATGGCTGCCGAGTTCGGCGAGGTTTTCGGATACGACATAAGGCCGGAAGCCTTGCCCGATGTGGTCGAGTTCGGCTCCTGGATCGGAGGAGATCGCGACGGCAACCCCTTCGTCACCCCGGAGGCGACCCTTCAGGCCCTGGAGAAAGCCCGGGAGATGATTCTCGACGAATATCTGGACGCCGTTACCGAACTGCGTCGACTGGTGACCCCTTCCGCCCGGCAGATCGATATTCCGGCGGAGCTGGTCAAGGCTGTAGAAAACTGCTCGGAATCGTCTCCGGGACAGGCTCCCGAGTTCACATCCCTGCCCGAAGACGAGTATTACCGGCGTTTCCTGGGAATCATCCTGCACCGTTTGCGCCTGACACGAAACGACGCCAGCCATCCCGATGCCTATCAGAAGGCCGACGACTTCTCAGACGACCTTCACCTGGTCCGGCGAACTCTGGCAGAAGCGGGCGCCGACAGGGTGGCCCGGACCCAGCTGGACCCCCTGCTCCGCCGCGTGCAGACCTTCGGCTTTCATCTGCATGTGCTCGATATCCGCCAGCATGCCCGCCGCCATAAACAGGCGGTGGAGGAGATCGCTGCCGCCGGCCGGATCGGCAGGGGCGACGAGGTCAGCCTGCCGCCGGCACCGACGGAAGACACGGCGGAACTCCTCGATACCCTGCAGTCGATTGCCCGTCTCAAGGATGGGGAGGCTCCCCAGGCGGTCCGCACCTATATCATCAGCGGAGCCACCTCGGTGAGCGACATATCCAACGTCGTCTGGCTCGCCGAGCTGTGCGGGATTTCCGTCGCAGCTCGACCCGGCAAGGGGGATCCCGGATTGATGCCGGTTCCGCTCTTCGAGTCGATCGCCGACCTGCGCCGGGCACCGGAGATCTGCGAAAAGCTCTGGACCTCTGCCGACTTCGCGCCCTACCTCGAATCCTGGCAGCGTCGCTATGAAGTGATGCTCGGCTATTCCGATTCGAACAAGGACGGCGGGATGCTGACCAGCACCTGGGAAATATACCGGGCCCACAAGGAGCTCCATCAGGTGGCGGAGCGCTGCGGGGTGCATCTGACCCTGTTCCACGGGCGCGGCGGGACTGTCGGCCGTGGCGGCGGGCCCACACACCGGGCGATACTCTCCCAGCCGCCGGGCGCTTTTTCCGGATCGATGAAAATCACCGAACAGGGCGAGGTGATCAATTTCAAGTACGCCGATCGATCTCTGGCCCTGCGCAATCTTGAGTTGATGGTGGCCGCATCGCTGGAAACCCTCGTCACCGCCGAAAGCAAGAATATCGCCGAGCAGGAGAAGTGGGAAGAGGCACTCGATGCCATGGCGAAAGACGCGTTCGGGTATTATCGGACGAATATCGCTGACAATCCTGATATCATCCCCTATTTCGAGCAGGCGACGCCGGTGCTCGAATTCGAACTGGCGAAAATCGGCTCCCGCCCTTCCCGTCGCAGCGAAAGCCGCAGCCTCGACGACTTGCGGGCCATCCCGTGGGGTTTCGGCTGGATCCAGAGCCGCCATCTGCTGCCCGGCTGGTTCGGCGTCGGCTATGCCTTCGAGCGGTTCTGCGGCGACAATGAGAAACAACTGGAGCTTCTGCGTCGGATGATGCGGAAGTTTCCGGTCTTTACCGATATGGTGCGCAATGTCGAGATGGCTCTGGTCAAGGTCGATCTCCCCCTGGCCCGTCTTTACTCCGAACTGGTCGACGACACCGGGTTGCGCGACCGGGTCTTCGACATGATCACCGAGGAATACCGCCGGACCCGCTCCATGGTTCTCAAAGTGACCGGACAGGAGCTGCTCCTGGAGACCAACCCGGATCTCGCCCGCTCCCTTCATCTGCGCAACCCCTATGTCGACCCGATGAGCCTGATCCAGATCGAGCTGCTCAAGCGCAAACGGGCCGGCGACGACAGCGACGAGCTCAACTACGCCCTGGCCACAACCATCCACGGGATTGCCGCCGGATTGCGCAATACAGGCTAGCCGCTATCCGAAATCGGGGTGTTCTGCTCGAGGTGTGGAGACCACTGCTGCCGGTCGGCTTTGGGGGAAATTGCGGATTCGCATTGACCCTTCACCAAGAGAACGGCCCGCCTCGTTTCCAAGGCGGGCCGTTTCGCTGTCTGATAACTTTCAGGATGAGCACTGGCAGGTTTCCGGATCGGAAACTCGTTAGAATCGCCAGTTGACGAGCACCATAGCCGGGGCAACCTCGCTGGGAAGCCTGGTGAACCACGATTTGTTGCTTTGCATGATGTTGACCAAACCGATCTGAAGACCCTTGTCAGTGGCAGCGGCAAAGTTGACAAACCCGAGCTGGAGACCATTTAATCTCTCTGCGTAATTGAACGGTGCCCATTGCAAGCCGGTGAATCTTGCAGAAGAGTAATTTGCAATCCCTGCGAGGTGCGCTCCTTTAAAATTCTCGGCATAATTCGCCAGAAAGCCGAAAGAAATCCCTGAACTATCGCCTGTGGAACCATTGACGATCCCGAGGGCCAAAGCGGTTTGCGGGTTCTCACCCCAGATGCTGAGCGAGACGCCCTTGATGTGGGTGGTTTTATCGTAAATGGCGAGATCTGGAATCAAGCTCAACTGGACAGGTTTACTTTGTGCAAAAGCCGTTGTTGCGAAAAGACAACCGATCAAAACAAATAGTAACTTTTTCCCCATTTTTTTCTCCTTTGGTTTTTAATTATCGCGTAGATTCAATTAAAACGCTATAAGCCAGGATGTCAAGGGCGAGCAGACAATTCGTCTGAATAATTTTTGCTGAGCCTCCTTTTTCTGTTTGATCGAATGCAAGGGCTGCATAATAATGAGCGTCACATATAATTGAACGTAAATCCCCTTGCCGGGATGTGGAGGGAAGCCTTTGGAACCTGAAAATACTGCACGAACTTTGATCGGCTGGCGCGAATGGGTGGCTCTGCCCGAACTGGATCTGCCGGCGATCAAAGCGAAGATCGACACCGGCGCCCGGTCCTCGGCGCTGCACGCGTTCTCCATGGAAACCTTCACGGAAGATGGTATCCTCATGGTCCGGTTTGGTCTGCACCCCCTTCAGAAACGCAGGGACATCGAGGTCTTCCGGACGGCGCCGGTCAAGGACCGTCGGCTTGTCACAGACAGCGGCGGCCATCGCGAATGGCGCTACGTGATCGAAGCCTCGGTCCAGATGGGACCGATGTCCTGGCCGATCGAACTGACTCTGACGAATCGCGACACCATGCGTTTTCGCATGCTGCTGGGACGCAGTGCAATGACCGGGCGGGTGCAGATCGACCCGTCCTGTTCCTATCTCGTCGGCAAAGCGCCGGACAAGAGTGTACTGAGCCGCTATAAAAGCAAGGAGCAAAAATGAAAATCGGAATCCTGTCGCGCAACGCTGAATTGTATTCCACCCGGAGGCTGATGGAGGCCGTCAGGGAGCGGGGGCACGAAGTGCAGGTGATCGACCCGCTGCGCTGTTACATGACTATCGTCTCCCAGGATCCGTCGATCCACTATAAGGGCCTTCCCCTGACCGGCTTCGATGCAGTGATCCCCCGCATCGGGGCTTCCATCACCTTTTTCGGCGCCGCCGTTGTTCGCCAGTTCGAGATGATGGGTGTTTACAGCGTCAACGAGTCGGTCGCTATCAGTCGATCCCGGGACAAGCTGCGCTCTCTCCAGCTGCTCTCCAGAAAAGGGATCGGCCTTCCGGTGACCGGTTTCGCCCATTCGAGCAAGTTCAGCGACGACCTGATCAAGCAGGTCGGCGGCCCTCCCCTGGTGATCAAACTGCTCGAAGGCACCCAGGGGATCGGCGTTGTCCTGGCGGAAACCTACAAGGCCGCCGAAAGCGTTATCGAGGCGTTTCGCGGGCTGAAGGAGCATATCCTGGTTCAGGAGTTCATTGCGGAGGCCAAAGGCAGCGACATACGCTGCCTGGTTGTCGGAGACAAGATCGTCGCTGCGATGAAGCGAACAGGCAAGGAGGGGGAATTCCGCTCCAATATCCATCGCGGCGGAACAGCGGAAAGAACCCGGTTGACGCCGACCGAACGGGCAACGGCGCTGCAGGCTGCGAAGGTCATGGGCCTGAATGTCGCCGGCGTCGACATCCTGCGCTCGAACCATGGACCGGTGGTGATGGAGGTCAACTCCTCGCCGGGTCTGGAAGGGATCGAACAGGCTACGGGGAAGGATGTCGCCGGCCTGATCGTCGGCTTCATCGAAAAGCATGCCCGTCCCCACCGCACCAAAACGCGCGGGAAGGGGTGAATTTCATGCGGGACCCTGTTCGAATTGGCGATACCTCTGTCTCTGCAGGCCAGCGACGGACGATCGATCTGCCGATCGCGAAGCTTTACACCCATACCGACATGACCTTGCCGGTTCATGTGATACACGGCAGAAAGGACGGTCCGCGACTTTTCGTCTCGGCGACTGTTCACGGCGACGAGATCAACGGCGCTGAAATTATCCGTCGCCTGCTCCGACTCAAGCTGCTCAACCGTCTGCACGGGACTCTTGTCGCCATCCCCATCGTCAATGTCTACGGATACGTCTCCCATACTCGTTATCTCCCCGACCGCCGCGATCTCAATCGCTCTTTTCCGGGCAGCGAGAAAGGCTCCCTGGCGGGACGCCTGGCCCACCTGTTCCTGGATGAGATCGTCAGCGGATGCACCCATGGCATCGACCTGCACAGCGGTTCCAACCATCGCCAGAACCTGCCGCAGATCCGGGCAAGCCTGGACGATCCGGATACGGCACGCATGGCACGCTCGTTCGGCGCACCGGTGGTTATCGAATCGAAAATGCGCGACGGTTCGCTTCGCGAGGCGGTTCGCGAGATGGGCAGTCCCATGCTGGTTTACGAGGCCGGTGAGGCGCTTCGTTTCAACGAAACGGCTATCAACCTGGGAGTGCGCGGCATTGTCTCCGTCATGCGCGAAATCGGTATGCTGCCCAGGCGCAAGGCTAAAACCGAGACGTTCGAACCGCTTGTCGCCATGTCGACCACCTGGGTGCGGGCACCGATCAGCGGCATTCTGCCCTGGAGGCGCCCCCTGGGGGCGCAGATCGAAAAAGGTGATGCCGTGGCGGTTGTCGCGGATCCTTTCGGCGAAGAGGAGACGATCGTCCGCTCTCCCGTTCACGGCGTCGTCATCGGACGTCTCAACCTGCCGATGGTGCATGCCGGCGACGCCATGTTCAACATCGCCTCGCTCGACAACACGTTGGACGTAGAGGGAACAATGGAGGCTTTCGACAATTTTCCCACCCCGCAGGACGGTCCCGACTACGAATTCATCGACGACGTTTAACCGAACATCCTCACTTCTCACTTCTCACTCTGCACCTATGTACGTTTCGGACTTCGGCTCAGGAGCGATTTCTGTTATAGTGGCTCTTCGCAAAAATCTTGACGACCCTTCCTGGAGATTTCGATGACCGAATCCCGACCTCGTCCCGTTTATCTGGATGACTACACTCCGCCGCCCTTCATGGTCGATGAAGTCGATCTGCACTTCGATCTCGGCGAGGATTCGACCACGGTCCATTCCCGCCTGAAAATGCGCCGCAACCCTGACAACAGAGACCCGGCAGCGCCGCTGGTGCTTTATGGCAGCGAGCTGAAATTGACCCGGCTCCAGCTCGATGGCGGGGAACTCGATACCTCCGCTTACGAAGTTGATGGAGAAGAGCTGAGAATAACTGAACTTCCGGAAAGCTTTCTTCTCGAAGTGACCACGGAGATCAGACCACAGGACAATACCTCGCTGGAGGGGCTTTACAGGGCCGGCGGCATCTTTTGCACGCAATGCGAGCCGCAGGGATTCCGCAAGATCACCTACTATCCCGATCGACCCGACGTCATGGCCTCGTACACTACGACCATCGTCGCCGATCGAAAAAAATATCCCGTCCTGCTCTCCAACGGCAATCTCGTACACAGCGAGGAACGCGCCGACGGCCGAAACCTTGCCCGCTGGGTCGACCCCTTCCGCAAGCCGAGCTACCTCTTCGCCCTGGTGGCGGGAGATCTGGTCAGTATAGAGGACAGCTACACCACCGCTTCCGGCCGGGAGGTGACCCTGCGCATCTATGTCGAGGAATGCAATCGGGACAAGTGCGATCATGCCATGCGGTCGCTGAAAAAGGCCATGAAGTGGGACGAGGAGACATACGGCCTCGAATACGATCTCGACATCTACATGATCCTGGCGGTCGATGCGTTCAACATGGGTGCCATGGAGAACAAGGGACTGAACATCTTCAATTCCAAGTATGTGCTGGCCAGGCCCGACACGGCGACCGACAACGACTTCCAGGCGATCGAGGAGGTGGTGGGACACGAATATTTCCACAACTGGACCGGCAACCGCGTCACCTGCCGCGACTGGTTCCAGCTCTCCCTCAAAGAGGGGCTGACCGTCTTTCGCGACCAGGAGTTCGCGGCCGACATGACCAGCCGGGCGGTCAAGCGCATTGACGATGTCCGCCTTTTTCAAAACACCCAGTTCCCCGAAGACTCGGGCCCCATGGCACATCCCGTCCGACCCGATTCCTATGTGGAAATCAACAATTTCTATACCACCACCGTCTATAACAAAGGGGCCGAGGTCATCCGCATGTACCAGACCCTGCTCGGTCCCGATCTGTTCCGGGAGGGAGTGCGGCTCTATCTCGAACGCCATGACGGCGAGGCGGCGACCACAGACGATTTTCTCGGCGCGATGACCGACGCCGGCGGGATCGATCTGGACCAGTTCCGGCTCTGGTACAGCCAGGCCGGAACACCGGAGCTGGAGGTGGAGACGGATTACGATGCGGCGCAGCAGACCTTCCGCTTGACGGTGAACCAGTCCATTCCGCCCACGCCGGGCCAGCCCGAAAAAAAGCCGATGCTGATCCCCTTCGCCGTCGGACTTGTCGGGGCCGACGGTCAGGACCTCCCCTTGCAGCTCACCGGGGAGAACCGGCCGGCCGAAGACACCACCCGGGTTCTGCCGCTGCGCGAGGCCGGGCAGAGCTTTACCTTCGTCGGTGTCGCGCAGGAGCCGATCCTTTCGCCTTTGCGCAAGTTCTCTGCACCGGTCAAGCTGAAAATGGAATCCGACCGGAACGATCTGGCGTTCCGACTGGCTCATGACAGCGATCCCTTCAACCGCTGGGAGGCCGGGCAGCAGCTCTCCGGCGACATCCTTCTCGAACTGGTCGGCGAGTTCCAGGCTTCACGCCCCATGGTGCTTCCCCCCGTCCTTGTGGAGGCCTTCGCTGCGGCCCTGGCCGACACCGTTGCCGATCCGGCGTTGATCGCCCAGACATTGACGCTGCCCACTGAATCCTTTATGGCAGAACAGATGAAGGAGATCGACCCGGAAGCGATCCATGAAGCCCGGCAATTCGCCCGACGGGAACTGGCACGACAGTTGCGGAAAGAATGGGACTTGACCCGTCAACACCTCAAGAGCGAGCAGGAATACAGTCTTGAACCGGCCGAAGTGGGCCAACGGAGCCTGAAAAATCTGGCGTTGGCTTACCTTGCTCTTCTCGAGGATGAACCGCTCATCGAGATGGTCATGGATCAGTTCCGCTCAGCCGACAACAGTTCAAACGCACGTTTTATTTATTACTCAAAAGATTCAACAACTGACAGAAATGCTTCTTTTCGTAATGCAGCAGGATCCGGCTGTTTTTCCATAACAGGCTTAAGCATAAAACCAAAAGAATAGTCCTGACTTTGCACAAGTTCATAACGACCATCAATATCTGAAATCCGGTGATCCAGATCGACGATCACGTTATCGATTTCATTCAGCTCATAGGGATGTTGAGCATCATAAATGTTATCGTGTTGATGCACACTAAAATTTATTGAAGGCAAACCCACAAAGGCCAGTCCTTTTCCATCTCCCCTTGTAAGCGTGGCCCATCGGGTATCACATTTATTACCATGTTCCTGGGGCAAGACAAATGGCACATATTGTTCTTCAACTCTGCCGGAATATATGCCATAACGGTTGCTGGACTTGCGTTTGGG
>JAWOCM010000050.1:0-5195 GCA_046483795.1 Desulfuromonadales bacterium | reverse complement strand
ATTGTATCGAGCGGTACAATCAGCACTTCGGGTGGAGACGCCTACGGTATCCTTGCCCTTGGTGAAAACGGTTCAATCATCTCGGAAGGCGAAATCGTCACGGAAGGCAAAGCGGCGCATGGACTGGGTGGATCAGGCTCCGGGCACCGGCTGGAGAATCGGGGGTCGATTACGACGCGGGGAGACCAGGCCCAGGGGTTGGCTGCCGCAATCCTGGACAACCGACTGGAAAATTACGGAACCGTCACAACCTTTGGAGACCATTCTAACGGGTTGTGGATCAAAGGGTCACTGAGCCAGGTGGAGAACGACGGTACGATCGAAACCGAGGGTTATTCCAGCTCGGGTATCTCCATTTCCGGCTCCGGCAATCGGGCTGTGAATCGTGGTGCCATCTACACCGAAGGCGAACTAGCCCACGGTATGTTCGCCACAGGGGGCAATCTTCTGCTTCACTCCGGCACCATCGAGACCACCGGCGAAGACGCCTACGGGATGTTCGTCCGCGAAGGGGATAACGGATTGGAGATCGCCGGCGACGTGTTCTCACGCCAGGCCGAGGCGGTGCGCATCGGGGGTACCTTTGACAGTGACGCGCGCGCGGTGGAGCAGAGCGGTGCGGCAGGCAACCGGCTGCTGCTGCACGGCTCGCCGGAGATCGTCGGGGATATGGTCAATGACGGCGCCGATGACGGCGCAACCGTCTATTTCGGCATCGCATTCGACGAGGCCGCCCCGGAGGGGTACGCCACGGCGCCGACCGATTTCGCCTATGAGGGCAGTTTCGACGGACAGTCGTGGCAGGGGGAATTGGTCTCCGGCCGTGTCCGGCTTAACGGAGGGCGCAATGCCTTCTCCCTCTTCACCGTCCATCCCGGCGCGCTCCTGGGCGGCACGACGACCTTGGCCGGCGACCTGGTGAACAACGGCCGCATCGCCCCCGGCAACTCCATCGGAACCATAAACGTCGAGGGGGATTACCACCAGGGCGCCGGCGCCGTCCTGCAGATGGAGATCGGTGGCTCGCAAAGCGACAAACTTGTGGTCGGAGGCGATGCGATCTTCGAAGAGGGGTCGCTTCTTTTCATGGAGCCGACCGCCCCGATCCTCGGGGGCGACTTCTCCCTGCTCGACGCAGAAGGGACGATCAGCGGCATTCCGCTGATGAATCTCGCCGATACCGCGCTGCTCGATTTTACTCTCAATAGCGGCAGCGGAGCGCTGACGCTGCAGGTCGACCGGACCGCCTATGCCGAGATCGCAGCAAGCGGGAATCAGCGGCATCTGGGCGGGGCTCTGGACAGCCTGCTGCCGGATGCATCGGAAGACCTGGCGAACGTGCTGATGCAGATCGACAGCCTGGAGCAGGACGTTTCCGTCCGTCAGACGTTCGATGCGCTGACCCCCACCAGCTACGCCGCTCTGCCCGACGTCCCTTTCCTCTCCATGCGCCGTTTCGTCAACGCTCTGCCCGAAAACGTGAAGAAATCTCCCGATGAGCCCTGGAGCAGTTACGCCCGGGTCTTTTCGCTGCACGCCCGCCGGGATGCCGGGCACGGAACCACCGGATACAGCCTCGACGGCCACGGGGTGTTGAGCGGCCTGGATCGGCGTATGGGGGATCTGCTGGTGGGCGGCGCCTTGAGCTACCAGAGGACGGAGATCAATCACGACGACAGCGGTTCGCGCAGCGATTCTGACGCGCTGCTGACCGCCTTGCGCGCTGCAGTGCATCTCGACCGCTGGCATGTGAAAGGGGAGCTTGGCTACGGGCACCAGTGGGACGACAACCGGCGCGAGATCCGAACCCTGGAAATGGTGCGCCAGGCGGAGAGTCGCAACCAGTCCGACACTCTGTATGTCGGAATGGAAAGTGGTCGCAGTTTTTATACGGGTCCTTTAACCCTGACCCCTTTCGCCGGACTCGACTATGCCGCCCACTTCTGGGGCGGATTCGACGAAAATGGCGCTGAAGCTCTGAATGTGGAGCTCGAGCACACCACTGCGGATAGTCTGCGCGGAACTTGGGGATTTCTCATTGCCGCCCCGACCGATGTCGGCCGTTTCACCCTCGACCCGCAGCTGCGTCTGGCCTGGGGCAGGGAATTCGCAGATGATTCCTATTCCTATCGGGCCGAGCTTGAGGGGCAGAGTTTCACGGTCAGCGGCCGGGAGCTGGGTCGCGACATCCTCCAGGTCGGGCTCGACCTGCGGGCGGGATTGGGCGAAAAGCTCAGCGCGGCGGTCAGCCTCGATTACGAGAGGCGCGGCGCGGGCGATGATGGCTACGCGGCCCGGGGTGGGATTACCTGGTATTTCTGAGAATATTCCAGCCGGAACAAGGCATCCAAAAGCTATAGGGATGAATTTCATTTACTCGTTATTCCCGAATGGGGGGGCAAATGCAGGGGTTGCGGAAAGCTCATCTCGTTTTATCCGACCGGATCACCCGGGTCCCCTTGAGAATGCTCGGGGAATAATAATATTTGATATTCAGGAGGAATAATTGAAAAACGAAGATGGGGAAATATTGAGCAAGCCCGTAAAGCCTATAAGAGGATCGGCATTTAATCGCGCCCTGATAACTCTGATAGCTTCGGTTCTGATTCTTTGGAGTACCGGCTGCAGTGACGACTCCCACACCGAGTCGGAAGCTCTCTCTCCCTTAACCGCTGCTGATGTAGACATCGAACCACCGATTGCGGAAAAGCGGGAATTCCAGGTTGTCGCCCCACATGGCGCGACGCGGCAGGATGAGTATTATTGGCTGCGTGACGATGAGCGTCGGGATCCTGATGTGCTCTCCTACCTGACCGCAGAAAACAAGTACGCCGATGCGGTCATGGAACCACTCTCCGGGTTCCAGGAACAAATATATGAAGAACTGGTCGGCAGGCTTCAACAGGACGAGTCAAGCGCCCCCTATCTCTACAAAGAGTACTGGTATTACGTCCGTTACGATGAAGGCCGGGAGTATCCGATTTACGCGCGTCGAAGAGGGAGCATGGAGGCATCTGAGGAGATCATGCTCGATCTCAACCAGATGGCTGCAGGGCACGACTATTATGACATTGGAAACTGGAAGGTCAGCCCTGATCAACAGCTTCTAGCCTACACCATGGATACGGTTGGTCGCCGTCAATACTCGCTGTATGTGAAAGACCTCCAGACCGGTGAAACGATCGATACCGGGGTGTCCGACATATCGAACAGTTTTGCCTGGGCGGCGGACAACGCGACTCTCTTCTATACCTGGAAGGATCCGGTGACCCTGCTGACAAAAAGCATCAAAGCACACCGTCTGGGAACGGAAGCAAAGTCCGACCCGCTCATCTATCATGAACCGGATGACAGTTTTTTTATGGGCGTAGAACTCACCCGCTCGGAGGAGTACGTTTGTATTTATCTGGAGAGTACCGTTTCGAATGAGCAGCGGTGTGCGGCCTCCGACGATCCGGCTGAGTTCAAGCTTATAGCAGAGCGCGAGCGGAATTTTGAATACACAGCCGATCACCTTGACGGCCGCTGGGTGATTCGCACCAACTGGAATGCACCCAATTTCAAGCTGATGAGCTCGCCCGAAGGGCTATGGAACGAGCGCGAAAAATGGACCGATCTCGTTCCTCATGACGAGGACTTCCTGATCTCAGATTTCGCATTGTTCGACGATTTCATTGCCATCGGCGAGCGCATCGACGGACTTGCCAACCTCCGCATTCTCTCGGCAGAAGGTGAATCGAGCTACGTCGCAGCGGATGAATCGACCTATGTCATGAAACTGGACCGCAATCCGCAGCCGGATACTCCATGGTTGCGTTATGTGTATTCTTCCCTGATCACGCCGGACACAACATATGAACTGAACGTATCTACAGGCGAACGGCGCCTGATCAAGGAAAAACCGGTTCTCGGCAACTTCGACAAGAACGATTATGCCACCGAACGCCTCTGGGCGACCGCTCGCGACGGCACCCAGATACCGGTTTCGATCGTATATCGAAAAGGCTTCGTCAAGGATGGGAGCGCCGGCCTGCTTCAATACGGCTACGGCTCCTACGGCTCCAATCGCGAGCCCTGGTTCAACACCAATATCCTCAGTCTGCTGGACCGGGGAATGGTCTATGCCATTGCGCACGTTCGTGGCGGCCAGGAGATGGGCCGGCATTGGTACGAAGAGGGGAAGCTTCTCAAAAAGATGAACACCTTCACCGATTTCGTCGATGTCACCCGCCATTTGATTGATCAGGGTTATGCGGCACCAGAGCGGGTCGCCGCCCTGGGCGGAAGTGCGGGCGGGTTGCTGATGGGAGCGATTGCCAACCTTGCACCCGACGAATACCGGGCCATCATTGCACAGGTGCCTTTCGTGGATATCGTGACAACCATGCTCGATGAATCCATTCCGTTGACCACCAATGAGTACGACGAATGGGGCAATCCTGACGATCCTCTTTATTATGAATACATGCTGAGCTATTCGCCCTACGACCAGATTGACTCCACCGCCTACCCGGCGATGTTCGTCGGTACGGGACTCTGGGATTCGCAGGTGCAATACTGGGAGCCGGCCAAGTACGTTGCACGGCTTCGGGACCGAAGTATCGGCAACAACCTGCTAATATTGCGCACCCAGATGGAGGCCGGCCACGGAGGCAGTACGGGGCGTTTTCAGCGCTATCGCGACATGGCCGAATACTTCGCCTTCATGCTGAATCAGCTTGGATATAACTGATGCACGAGGCTGGAGCACCCCTTCACACCCCTTCAAAATCAGAAAGAGCATTTTTATGAAACATCTTCTTATTCCGTTATTTCTGGCCGGCACGATCCTCTGCGGACCAAACCCCGCGCTCTCGGCAGAGCGCGACACCCTCGTGCAGCTCTCCACCATCGATGCTCTGCTGGGTGGCCTCTATGACGGCGTGGCCGATGTCGGCTCGCTCAAGGGCCTCGGCGACCTGGGCATCGGGACCTTCGACGCCCTCGACGGCGAAATGGTCATCCTCGGCGGCAAAGTCTACCGCGTGAGGGATGACGGGGAGGCCGTCATTGTACCAGACGAGGAGACAACCCCCTTCGCCGCCGTCACCTTCTTCGCCCCCGACCGGGAGATTTCCATTCCTCAGGGGACCGAGCTCGAAACTTTCCCGGCGCTGGTTGACCCTCCGGCCAACCTTTTTCATGCTTTTCTGGTC
>JAWOCM010000001.1:0-16835 GCA_046483795.1 Desulfuromonadales bacterium | reverse complement strand
GCATTTTGGTAAAGCCAAACCCCCATCCCCTCTTCGGGCAGATCGTCCTCGCGCGTCCAGCGGGGATGATGGGTGCGGTGAAGGTAGGCTTCGGGATGAGGCATCACTCCGAAAAGCCGGCCCGTTTCGTCACAGATGCCGGCGATAGCGTTCTGAGACCCGTTGGGGTTCAAGGGATACTCCATGGTTGGCGCTCTGTATCCGGCGTCGGAGTATTTCAGGGCCGCCAGGTGCTTCGTCTCGATCGCATCCAGGGTGTCCTGTGAGTCGGCGACGAACCGGCCTTCGCCGTGCCGCACCGGCAGATAGAGACCTTCCATGCCGCGGATATAGATACAGGGCGACTCGGGATCACTTTTGAGATAGGCCCAGCGGTCCTCGAATCGTCCATTGTCGTTAAAGGTCAGCGTGCAGCTCTGGGCTTTGTAGTCGCCATGAAGGGCCGGAAGAATACCCATCTTGACCATCAGCTGGAAGCCGTTGCAGACCCCCAGAACCAGTTTTCCGTCTGCAATGAAGCGGTAGATCTGGTCCGAAAGATGCTCCTCGCTCTCCGCAATGGGAGCATGGCGCAGGCGGTTGGCTCCGGCCTTGGCGCTGCCCAGATCGTCGCCGTCGAGAAAGCCCCCGGCCAGATTGAGAAAGTGGTAATCATCGAGACGGACCCGTCCGGCCAGCAACTCGGCGATGTGGACGATATCGGCGACATCGGCTCCGGCCTGTTTGCAGGCAAAAGCGACTTCGCGCTCGCAATTGGTGCCGTTGCCGGCAATGACTATGGCTCTGACCTCTTTTGACATCTTTTAGAGCTCCCTCAAAGGTGACTGCCAGGCTTCTTTCAGTCCATCGATATCCGTCTTGACGAGGACCTCGCCCTTCAGGCCTGTCAGGCACAGCAGGGGGTCCTCCACCACCTCTCCGATCAGGGAGGCATCCAGGCCACCAAAAAGCGTCTCGAACTCCGCCCGGTTCTCCGCCCGCACAGTGACCAGCAGGCGGCTCTGTGATTCCGAGAAGAGCAACCTGTCTTCGCGCATCGTCTCGTCCGCCTTGACCTGTCGAAGATCCGCGGTTATGCCGAAGCCGCCGGCAAAGGCCTTTTCGGCAAGCGCCACGCCGAGACCGCCATCGGAAAGATCATGGCAGGATCGCAGCAGTTCCCGGTCCTGGGCTCGATTGACCGCCTTGTAGAGCTTATAGGCATAGTCGGCATCGACCTTCGGCACATTGGCCCCCAGTTCCCCATTCAGGGCGTAATATTCGCTCCCCCCCAGCTCGTCCCGGGTGATGCCGAGGAGATAGACCAGATCGCCCGGCCGCTTGACATCCATCGTCACGGCCCGCCTCGCGTCGGGGATTTTGCCGATCACGGAGAAAAGAACAGTCGGCGGAATCGATATCTTGGTGTCGCCGATATGATAGTCGTTCTTCATCGAATCCTTGCCGGAAATCAGCGGTACGCCATAGGCCACGCAGTATTCGTAGAGGGCTTTATTGGCGCGCACCAGTTGTGCAGCCTTGTATTCACCATCGGGCGTCTTGTCGCTTTTGACCGGGTCGCACCAGCAGAAATTGTCGAGGCCGGCGGCGTGGTCGATATCGCCGCCGACGGCGACGTAGTTGCGCAGGCCCTCATCGATGGCACAGGCCATCATGTGATAGGTGTCGATGTCGCTGTAGGAGGGGCAGATACCATGGGAGACGACCACCCCTTCCATCGAGTCGAGCAGCGGCCTGTAGACGGCGGCATCGCTCGGTCCGTCGTTGGCGACGCCGGTCAGAGGCTTGACGACCGTTCCGGCCTGGACCTCGTGGTCATAGCGACGAACGACGCTTTCCTTCGAACAAATATCGAGCCTGGAAAGCATGTGGCGCAGAGTGGAATCCATGTCGAGAGGCTGGGCGAAGTCGGGCTCGCAGTGTCCCTTGTCTTCCCACCGGGCGGGGATGACCATCTGCGGAAGGCCGTCGTGAAGAAATTCCATCGCCAGGTAGGTGAGTGTGCGGCCCTCATAGAGACAGTGGAAGTAGCCGCTGTCGGTAAAATTGCCGAGGTCGGTCGCTTCGACCCCCATCTCCCGGGCCAGAGTGATGAACTCCTCGAGATTGACGGGCGGCACGGCCAGGGTCATGCGTTCCTGGGCCTCGCTGATCAGGATTTCCCACGGCTGCAGGCCCGGATACTTGAGCGGGGCCCGGTCGAGGTGCATCTCGAAACCGCCTGTATCTTCGGCCATCTCTCCGACAGAAGAGGACAGACCTCCGGCGCCGTTGTCTGTGATGGCACTGTAAAGACCGCGATCGCGGGCGACGAGCAGGAAGTCGATCATTCGCTTCTGGGTGATTGGATCGCCGATCTGAACCGCGGTGACCGGTGAGCCCTCGTGCAGTTCCTCCGAAGAGAAAGTGGCGCCGTGGATGCCGTCCTTTCCGATGCGTCCACCGGTCATGACGATATGGTCGCCGACTCGGGCTTTCTTCTCGTGACAAGGCTGCCCGTTGAGCTCTGCGGGCATGATGGCGGCGGTTCCGCAGTAAACCAGCGGCTTTCCGGCAAACCGTTCGTCGAAAACAATGGAGCCGTTGATTGTGGGAATACCGCTTTTATTCCCGCCGTGTTCGACCCCCTCGACAACCCCTTCGAAGATTCTCCGGGGATGCAAAAGGCGCTTCGGCAGCGGCCTGTCGAAAAAGGGCGAAGCGAAACAGAACACATCGGTATTGAAAATCAGCCGCGCACCCATTCCGGTAGCGACTCCATCACGATTGACCCCGACGATCCCGGTCAGCGCCCCGCCGTAGGGATCGAGGGCGCTCGGGGAGTTATGCGTTTCAACCTTGAAGACGATGCTCCATTCATCGTTGAAGGCGATAACGCCGGCATTGTCCTTGAAGACCGACAGGCAGTAATCTTTGTCGCCCTTGGCGGCGCGCACGTCTTTGGTCGCCTGGACGATGCAGCTCTTGAAAAGCGAGTCGATCGTTTCGCGATTCCCCGCTTCGTCCTCGTACTCGATGCGGGCGGCGAAAATCTTGTGTTTGCAATGCTCGCTCCAGGTCTGGGCCAGCGCTTCCAGTTCGCCATCCGTGGGCTGAACGTCGAGTCCGACCTGTTGGCGCGCCGCTTCAATGGAGGGATTGAGGAAATGCGCCTGGATCGTCTTCATCTCCTCAAGGCTCAGAGCCAGCATCCCTTCGCGGCTGATGCGCTGCAATTCCTGATCAGAAACATTCAGATCGATCGTGCGAATATCCGCGGAATCGTCACTTGCAGCGACTTTCGGCACACTTGCCGGCAAACCAGTGTGAGCATCGAATTCATCAGGCGAGACGATGGACCAGCGCTGAATAAGACCGTTGGCCAGGAACTCGGAAGCAATCCGCTCGGCATCGTCATGGGAAATCTCTCCCTTGAGCAGGTATTGCACCGAGGTGTAGACTCCCTCTTCGTCGGCGAAATCCCGTCCGCACAGATATTGCAAGGCCTCCCGGGCGGTGCGACCGGCGTTGTCGGTGACGCCGGGGCGAAAACCGACCTCGATCAACATGTCGAAATCGTGCGCCAGCGGGCGGTTTATTTCCACCTTCTGAATAACCTGGTCGGAAAACGGACCGAAGGCGGCCGCCCCGGCCTCTTCGGCATTCAGATCCATATCGACTGTATAAACATCGATGGTCCGCACGCTTTCCAGGTCTAAACCGAGGTGTTCGCGAATTTCGTTTCTGATCCGCTCACCGCGCGCATCGCGCACCCCGTCCTTCAATCCGACGACAATCCGCCAAGCCATATATTCTCCCGGGGCAAAACCCTTGCTTGATTGACAACATGAGCCGGTGGCCCATCCGAAAACGATCAAACGTCACTGAAACAATAACTGACGTGGTGCTGGCCGGCAACATCGAGACGGGGGTTGCAAAGGTTCCCTGCCTCGAATACCTGCTTTGCGGTTCCTTTGACAAGCTCCGGACAGTTGTTCTGCTCGCTGAGATGGGCCAGGAATACCATTTCGAGTCCCGGCCAGGCGACCTGGTCAAGCAACTCTGAGCTGGCCCCGTTGGAGAGATGTCCGTGGGAACCCCGGATACGCTCTTTGAGGTGCCAGGGATAAGGCCCGTCACGCAGCATCTTTTCGTCATGATTGGATTCGACCACCAGCACGCGGCAGTCCCGGAGGCGGTCGGCAACCAGTCGCGTCGGGATTCCCAGATCGGTGGCGATGCCGACCTTGCCGTCAGGGGTCTCGATCGTAAAACCGACCGGAGCAACTGCATCGTGGGTGATTGGAAAGGAGCGGATCTGGACGTCGCGAAAATCGACAAGATCTCCGGCCTCGAATTCCCGGATTTCCTTGACACGACCGAGACGGGGCAGAGCTTTGATAGTCGCCTCGTGAGCGAATACCGGAAGATGGTGTCGTCGAGCCATGACCCCGAGCCCGCAGCAATGATCCTGGTGTTCATGGGTGACGAAAATGGCGTTGAGATCGTCGGCATCGACCCCTATCAGCTCGAGACGCCGCGAGAGTTCGCGTCCGGACAGGCCGGCGTCGACCAGGATGCAACTCTCGCCGCTTTCTATATACAGAGCGTTTCCCTGGCTCCCGCTGGCTAACAGACAGACACGCAAAACAATTCTCCCCTGAGACGGGGTCTTTATACCCGATAATCGATGTCCCTGCAAGACCAAACCGGAGGCGGATTTACTCCACCCCAGACTGCTGCGCAGAGTGAGACAGGCGGTGAGGATCAGGATCGATTCGGCGGAAGCCACAAGAAGAACGGCATGGCGGCCGAAAATATTTCCGGCAAAGTCATAAAGACCGGAAACTGGAATTCGAGACGTACCAGTTCAGGGAGAACAGTCAGTTCGTCGAACGCTTGAATTTGTCAAAAATGGTTATACTATTTGGGTGTCTAATTCGGCTTTAACAAAAGGGACACGCTTGTCTCATCGGTGATAAAAAGGCACTCCTCTGATTTGGAGTGTATTTGGCAGCCTCGGATGGCGCCAAGGCGATTACAACCGGAAAAGTCGTACAAGTCAATGCTTTATTCCTCATTTCGGTCCCGGTAAAAACAGGTTGACGGATTCGGATCGTTTTGTCTATGATTCCAAGCATTTCGAGGGCTTGGCAGCATTTTCGCAAAAACCAGCCACACACAAAGGAGGATCGCAACATGGGAGCAAGAATTGCTATCAACGGATTCGGTCGTATCGGGCGTAATTTATTTCGGGCTGCCTGGCAGAACAGTGACCTCGAAATCGTTGCAATCAACGACCTGGCCGACGCCGCCACTCTGGCACACCTTCTGAAATACGACTCGGTCCATGGCATATTTGAACCTCAAGTCGGGAACGACGGAGACTCGGCATTGGTTGTCGACGGCAAAAAAATTCAGATTTTCAGCGAACGGAATCCAGCAGACCTCCCCTGGGGTGATCTCGAGGTTGAAACTGCGATCGAATCGACGGGGCTTTTCACCAAACGCGAAGATGCGCAGAAGCATCTGCAAGCCGGAGCCCGCAAAGTGCTTATAAGTGCGCCGGGGAAAGACTGCGACATCACTATCTGTATGGGGGTCAATGAAGAGAAGTACGATCCCTCCCGGCACCATATTATTTCCAACGCCTCATGCACAACCAATTGCCTGGCGCCGCTTGCCAAGGTTCTCCATGAAGAGTTCGGCGTGGTTCGCGGCATGATGACAACCGTCCATTCCTATACGAACGATCAGAATCTGCTGGACCTGCCTCACAAGGATCTTCGTCGTGGCCGTGCCGCCGCAGTTTCGATGATACCGACCACAACCGGTGCCGCCAAGGCCGTCGGTCTTGTTCTGCCGCAACTCGAAGGGAAATTGCATGGCATGGCCGTACGGGTCCCGACTCCGAACGTGTCCCTGGTCGATCTGGTGGTGGAAACCGAAAAGGCCACCAGCGCAGAGGAAGTCAATGCAGCCCTCAGAGACGCTTCACATGGCGCGTATCGTGGAATCATCGAATACTGCGATCAGCCTCTGGTATCGAAGGACTTCAACGGCAATGCCCACTCTTCGATAATCGACGCGGACTCCACCGCAGTCATTGATGACCGGATGGTCAAGGTTCTATCCTGGTACGACAATGAATGGGGATATTCCACTCGACTCCTGGACCTGGCCTCGTACATGAGTGAGAAGTGACGCGACGATAGAGAAGCCTGCAAGCCTTCTTTTGTTCACCACGAACAGGACACCATGGAGCGACTCATCATGATTGACAAAATGACCATCCGGGATGTCGATTTTTCCGGAAAAAAGGTTTTCTGTCGCGTCGATTTCAATGTTCCCATCGATGAAAACGGACAGGTCGGGGACGACACCAGGATCAGGGCGGCATTGCCGACCATCCGCCATATCATCGACGGAGGTGGCCGTCTGATCCTCGCTTCCCATCTCGGCCGCCCCAAAGGCACAGTCAAACCGGAATTCAGTCTCAAACCGATCGCACCCTATCTGGGTGAGTTGCTCGATCAGAAGGTCGATATGGCGCCGGACTGTATCGGCCCTGCCGTTCAGGAACAGGCTGACACTCTTCAAAACGGCGACATTCTTCTATTGGAGAATGTCCGGTTCCATGCCGGCGAAACGGAAAACGATGCCGATTTCTCCCGTCAACTTGCGAGCCTGGCCGATGTTTATGTCAATGATGCTTTCGGAACAGCCCACCGCGCTCATGCTTCGACCGAAGGGGTGGCCCGAATACTGAAACCCGCCGTAGCCGGCTATCTCATTGAAAGGGAAATCCGCTTCCTGGGCGGGGCCCTGACAGAGCCTGAACGGCCATTCGTCGCCATCCTCGGGGGCGCCAAGGTCAGCGACAAGATCGGGGTCATCGAAAACCTGCTCGACAAAGTCGATTCGCTGCTGATCGGCGGCGGAATGGCCTATACATTTCTCAAGGCCCGGGGCGGACAGGTCGGAGACTCCCTGGTCGAAGAGGAGCGGCTCGATCTTTCAAAAGAACTGATGGACAAAGCTGCAGCCAAGGGCGTGAAACTGCTCCTGCCCTCCGATCACCTCATTGCCGAGAAGTTCTCGAAAGACGCAGAAGCCAGATCCTGCAGCGGCGACATCCCGGAAGGCACCATGGCCCTCGATATCGGTCAGGAAACGATCTCAGCCTACAGCGAAACCCTGAAATCTGCTGCGACCGTCGTCTGGAACGGGCCGATGGGGGTTTTCGAGTTCGAGGCTTTCTCCAAGGGGACCTTCGCGATCGCCAGGGCACTGGCAGATTCGGAGGCTATATCGATCATCGGCGGGGGGGACAGCGTGGCGGCAGTTCAGAAAGCCGGCCTGACCGAGAAGATGTCACACATCTCCACCGGCGGAGGAGCTTCTCTGGAATATCTCGAGGGCCGGGAATTGCCGGGAATTGCCGCTCTGAATAAAAAGCCCTAATCCCGGCGCCCGAGGAATTCCCGGGACCTGTATTCAAGATACCTCAGGAGGAATCTCTTATGCGTATGCCTGTCATCGCCGGCAACTGGAAGCTTCACAAAACAATCGATCAGTCCCGGATACTCGCGGACGAGCTTAAAGATCTCGTATCCGGAATTGATGATGTGGAAATCATCGTCGCTCCTGTTTTCACGTCGCTGTCCACGGTTTCTGTCAGCCTTGAAGAAAGCAATATCCAGCTGGCCGCCCAGAACTGCTACTGTGAAAACGAAGGCGCCTTCACCGGCGAAGTCTCGCCCGCCATGATACAGGATTCCGGCTGTACCCACGTCATTCTCGGACATTCTGAGAGACGCCATCTCTTCAATGAAAGCGATGGATTGATCAATCAAAAGATACGGGCCGCCCTTGCGGAAGGACTGACCGTCATTTTTTGCATCGGCGAAACGCTCGAGGAACGGGAATCGGAACAGATGTACGATGTCCTCTCCCACCAGGTCAGAGAAGGTCTCAGCGGGATCACCGAGGATGAAATGAAAAGGATGATCATTGCTTACGAACCGGTCTGGGCTATCGGTACCGGCAAGGTGGCCACAACGGATCAGGCCGAGGAAGCCCATGCATTCGTTCGAGGGCTTGTCCAGGGCCTCTATGACGAGAGAATCTCCGATGAGACCCGAATCCTTTACGGTGGCAGCGTCAAGCCGGACAACGTCGACGGTCTCCTGGCCCAGGAGGATATCGACGGCGCCCTGGTCGGCGGAGCCAGTCTCAAGGCGGAAGATTTCAATAGAATTGCCCGATTCAATCGCAGTTGACTTTGCTCTTTTCTTCCTGAATGAGTTGTGTTAATTTTATGGGGTTTGAGTCCAACGCCTATGCGGAAATATCAATTCAGGAGCCAATAGATTCTTATGACAGTATTACTGATCTCCATTCATGTTCTGGTTTGCTTTGCAATCATCGTTATCGTCCTTCTTCAGGCAGGTAAAGGTGCTGAGGTCGGAGCGTCCTTCGGATCCAGCTCAAGCCAGACGGTTTTCGGCGCCAGCGGCAGCCAGTCGTTCATGAGCAAGCTGACGACAGGGGCCGCTACCATCTTCATGCTCACCAGTCTGTCTCTGGCCTATTTCTATGGTGACTCAACCTCGTCAAGCGTCATGCCCGACCAGAGCGCACCACCGGCATCGCAACAGGCACCCGCACCGGATTCGGCACCCCAGTCTCCTTCGGAACAAGCCCCTGCTCTTCCCAAGGAACCGGCAGGAACCGAGGAATAAATTTATAGATTTGGGTATTGACAGAGTTAATACAAATAAGTATAAATACCCGCGTTCGCCGAAGTGGTGGAATTGGTAGACACGCCGTCTTGAGGGGGCGGTGACCTGATGGTCGTGCGAGTTCGAGTCTCGCCTTCGGCACCAAGTAATAAATTCACCAACAATATCAACTTGGCACATCGCTACACATCAGGTTGGTACACAAGTTGGTACACAGATCAAGAGCTCCAGGCCAATCCTGGAGCTCTTTTTTTTACCTTCTTTTCCAATCAAGTCGTAGGCTGCCTCCCTACCCGTCCCGCTTCTCCCGGAAGTCAATCGGTGCAGAACGATCACCGGAGAAATTTCACATAGAGGAATCCGATCGACATCAAAAGAAAGAAAAGCATCCCCGCCCAACTCAGGATCTTGAGGAAGAGTCCCGGGCGCTCCTCTTGAGGGACATTATCGCCTGTCATGACCTTGTAATTGATATAGGCAAGGATGGGCGATGTGACGAAAGAGATGACGGCGGCGAAGGTCAGAAGCTGGATCAGGTTCTGGACGAAACCCAGTACAAGAACGCATGCGCCGGCGACCGAAAGGACGATCCAGATCTGGTGCATCTGCCGGAAGCGCTTGACGGAGAGATCCCCGATGAGCGTGCAGCAGGCCGCCAGCGAACGAGGGTATCCGTCGATGCAGGTCATGGTGGTACTGAACATGGTGACGAAAGCCGCCGTCAAGATCAGGGGCAGAGACCATTCGCCGATATTGTCAGAATAAAGCGCGACCAGCTGGTGTGAAAATACGACGCCGCTGTCTGAGAACGACTCTCCCGAGCCGAACATGACCAGCTTGCCTAGCGCAAGAAACAGCAGGGCCAGAACCACCGCCATGATGTACCCGAGATAAAAATCGATGGAAGTCTCACGGGTGGTGGCGAAATGTCCCGTCTGCTGCTCGCGGCTGAACATCCAGAGCGAAGACCATGCCGAAAGGTCTATGGGGGCGGGCATCCAGCCCAGCAGAATGATCAGGAAGGCGAATGATCCCCAGGTCCAGGGGCTCGGAGCAACGAAATCGGCCTGAGCCACTGCCCCGTGCGAGAAAGCCAATCCCACGGCCACAAAGGTGGTCAGCGAGAGAAGAATAACCACCGCCTTGGCAACGGAGTCGAGAAGCTGATAGCGACCCAGCAGAATCACGACCATGCAGATGAGGAGGATGCCCACCGTCAGCAAGGGAATGCCGATCTCTCCGAAACCGTAGCCGGCGAACAGGGCTCCGCTGAGCATGGCGACGCCGGCGGTATTGATGATTCCGGTAAGAACGTTGACCAGCAGAAATACATAGACGTATCCCACCCCCTGTCGATGATAACCTGCCAAGAGGCTCTCGCCGGTGGCGGCCGTATACCGCTGGCCGTAAAGGAAGAAAGGGAATTTAAAGAGGTTGGCCAGCAGAATCAGCCCTACCAGGCTCCAGCCGTACTCTGCGCCTGCCCGCGTCGACCAGACCAGGTGCGAGCCGCCCACGGCCGCGCACGCCACCAGGATTCCCGGGCCGATGGCCTTCCAGAGGTTGGAACGGACTGACTTCTCCCCGGTACGGACAGCCAGTGTTCCTTCAGAATTCACATCAATTGCCTCCTCTTCCACAGGTGCCTCCTCGATTATGTTTTGTATAAATCAATAAAACGAGCCAATTGTTTGTTTTTTGCCTCGCCTGTCTCTTCTTCCCACCTTTTTAGCTCGTCACCGCGATCTTTCTGCAGGGAGGCTCCGGAGAATTCGTCGGCTTACGAAATAACAAACATAAAGCGGCTGAGGGTATCAATCTCCAGTGTCGCCTCCTTGACCGTGAAACCGAGTATGTGGCTGCCGGCAGTGCGGTTGGCAGTGAGTTAGTAAAGGTGGTCTACCAGCTGGCCCCCGTAGCAGAAACCAGGATGGCTGAGGTGACGCCGATCACTGTTGACGCCAGCAGGCAGAACGGCGCAATATACAACGCAAATTACTTTGTGGAGGTTCTTAGGATGAACTTTTTTCCTTGAAAAGGCAGTTAAATTTAGCTTGTTACCTGCCAAACCAAAACCACACTGAGAAATATTGAGTGCACCGTGGTCTGGACTGTTTACTCGAGGGGATACTCGCTCAAGCGCACAAAGCGCAGGCCGCGCTCCCGCAACTGCGACACGGCGGCCATCACTTCGGCGCCGGTTCCGGCTTCGGGGTGATTCATATGCACGATGATGATATCCCCGCTTTCAGCACTGAGGAGGGCATTTTCGACCTCTGCGGCACTGTAGGTGGCACCTTTGTCCCCAAGGACGGAGAAACCGGCAACCTCCTGCCCCAGAGCTTCGGACACCTGCACGGCGACTTCATCATAAAATGCGGTGCCGGAACGGTAGAATGCCTGGCGCTTACCAGTCAATTTCTGAAGTTTGCGCGCCGCGAGTTCTATTTCATCCACCAGCTCGCCCACATCCGCAGTACCCTCTATGCCGTAGATTGATTTGCCGCTTACCGAGGCGGGCTTGTGCTCAAGGCCGTGATTGGCGATTTCGAACAACGGATCTGCCGCAAGTTCATCAAACAATTCACGGTTCGGCCCGATCCAGCGCGCGTTGATAAACAGGGTGGCGGGAACTTTCTCGCGGCGCAGGAAGTTGATCAGCTCCATATCCACTTCCATACCCGTGCGGCTTCCGCACGCATCCATGGTCAGAGCGATCACCCTGTCATCGGTGTCCAGCCGGGTTTTTACCCCCGGAACATTTTCCCCCCACTGCATTGCCTTCATGGAACCGAAGCGATCAACCAGTTCTGCTTTCAGGTCGGTGTACTCTCGCGCGGGTACCGCAGCATTCTCCGCGCTCAAGGCACTAGTTGCAGTGCATATCAGTAGACAGCACCCCGTAAGCAATCTGAACATTTGCTTAATGATCATTTCTCCACCTTTTCCAGCTCATGTTTACGCTCTTTACTGAGATCGGCGGTGCCAAATTCTCTGCTGTCCGGCAGGTGCAGAACAAAGCGTTGCAGAGTATCTATACTCAGCTGCGCTTCATCCACTTTGAAATCCAGCACATGCCCACCCGCAGTGCGCTCCCGGGTAAGAAAGTGGAGATGATAGCCGGGGACGTTGATCCCCTTGACGAAGGGGGGGCAGTAGAATCCGACCAGGGTCCCTTCCACATTGTTGAATTCGAAGGTCGGCTGGTTTTTGACCACCTCGATCAGTGGCCGGTAAGGCTTCTGCTGCTCCGGAACGCTGCGGGTGCGTACGGTCGCGAATCGTCCCTCGACCAGAAAAGCATGAAAAAGGTTGGCCGGAGGGTCAACCAGCGCCGGGAAAGTTTCGAGATCGGTCCCCTGAGGAATGGAAATCTCCCGGTCGGGGGCGAAGAAGGTGACGGCGGCGAAGGGGGTTGTCTCCTCGTCTGGTACAATGACGGCCTCCCCGTCATCCCTCACGCGGTAGACTTTGCCGCCGAGGATGACCATTTCGCCGTCGAGGGCGTCGAAGGTCCCAATACCGAAATCGCCGCGGACTTTCAGGGAACCGACCGTGGCCACCCCGTCGTAGAGGCCGCCCAGCAGGGCGTCGATGGTGGAGACCTGCACCAGGGTATCGCGCTCTGCGGAGAGGGCGGGATTGATGCCCACCACGGCAAGAATCGATAAAAGAATCAATATTTTCTTCATCATCGTGTCCTTTTCTGGATTTCAGCTCAGCCTCCCTCCCCTTTATGGGCGAGGGATCCCCTTCCTTCCCCCTCCTCGGTGAAAGGGGGATTTGCGTCCTCATCGCCCGGATGAGCGGCCGAACAGGAATTTCGCCCCTATTCCACCACCATCTTGACCGGGACCGTGCCGATGTCGTTTGGCACGGCCGCTGAGGAACCGAGAACGATCGCCCCGAACCAGTGGTCGCCGGCAGTCGCGCCGGGAAGGTCCCAGTCCAGGGTGATCACGAAGGGAGATCCGTCGGTCCGGTCGGGGGTGGCGGTCAGGTTTCCGGCAGCATCATCTTCGGCCGAAACAACCCCGTAGCGGAGGGTGAACAGGTCGGCCTGCCTGTCCGGGGCCGGATTATGTACAGCAATCCACCACCGGCCTGCTGATGGAGCGAGCACCGTGACGGATTCGAGAGAGCCGATTTTCGCACTCTGTGCCAGCGACTCCGTGGAATCCTCCTTTCCCACGTAGAGGTCCAGATTGGGAGCGTCCGAAGATTCCATATCTACGACCAATGCTTCGGCATCGGATGGAACGTCTATGTATTCCAGATAAACACCCCCGTCCATATTGACGGGATCCTCGGGTGTCGGATCGGAATCGAGGGAGCTCTCGCTAATGACCGCCGGTATCAGACCCAGGCGAGAAATCGAAAGATCCGAGATTCCCGTTGCCTCGAACCGAATGAAGGATTTGGACCCGCTTTCGTCTCCTGTCCTGATCTCCAGGAACCCCGGAAGATTCACGCTTTCGGCCCGCACCGCCACCGGCAGGCCAGCTTCAGGGGCCATCCCGTCCGTATCGGTGAGGATCAGCCTTCCGAAGGCCCAATCACCCAAGGGGATCCCGGAAGCATCGGCCTCCACGCCAACCTCCACGCTCTCCCCGGGAGCTAGGGTGAATGTCTCCGGCTCGGCTCTGAGAAGCAGACCCGGGACAGCCTCGACCGTCACTGTCCAGGTCACCGTTTCTTTCGCCACGCTGCGGAGCACCCGGGTCCAGGAGCAACGGCCGATGCAGGCACCCTTACCCATGCTGGCCAGATTCAAAGCCGTTGGATCACCGCTTCGGCCACTAGAATCCCGCCAGTACAGGCGGGGATCCGCCTGTTCAAAATCCTCCGCCTCCTCATCCAGAATGAGACCTGCCTGCACGGCGCGAAAGGCATCCACCCGGCCCGCACCGGCATCGAAAGGAGTGGCTGAGGATTCGGCCCCGTCCCGCTTGAGCTCGGCCGTGGCTGTCATCATGATCGCGGACTGGGCCTGTGCCGGCGTCCAGTCGGGATGGACGGCCCTTATGAGTGCAAGCAATCCTGCCACGTGGGGACTTGCCATGGACGTGCCGTTATAGATGGCATATCCCATACCGGCGACGACGGGCGCAAAAATACTGGATCCCGGCGCCACAATGTCGGGCTTTATCACACCGGGGGCCTCTGCATTCCAGCCTCGAGAACTGTAACCGGCAATGACATCGGCGGCGGACTCATTCGATCGTGCCAGCGTTCCTGAAATGGTGGCCACCAGGTCGCTGCCCTGGTTCCGGCTCTCTCGAAGCTGCTCCTTCAGGCGGTCCGCGTCCGGCTGGGCCACATGAACCGCGGGGAGATAATGCGCGTCGCTGGTCAGCGCGGAACCGTCTCCCTGATCGACTTCGGCCAGGACCATGCCGCCGGCTCCGTTCGCCTTGACATGCCGTCCTTTTTCAAGACGGGCGATTCGGCCCTGATCGCAGATCACGATCTGGCCGTCGAATTCGGAGGTGAAACGACCTTCGCAGAGGGAGTCGCCATAATCGCCGGCATAAACAACCGGGGCCGGTCCATACTCTCTGGAAAGGCCCAGGCCCTCGATCTCCTCTGGAGCATCACTTTCCGAACCGATCAGGAGTTTGTTGATGTACACCAGGTCGTGAGTACTGGAACCGACGGTAGTGAGCCATGGTATGACGCCCGGGGTACTTACTGTTCCGGGATCGGGACCGCTATTACCTGCCGACACGGCCACGTGAATGCCGGCTTCTCGGGCCCCGAGCAACGGCAGTGCATATGTCGCTTCCTGCCACGGATCGTTGGAGCCTGTCCCCAGGGATAAATTGATCACGTCGACGCTGTCGATGACCGTCTGCTCGATGGCGGCAATAATCGCCGCGTTACTGATCGTATCGTCGGAATTCGCCACATTGTAGGAGATAATGCTGGCGTGGGGCGCTACGCCTGAGATGGTGGTGGAAAGATTGAGTCCCGAGGGAAAGTGGACCGTCGCCTCGCGCACGATATTGCCGGCCGCCGTAGCGGCCACATGACTGCCGTGGCCAACGAAATCGACAGGATTGTAATTGTTCTCCGCCAGAGCCCAGGCTCCGATCAGTTTTTCGTTGCACGGGAAGTTCGGGTTGTACAGCTCGATATTCTCCGGGTCGCAGACCCCGAAGTATCGGTCTCGCGGATTCCGGTGCCGGTATCCGTCCTCGCCCTTTTCGGCAAAAGAAGGGCTGTGCGGATTGATACCGGAATCGATGATTCCAACCACCACCCCTTCTCCCATGGTGCCCGGAAAATCGGCAGCCTCCGAGCCGGCCCAGACCTGGGGCGCATTCATCAGGGCGGCCCCGGGGGAGCTTTCTCCTTCGCCTGGCGGATCGATTCTCACATGGTTGTCATCAGAACCGCCGCACGCGGAGATCAAGACAAGACCGGCGGCAGCGACAATCCAGCAGACCGAGCGGACCCGGCGCCGGCGCCGTGCATCAAACAGAGCGAGAAACAGCAGAAAAAACGACAATATCAAGCCGGCAGACATCCAGCCGGCAACCTGGCGTATCTCGCTGTATCCCCCAGGAGAACCTTGAAAAGCCGGTGAAGACATCTCGAGCTGTTGGGTCCGGATTTCTTTTTCCTTCTGGATCTTGATTACGCCGGGCAGTTTCGCAACCCGAGCGGCTTCGGCAGCGGTCAGACGGACGGCCGCACCATGGAATGTGATGTCGAACTGACGCATGATGGCCAATCGACGTCCGATAGCCTCTTCGATCCCGGCGAAGATGTCCGTGCGAATCCGGCGCAGATACTCCATGTAATTGCGCGCCGCCGCACTCTCCAGGTCCAGTCTCCCTGTGCCTGCAACCCGCGGGTTGGTGGCGGCCAGTCCTTTCACCGTCCCCTTGTAGGTGGCCAGTGGAGCGCCTTCGAACTGGATCAGGTAGACGGCTTCATCGTCCGCCTCCTGTTCTCCTGGGGCCGCGGTTGCGACGGAAATCAGCAAAAGAGCCAAAATCATCGCGAAGAAAACGAGATGAGCTTTCCGCAACCTCTGCATTTGCCCCCCTTTCGGGAATAACGAGTGAATGAAATTCGTTCCAAGGCCCATAAGTCTCGGATGCCTTGTTCCGGCTGGAATGTTCTCAGAAATACCAGGTTATCCCGCCCCGGGCCGCGTAGCCGTCATCGCCCGCGCCGCGCCTCTCGTAATCGAGGCTGACCGCTGCGCTGAGTCTTTCGCCTAATCCCGCCCGGAGGTCGAGCCCAACCTGGAGGATGTCGCGCCCCAGATTCCGGCCGCTGACCCTGAAACTCTCCCCCTCAAGTTCCGCCCGATAGGAATAGGAATCATCTGCGAATTCCCTGCCCCAGGCCAGACGCAGCTGCGGGTCGAGGGTGAAACGGCCGACATCGGTCGGGGCGGCAATGAGAAATCCCCAAGTTCCGCGCAGACTTTCCGCAGTGGTGTGCTCAACCTTCATGTTCAGGACTTCAGCACCATTTTCGCCGAACCCGCCCCAGAAGTGGGCGGCATAATCGAGCCCGGCGAAAGGGGTCAGGGTCAAAGGCCCCGTAGGAAAACTGCGACCGCTTTCCATGCCGACATACAGAGTGTCGGACCGGTTGCGGCTCTCCGCCTGGCGCACTGTTTCCAGGGCTTGGATCACGCGCCGGGAGTCGTCCCACCGGTGTCCGTAGCCGATCGCCCCTTTCACATGCCAGCGGTCGTAATGCGCCGCGGCGCGCAGGGCGGCAAGCAGCGTTTCGGAATCGCTGCGCGAACCGCTGTCGTCGTGATCGATCTCCGTCCTCTGGTAGCTCAAGGCGCCGCCCACCAGCAGATCCTCCATGCGCCGATCCAGGCCGCTCAACACCCCTTGGCCGTCGAGGCTGTATCCGGTGATTCCGTGCCCGGCATCCCGGCGGGCGTGCAGCGAAAAGACCCGGGCGTAACTGCTCCAGGGCTCATCGGGAGATTTCTTCACGTTTTCGGGCAGAGCACTGGCGAAACGGCGCATGGAGAGGATAGCGACGTCGGGCAGAGCGGCGTAGCTGGTGGGGGTCAGTGCATCGAACGTCTGACGAACGGAGACTTCCTGCTCCAGGCTGTCGATCTGCATCAGC
>JAWOCM010000085.1:0-16877 GCA_046483795.1 Desulfuromonadales bacterium | reverse complement strand
CGTTTGCGCGACGAGGCTCATCGCTTTGCCATCACCTATCATCGCAAGCTGCGCAGCAAGGGGGCTTTGCGATCCTCTCTGGAAAACATCCCCGGGGTGGGGGAGAAGCGACGCAAGATGCTGCTGCGGCATTTCGGCAGTCTGAAAAAGGTCAGGGAGGCCTCCCTGGAGGAGCTTGAGACGTCGCCGGGGGTTCCACCGTCGCTGGCCCGCCGGATTTACGACTATTTTCATTCGCAGGAATGATCTCGATCGCTACAGACCTTTTTGACGCAATTCTTCGAGAGCGTCTTCTGTTTTTTCCAGGTCGCCGAGTCCCATGCCCTGAAGAACGGATTCCTCTTTCATAAACTGGATGCCGGCGTACTCGACGACCTGCACATGATTGCCCCAGGGGTCGAGAAAATCGAGGCCGGGTCCTCCGTTGAGCAGCTCCACCTCATGCTTGTCGAGCAGCTTGCGAAACCTTTCGCGATCGTCGACGACCAGGCCGAAATGGCGGGCGGTGTCCGGTTCGCGGTCGGCGTTTTCGGACAGGGCCAGGAACTGGTCTCCGAGATCGATAAAGGCCATATTTTCCTTGCGGCCCCGTAACTTCAGGTCGATCAGACTGCCGTAGAATTCCAGGGCTTTCTCGATGTCGCCGACCTCCAGGGCGACGTGATTGATCCCCACGGCACGGCATTTGCTCTTCTCTTCCACGTTTGCCTCCTTTTCTTTTATTCGTGAATGTTTCAAAGTATATCTCTTATCGACAGAGACGAAAGCTCGGCAATCCCGCTCGATTGATTTTTACGGGTCGAGGGGCTATGCTTGGGCTCCTGGCCGCAAGAGATATGACACCTCCATCGGGTCCAAAAAGGAGAAATCATGCACACAGTCAAGCTTGTCGGCACCGAGACCAGCTTCGATGTCCGTAAAATCGTCTGCCTGGCTCGCAATTACGCCGACCATGTTCGCGAACTCGGCAACGAGGCGCCGGATGCACCGATCCTTTTCCTGAAGCCGGGGACGAGCCTCGTGGAGGAAGGGGAAAAGGTCGTTGTTCCCCCCTATTCGCAGCTATGTCATCACGAGGTTGAACTGGCGGTTCTGATCGGCAAGGCCGGCAAAGAGATTCCGGAAGGTGAAGCGATGACGCATGTCGCCGGCTACGGCATCGGTCTCGACATGACTCTTCGCGACGTGCAGAACGAGCTGAAGAGCAAGGGATTGCCGTGGGAGATGGCCAAGGCCTTCGATACATCCTGTCCTCTCTCCCAGTTCGTACCGACCTCCCGCATTTCCGATCCGCACAGCCTGGATATCTCCCTGAAGGTCAATGGAGAGGTACGTCAGAACGGGAACACAAGCATGATGACGCGGAGTATTCCCGCCATCATCCGGGCCGTTTCGGAGATATTCACTTTGGAACCGGGCGATGTCATTCTGACAGGGACCCCAGCCGGGGTGGGAGCGGTGGAGAGCGGTGATCTCATGACGGCGGAAATCGAGGGAATCGGGATACTTGAGGTCGGTGTCGCGTGACGAAGGATAAGATGAGTTTCAGCCTGATCGGTCCGGGGCGGGTCGGACAGGCGGTCGCCCGCCGGTTGTCCGATGCGGGGTACGTGCTCGACGCCATTGTGGGACGGGATCTGGAGCGTGCCGCAGAGGCCGCCCGTTTTATCGGCGCGGCCGGACGGGAGTCGACCGATGTGACCGATGCCGGCGAGAGCGAGCTCGTGCTGCTGGCCGTTCCCGACGATGACCTTCGCACTGTCGGTTGGGGTTTCCTCAGCGGGAAAAACGTTCGCCCCGACACTGTGATGATACATTTCAGCGGCATTCATTGCGCCGACGTCCTGACGGCGGACGTTCCGGGGACCCCGAACGATGCCCTCTCCATCCATCCTCTTCAGAGCTTCGCTGATCCGCAGCGCGGTTATGAAGCGCTGGGTGGAACGCCCTTCGCCGTCGAAGGCGCCCCGCATCTGTTGCCCCTGGCGGAGAGGATCGTGAAGGACCTGAAGGGAACGCCCTTTCACCTGGCCTCGGAGCACAAGGCGCTCTACCATGCCGCAGCCTGCATGACCAGCAACTATCTTGCCACCTTGATCGCCTCCGCCGAAAAGGTGCTGACGGCCTGCGATTTCAGCGCCGATGAGGCCCGCCGGCTTCTCGGGCCGCTGCTGCAGACCACGGCCCGCAACATCGCGGAAATCGGCCCGGCCGAAGCATTGACCGGGCCGATAGCTCGCGGCGATGCGCAAACGATGGCCAGGCACCTGCAGGTTCTGGATGCACAGAAGCCGGCCGAGGCTGAACTCTATCGTTTTCTGGGGCAGTTGACGATCGATGTGGGGATGAAGAAGGGGACTCTTTCCGGGCCCGAGTCAGAGAAGCTGAAAAAGCTTCTTGAATGACGTTTCAGGAATCGGCGATCTGACGGTCGGCAAGGCGCAGCCGGTTGGTGTAGAGATGGGCACGTCGTGTCGGTTCCGGCAGGCGATAGCCTCCGCCGCAGCTCAGGACGAAGTCGGCAGCCGTTTCGATGTCGACCTTGTGGCCGGGGCTGATGTACAGCGGCTTGACTCCGTCCCGGGTGCGGACGACCTCGCCGATCAGTTCGTCGCTATCGAGAAGAGGCACCCGCGACCCGCGAGTTTGAAGTGGTTCGCTGTGAGAGCCGCACAATCGGCTCTTCGCGCATCCTATGGTGGGGAGATCGAGCCAGAGGCCCAGGTGGGCGGCCAGTCCGAGCCTGCGAGGATGGGCAATGCCCTGTCCGTCGACCAGTACGACGTCGGGAACCGCCTTGAGGCTGCGAAAGGCCTCGAGAACCACGGGCAGTTCGCGAAAAGAGAGCAGGCCGGGGATATAGGGGAAGGTCACCCGCTGGCGACAGGAGGCTTCCTCGACAAGAGAAAGATCGGGATAGGACAGGACGACCACGCCGGCATAAAATTGATCTCCGTGCTTCTCGTAGGAGACGTCGATGCCGGCAACCCGCCTGATTTCGTCCGGCAAGTCGTTTTCGGTCCGGATCTCCCCCGCCAGCTCTTTTTGCAGGGCGATGGCCTCGCGCGGCTCAAGGTCCCAGCTGTGGCGTCTTGGAAAATTCACGAATCCAGTCCTCTATCCTTCCTTGCCGCTACCATTCCGGCGAGGGCGTTCCGCGTCTCATCGGAATTCCCCTCTGTTTCAGACACGGAAAGTCAGTTTACAGGTGGCAGCGCAGGCACTTGAGTCCCGATTCAAACTGGACATCCATCTTGTTCGGTTTGTTGAGGCTCTTGACCACCCCGATCCCGAAGGACGGATGCGCGACCGCCTCGTCCACACTGAAGGAGCCTTCCATATTGTATGTCCTGGCCTGGCGCTCTCCCTTTTCCACTGCCTCGCGGACCTTCACAACCTCCTCGGCAGCTTCCCCCGCTTTACGTTTGGCGGCCGAGGGCTTGCGTCCTTTGGCCGGTGAAGTCGAGGCCGGTTTCTTTTCGGCTGTGGGGGGTCGATAGTTGTGCTCACCGGAACAGGTGCGGCACTCGACCCGGGCAACTTTTTCCTCCACCATGGCGACAATGATGTGATTGGTTGCTCTTTTGCATTTGGTACATTTTGAGTCGATATAATCACCCACCGACAACGTCTTGCTGTTCATAAAATCCCTTCCGAAACAGAAAAAAGACCACAGATTGAGTCTGCGGTCTTTTGCGAAGTTCACAACGATTTTAATTATGACACTGCGGTTGGAGCAGGTCAAGTTAGACTTGCCTTATCCCGTCCAGTTGCGAGCACCGGAAAAGGGCCCCGGAATTTCTTCCGGGGCCCTTGGTCCTTCAGCGATGAAAAGCTTCTGCTCTACTTCTCGTTGATGGCCGCGTGCGCAGCGGCGAGCCGCGCGATGGGCACGCGGTAGGGCGAGCAGGACACGTAATCGAGGCCGATGTTGTGGCAGAAGATGACGCTTGAAGGCTCGCCGCCGTGCTCCCCGCAGATGCCGAGCTTGATGTCGCTCCGGGCGGAGCGCCCCTTTTCGCATCCTATCTTTACGAGCTGTCCGACGCCGCTCTGGTCGAGTGCGACGAAGGGATCGTTGGGCAGGATGTCCCGTTCCACATAATAGGGAAGGAACTTGCCCGCGTCGTCCCGTGAGAGCCCGAAGGTGGTTTGGGTCAGGTCGTTGGTCCCGAAGGAGAAGAACTCCGCATGTTCGGCAATTTCGTCGGCGGTCAGGGCGGCGCGGGGCAGCTCGATCATGGTGCCGATGAGATATTCGACCTCCACACCATATTTCCCGATGACTTCGTCGGCGATTTTGACGGCGCTCTTTCGAAGGATTTCGAGTTCTTTCACGTGGCTGACCAGGGGGATCATGATCTCGGGTACGATCTGATATCCTTCCTCCTTCACCAGTTCGCATGCCGCTTCCATGATCGCCTGCACCTGCATTTCGTAGATTTCGGGATAGGTGATGCCGAGCCGGCAGCCGCGATGACCGAGCATCGGGTTACTTTCGTGCAGGCTTTCGAGCTTGGCCTTGAGGGTGGCTGCGGGCACACCCATGCTTTTGGCCAGATTTTCGAGCTCTCCCTCCCCATGGGGCAGGAACTCGTGAAGCGGCGGATCGAGCAGACGGATGGTGACCGGAAGCCCCTTCATTTCCCGGAAGATGCCGAGGAAATCCCCCTTCTGCATGGGGATGATCTTGGTGAGGGCTTTCTGGCGCCCCTCCAGGTCGGCGGCGAGAATCATTTCCCGCACGGCCATGATACGATCGGCCTCGAAGAACATGTGTTCGGTCCGGCACAGGCCGATGCCCTCGGCACCGAATTCCCGAGCGACCCGGGAATCTGTCGGCGTATCGGCATTGGTGCGAACCTTGAGCTTGCGGAAGTTGTCGACCCACCCCATCAGGGTGGCGAAGTCGCCCGACATCTCCGGCTTGACGGTCGGGACCTCGCCGCGCATCACTTCGCCCGTGGAACCGTCGAGGGTGATCACGTCGCCTTTCTTGAAGGTCTGCCCGTCTGCGGTGGTAAACTGCAGGGTGTTGTAGTCGACCTTGATTTCGCTGCACCCGGCGACGCAGCATTTGCCCATGCCCCGGGCGACGACCGCCGCATGCGATGTCATGCCGCCGCGGGCGGTCAGAATCCCCTGGGCGGCATCCATGCCGTGAATATCTTCGGGACTGGTCTCGATGCGGACCAGAATCACCTTGAGGCCGATCTTGGCCGCCTCTTCAGCCTCATCGGCATAGAATACGACCTCGCCGCAGGCGGCACCGGGGGAGGCCGGCAGGCCCCTGGCGATGACAGTCTTTGTCGCGTCGGGATCGAGCGAAGGATGCAGGAGCTGGTCGAGCTGCTGAGGGGCAACGCGCAGCACAGCCTGCTCTTTGTTCAGCACCCCTTCCTCCACCATATCCACGGCGATCTTCACCGCCGCCCTGGCGGTGCGTTTGCCGCTTCGGGTCTGCAGCATGAAAAGCTTGCCCTTCTCGATGGTGAACTCGATGTCCTGCATGTCCCGGTAATGGGTCTCCAGTTTCTTCTGGATATCCATAAGCTGTTCGTAGCACTCGGGCATGACCTGCTCGAGGGCGGGATGCTCGGAATCGGCCCGTTCCTTGCGGATCGGCTGCGGCGTGCGTATGCCCGCCACAACGTCCTCTCCCTGGGCATTGACCAGGAACTCGCCGTAAAACATTTTCTCGCCGGTGGAGGGATCTCGGGTGAAGGCCACTCCGGTGGCGCAATTATCGCCCATGTTTCCGAAAACCATCGACTGGACGGTGACCGCCGTTCCCCATTCGGCAGGGATGTTGTTGAGCCGGCGATAGGTAATGGCACGGGGGTTCATCCAGGAACCGAAAACGGCACCGATCGCCCCCCACATCTGCTCCTTGGGATCTTCGGGAAAGTCTCGGCCGAGATTCTCCTTGACCTTGTTTTTGAACAGGGCGACCATCTCCTTCATATCGTCGGCACTGAGTTCGGTGTCCAGATCCACACCGCGCTTTTCCTTCATATCCTCTAGAATATCTTCCAGGACAGACGTTTCCATGCCGAGCACCACATTGCTGTACATCTGGATGAACCGGCGATAGGAGTCATAGGCGAAACGCGGATCGCTGCTCTGCTCGACAATCCCCTTGACGGTGGTGTCGTTAAGCCCCAGGTTGAGGACCGTATCCATCATGCCGGGCATTGAGGCCCGGGCGCCGGAGCGAACGGAGACGAGCAGGGGATTTTTGGCATCGCCGAAGGTCTTGCCCATCAGTTCCTCGACGCGGCGCAGGTTCCCTTCCACCTGTCCTTCAAGTTCCGGCGGGTATTGGCGGTTGTTCTTGTAGAATTCGGTGCAGACCTCGGTGGTCAGGGTGAATCCGGCCGGCACCGGCAAGCCGATCGATGTCATTTCCGCCAGGTTGGCGCCCTTGCCGCCCAGCAATTCTTTCATGTCGCCACGTCCCTCCGCGGAACCGTCTCCGAAGAAGTACACGAATTTGTCAGCCATACCCTCTTTCCTCCTCAATGATATTCTGTGTTGAAAGGGACGACCCAATGCCCCTTTTATTAACCCTCGTTTGAGTCATTAAAAGCGAGGGGCGGCTGGTTATATCCCAGCCGCCCCCCCCTTGGTCATTCTGCAATTTTGCTGAAATCGGCAATGTTTTCGAACAGTTTCGCCACCCCGGTCAGCAGCGCCAGTCTGTTGGTTTTGACTTTCGCATCGTCGGTCATGACCATGACCCCGTCGAAGAAGGCGTCGACCGGTTCTCGCAATGTGGCGATAGAGTGAAGAGCCGCACCGTAATCGCCCCCGGCGACTTGTTTCTCGACCTCCTCGCGCACCCTTTGAAGCGCTTCGTCAAGGTCTCTTTCACACTCCTCTTCGAACAGGGAGGGATCGACCGCTGTCGGCTCGCCCCTCTTGATGATGTTGACGACGCGTTTGAAGGCGACGGCCAGCGCCTCGAAATCGGCGCGTCCCTTGAGTTCGGATAGAGCCTTGACCCTCTCCCTCGCATCGATGGCGTCGTCGAATCCGGCACCGAACGCCGCATCGACCACATCCTGCGGATATCCCTGGCCGGTGAGCATATTGAAAAAGCGCAGTCGGATGAATTCGACGACATCGGCCTTCACCTCTTCGGCGGGACGGGTGAGTTTGTCCCGCAGCAGTTCGACGGAGCGATCGGTCAGCTCGGCCATCGACAGGCGGTAGCCGCGGTCGATGATGATCGACAGGATGCCGATGGCATTGCGGCGCAGGGCATAGGGATCGGCGGTGCCCGTGGGGATCAGGCCCACGCCGAAGCAGCCGCAGATCGTGTCGATCTTGTCGGCGATGGAGACGAACGCCCCGACATCGTCGCTCGGCAGTTCGCCGCCCGCTCCGGTGGGCAGGTAGTGTTCCCAGACAGCCTGTGCGACGCGGGGTGCTTCGCCTTCGATCAGTGCATATTCGCGTCCCATGATCCCCTGAAGTTCGGGAAATTCGTAAACCATGTTGGTTTCGAGGTCGCACTTGGCAAGCAGCGCTGCCCGGTCGACGAGTTTCTCCGCGGTTGGCTCGAACCGCCGCGAGAGGTCGACGGCCAGCTCCCGAAAACGCATCACCTTCTCGTAGCTGGTGCCGAGCTTGGCCTGGTAGACCACGCTCTTGAGGATCTCCAGGCGGCTCTCCAGGCTGTTCTGCTGGTCTTTCTCCCAGAAGAACATGGCATCGGAGAGGCGCGGACGGATGACCCGTTCGTTGCCCTGTACGACCACGGCCGGGTCCTCGACCTTGTTGTTGGAGACTGTGATGAAGCGCGGCAGAAGGTTGCCTTCGGCATCGACCAGACTGAAGTAGCGCTGGTGCTCGCGCATGGAGGTGATCAGCAATTCGCGGGGCAGCTGCAGGTATTTTTCCTCGAAGGATCCGATCAGCGCCACGGGATATTCGACGAGATTGGTCACCTCGTCGAGCAGTTCCTCGTCTTCGCGCAGTTCAGCCTTTTCTCCGGCGACGATCCGGTTCACCTGGTCGACGATCATCGCCTTGCGCCTGGCGACGTCCGCAATGACATAGCGCTTGTCCGTCTCGGCCAGATAGTGCTCCAGAGACTCGACCATGAATTCCTCCGGCGCCAGAAAGCGATGACCCCGGGAGGTCCGCCCGCTCTTCAGATTACCGAATTCGAAGGGCACCACTTCTCCGCCGTAAAGGGCGACGATCCAGTGGATCGGCCGGGCGAAGCGGACATCCAGGTCCTTCCAGCGCATCGACTTCTTGAAAGGAAGGGAGTTGATGATCTTCGGCAGCATCTCCGGCAGGACCTCGGCGGCCGGGCGCCCTTCGAGGACCTGCGAGATGTAGAGGTATTCCCCTTTCTCGGTCTCGATGCGCTGCAACTGGTCGACCTCGATGCCGTTCTTTCTGGCGAATCCGATCGCCGCCTTGGTCGGATTGCCTTCGGGATCGAAAGCCGCCTTGACCGGCGGACCGGTAACGGTCACTTCCTGACGCTCCTGGTGGTCATCGACATCGGAGATGGCCACGGCGAGGCGCCGCGGCGTGGCAAAGGTGCGGAACTCGCCGAACGAGAGGCGGGCCGATTCAAGCTCTTTCGAGAACATCGTCTCGAGGTCGGCCAGCGCCTTGCCCAGAAAACCGGCGGGAAGTTCTTCAGTTCCTATTTCTATAAAAAGTTCAGCAGACATGAATGACTCCAGAGGCGTTCGGGATCGAATATCGGGCGATCCTATTTCTTCAGCAGGGGATAACCGAGCTTCTCGCGCTGGGCCACATACCCCTGGGCGCACAGCCGCGACAGGTTGCGCACCCTCCCGATGTAGTGAGCCCGTTCGGTCACGGAAATCGCCCCCCGGGCATCGAGCAGGTTGAAAGCGTGGGAGCACTTGAGCACGAAGTCGTAGGCCGGAAAGACCAGTTCGCTCTCGGTCAGGCGCTGACACTCCTTCTCGTACATGTCGAAGAGCTGAAATAGCATATCGGTGTCGGCTTTCTCGAAGTTGTAGGTCGAGAATTCCACTTCGGTCTGATGATGGACGTCGCCGTACTTGATCCCGTCGATCCATTCCAGATCGTAGACGTTGTCGACGCCCTGCAGATACATGGCGATCCGCTCGATGCCGTAGGTGAGTTCGCCGGAGACCGGCCTGAGATCGATGCCGCCGCACTGCTGGAAATAGGTGAACTGGGTGATCTCCATGCCGTCGAGCCAGACCTCCCACCCCAGGCCCCAGGCCCCGAGGGTCGGGGACTCCCAGTCATCCTCGACGAAACGTATGTCGTGTCGGGCCGGATCGATGCCGAAGCTCTTCAGAGAATCGAGGTAGAGATCCTGAATCTCCATCGGCGAGGGTTTGAGGATGACCTGGAACTGGTAGTAGTGCTGCAGTCGATTGGGATTCTCCCCGTAACGGCCGTCCGTGGGACGACGCGAGGGCTCGACATAGGCAACATTCCAGGGTTCGGGTCCGAGAGAGCGCAGGAAAGTGGCGGGATTGAAGGTTCCGGCCCCTTTTTCCAGATCGTACGGCTGCTGGATAATGCATCCCTTCTCGGCCCAGTAGTTCTGCAGGGCGAGGATGAGTTCTTGAAAGGTCACGCTGCCTCCGGTAAAAAAATTTAGTCAGACGAAAAAAGGTATACAGTATACATAATTAGGGGGTCACAAAGTCTAGCTCGGCCCCTGTGGAGTGTCAAGGACCAATCGCAGCCCGGAGGCAGGGTCTCAGCCGGCGGGGTCGGGTACGGCCAGCACCTCCTCGAGAAAAGGCAGCGATTTCGGCGGGGCGCCCCAATGCTGGCGCAGGGCGTCGGCGAGAACCGCGGTCGCATCGGTCACGGTCCGGGCACTGAAGCGGAAACCGGCGAACAGGTCCACGGGGGTTTCCAGACAGCGCGCCAGGGTGCCGAGGACCGGTGGATAAACACGCAGCGCCTCGGAGCCTGTCATGCAGCCGGCGCAGAGACTGCCTCCGCGTCTGGCGTCGAAGCCGGCCTCCTCGCCCGGAAGGCCGCCTCCGCACTCGCTGCAGTGGCGAAGGTGGGGCGCATATCCGGAGAGTTGAAGCAGGCGTAGCTCGAACAGCACGCGGGCTTCCGCAGAACCTCCGGCCTCGGCAAGCCGATCGAGAAGAGCGCGCAGCAGATGGTAGATCTCCGGGTGCGTCTGGCCTTCATGGAGAAGTTTTTCGGTCAGGTCGCACCCGTAGCTTGCGAGCGCAATTGCCGTCAGGTCCCGGCGCAGACCTGTCCGCAGGTCGACCAGCTCCACTTCCTGCAGATTCGGCAGTGCTCCGCTTCGCGACTGCGTCCAGAAAAGGCGAACCTGCGCGCAGCTCTGCAGCGCCGCGCCGAAGCGTTTTCTGCTCTTGCGGGCGTTGCGGCCGAACGCCCGGAAAATTCCCTGCTCGGGCGTCAGAAAGGCGACGATCCGATCGGCTTCGCCATAATCGATGGTCCGAAGAACGATGCCGTCGGTCGAATGAACATTTGTGTTTTTCTGCATGGCAAAGACGCGTCACAGCAGGGTGTCGGTTCTGTCTCAAGCTGCTCATTATGGGCAGGGTCCATCTTATACCGCCACCCCCGGCATATCAAATATTTATACACCTCACCGTTGCCTCTCCTGCAGGACTCCCAGGGCCAGGCCTTCGGCCAGCCGCGCGATGAGCAGAGCCCGCTCTGACTGATGGAGCAGGCCGCGCGCTTCCAGAACGGCCGCCTCGGCATCGAGGACATCGCGAATGGCGCCGCGGCCGGCTTCGTACTTGAGCCGTTCGATGCGAAGGGTTTCGTCTGCCTGAAGCAGGGCTTTCTGCTGGGCGTCGCGCCGGAGGCGGGCGCTCTTCTGCTCGGCACGGGCAGAGTTCAGTTCCTGGCGCGCGGCCAGCCGCTCTTCACGCAATCGAGCTCGTGCCGCGTCGGCCTCGGCCCTGGCCTGCGTGAGTTGACCCGCCCGCAGACCGCCGTCGAGAAGTGGAAGGCTGATTTTGATGCCGACCGTGGCATCGTTCTGCCAGTCATCGGGGTGATCGCCGAAAGCGGTGCCGCTCGGATCGCGCGCGCCGTAGTAGCCTGCGTTTGCGAAAAGGCGCACTTCAGGGAGGTCGTCGCGGCGCGCTGCATCGACATGGTCCCGGGCCGCCCCGCTCTCGGCCTCGCGGGCCTGGAGGTCTTCGCGATGATGCAGTTGCTTATCATCCCTCGCCGGGGACAGAGGAGGCAGCATCTCCTCGACCGTCTCTTCGTCCACGTCGTCCAGCGCAGGAATGGGCCGATCGCTTCCGAGCAGGGCGGCCAGCTCATGGCGGCCGCTGATGCGTGCAGCCTCCAGTTCGGCCAGTCGGCTCCGGACCTCGGCCAGACGCACTTCGACCTTGAGCTTGTCCACATGCGCAGCCCGGCCCTGGCGAAGCAATTGAGCGGTCGCCCGATCGAGGGATTGAAGACTTTCCAGCGATGCCTCTGCAGCGGATTCGAGATCGCGAAGGGTCAACAGGTTCAGGTACTGGTTGGAGATCGCGAAAATGGTCTCGTCGGCGCGTCGTGACGCCAGCAGACGGCCGGCGTCATGCCGGCTGCGGGCCGCTTCGAGCCGTGAGGCGGTGGCGCCGAAGTCGGTGAGGAGCATGTCGGCGTCGAGCGTGGTCTGGTAGACCAGTCGGGAGAACCCCTGGTTTGACGGCGCCAGGCCTGGGACCATGTTGTGCTGCTCCTGGGACCAGGTTCCCTGGGCGTTGAAAGTTGTGCGCAACCCTTTGGCGGCACCGACGGTTTGGGATTCACCCTCGCGGCGTCGGGCTTCAGCCTGAGCCTGTGCCAGGCCGGGATTGTGCTCCAGGGCATGGGAGACTGCCGCCGGCAGGGTCAGCGGTTGCGGCAGGTTCTCCGCCCGCGTGGCGGTGGCCGGCAGAATCATCAAGCCGATCGTCAGGGTCGAAACGACCGACGATCTGCCCTGCCCGAACCATCGCGCCAATGTTTCTTTTGCCGATTCGAGCAGGACGTAGATCAGGGGGACGTAGACCATGGTGACGACCGTTCCCACCAGCAGGCCCGAGGCAGCGGCGATCCCCAGAGGGCTCATCCGTTCGAGCCCGACCGCCATTTCGAAGATCAGGGGTGAAAAGCCGATCACGGTGGACGTGGCGGTCATGAGGATGGGACGCAGCCGCAGCCGCACCGAGGCGATGACCGCTTCGTCGCGCTCCATGCCGTCGCGGCGCGCGGCGATGATGAAGTCCAGCATGAGGATGGCGTTGTTGACGATGGTGCCGCCGAGCAGAATGATGCCCATCAACGCCGGCATGCAGAAGGGCTTGTCGAACAGCAGAAGGCCCCACATGGCTCCGGCCACTGCAAGCGGAATGGAGAGCATGATGGTCAACGGATGCAGAAAAGATCGGAAGAGGGCGAACAGCAAGATGAAAAGCAGGACCAGGCCGATCAGAAGCGCCCGTCCCATTTCAGCCTGGCTGTCGGCCATGTCCTGGGCGCTGCCGGCGAGCTGGAGGTCGTAACCGGCGGGCAGGGGAAGATCCTTCAAGCGCTCTGAAGCCAGCGTCGTGACCTGGGCTATGGTCATGACCGTGTTGCCGGCGGTCAGGTCGATGGTCGGGCGCAGCTCCTCCCGGGTGATGAAGGGAGCCCGCCGCTCGGTCTCCACGGAGCCGATGTTGCGCAGCTTGACCGGTCCGGCGGCAGTGGGGATGTCGACGTTCCCTACGGCCTGCGATCCCGCGATCTGGCCGCTCTGGTAACGCACCCGGATGGGGATGTCGAGAAAGCCCTCCAGGCGCAGGTCGCTGACGACCGCCCCTTGCACGGCGGTCCGCAGGGCGGCGGCCACCTCGGCGGGGGAGGTGCCGTGGAGTCGGGCCAGGGCCGGATCGACCCGGACAGTCTGATGCTCCTTGTCGAGATACCAGGAGCGACGCAGATCGATAAGGCCGGGAGTTCCGCGCAGCCGCGACAGGGCCTGATCGGCCAGGCGGTCGAGAACATCGGGGTCGGGACCGGAGAGAATGACGTTGAAGGGCGCCTTGGTGGTGGAGACGGGGGTGGCGCCGTATTCGGAGACGCGAAAGGTGCGTATCCCGGACATGGAGCGCAGTTCTTCGCGCCACCGCTCCTCGATCTGCCAGATGTCGGCGTCCCGCTCGTCCCGCTGGCTCAGGTGAATGGTGAGCTTGGCGCTCTGGGTTGTTGCGGCTCCGGCGCCGAAGCTCACCGCCTCCGGTTCCGATCCGACCACAGCTGAAATGGTCTTGACCTCGGGAGACTGCTGAAGCATCTTCTCGACCCGATTGAGCGCCGCTTCGACTTCGTCGGGACTGGTGGACGCGTCCGTGTCGAATTCGACGATGGCGATCCCGGTATCCATCGGAGGCATCTGTTCTCCCCCCAGAAGCGGTTTGACCAGGCGCATGGTGAGGATCAGGAAAATCAGGGCCGCGATCATAAACAGCCAGCGGTGGCGCAGAGCCCTTTTGACCAGTCCGACATAGAAGGTTGTGAGCGGTCCCAGGATTTTTTCCACCGGCGCCCGGGATCGCCTGCCTGTTTCGGCGTTCCGGCGGGGGCGGGCGAACAATCGTGCGGCAACGGGGGGGATGACGCTGAGAGAGACCAGAAGCGAGGCGATCAGGGTGGAGATGATCATGATGTTGAGGGGGGTCATGATGCGTCCCGTGTAGCCCTGGGTGAATATGACCGGCACCAGCACCACCACCGTGGTCAGCATGCCGGCGGTTACAGGCAGCGCGACCTGGCCGGCTCCAGCCAGAGCGGCCTGGGCGGGATCGCCGTCCGGCGCATCGGCATGGCGGCGGTGGATGTTCTCGAGCACGACCACCGAGGCGTCCACCACCATTCCTACAGCGATGATCAGACCCGAGAGGGTGACCATGTTGAGAGTGAAAGGGCTGAACCACAGCACCACCAGTGCAGTCAGGAAGGACAGGGGAATGGCGGCACTGACCGTGATGGCCGCACGAACGTTGGAAAGGAAGAAGAAGATCACCAGAACCGTCAAAACCACCGCCTGGAGCAGCGAAGAGCGCATGCCGCTGACGTTGAGGTCGATCAGCGGCTGCTGGTCGTCGGCGATTTCGAAGCGCAGATCGGAGTAGCGCCCTTCGAGCCGCGGCAGCGTTTCCTTGAAGTTGTCGATCGCTTCGATGGTCGCGCCGTTCTCGGCGCGCAGCAGATTCACCGCAATGGCGGCGCGGCCGTTGCCGTGGTAGATGCTGCGGGTGTCGGCCTCTTCCAGCGACACCTCGGCGATGTCGCGCAGCGCGATCTGTCGACCGCCGCCGGCGTTCAGGGCAAGACCCTCAAGGGCCTGCGCGGAAGAGAACTCGCCCACGACGTTGACCAGGTACTCCCGGCTATCTCCGTACACGGTTCCGGCGGGGGCGGAGACGTTCTGCCGTTCCAGCGTCCCGAGCACCTGCGAGAGGGTCATCCCGTGGGCGCTCAGGGCTTCGCGGTCGATGCGGACGGTCACTTCCGGCTGGTGGCCGCCGAACACCTCCACATCGGCGATCCCCTCGATGGCGAGGAGCTCGTCCTTGAGGTCGTTTTCCGCGAGCAGCCGGATGTCGGCCAGGTCTTTCAGGCTGTCGTCCCGGGGGGAAAGGGCCAGCGTCACCAGCGGGCGGGTGGCATCGGTGATGCGGTACAGCCGCGGCTGCTGGATTCCCTCGGGCAGGTCGCTCTGCACCCGGGCGACCGCATTCTGTATGTCGACCACCGCCTCGCCGATGGGCTTTGCGTACGAAAATTCCACATTGATCGAGGAGACCTCGTCGCGGGAGGTGGAGGTGACCCTGCGCACACCGGAGATGGTACCGAGCTCCTTCTCCAGCACCTCGGTCACCTGATCGCTCATGTCCCGGGCCGAAGCCCCCGGTTCGACCGTGACCACCGCGACCTGCGGCGGCACCGTGTCGGGGAACAGGTCGGTGGGGGTGTTCCAGAAGGCAAAACCGCCCAGGGCCGTTATCGCCATGGCCAGCGCCGCGATCAGATGGGGCTGTTTGAGCGCGAAACGGGGCAGGTTCATGGCTTGACCTCCACGGCGACGCCCTCAGCAAGCCGGTTCCATCCCAGGTAGGTGCTGCGGACCACCGGCGTCCCTTCTTCGAGACCGTCCACGGCCGCGGTTTCCCCCTCGATCAGCAGCACCTCCACCGGCTGGGCCCGGGTCGAGTTCTCTTCGATGACAAACACGACCGTTTCTCCAGCGGGGGTGGGCACCAGGCTTTCCACGGGCACGAGGATCGCGTCTTTCGCCTGTTCCAGCGTCGCCTCGACCTCCTCGTAGGCGCCGGCTGTGAAGCCGCTGCCGGCGGGCAGGTCGACCTCCATGGTCAGAGTCCGGTCGGCGTTGAGAGACGGGTAGCGGCGCGAAACCTTCAGGAGCAGATCTTTTCCGTCGTCATTGACGGTTATCGGCCGTTGCGGGCTGAATCTGTCCAGATCCCTCTGGGGGACATCGAAAAGGATTTTCATGCGACTTTGATCTTCAATGGTCAGCAGGCTGCTGCCGGGAGCGGCCATGTCGCCGGGGTCGGTGCGGCGCTGGGCGACAACCCCGTCGAATGGAGCGCGAAGAGTGGCGTAGCCGCGCCGCGAACGAACTTCTTCGAGCTGTTTTTTGCGGGACCGGGCGAGACTCTCCGCAGCCCGGAGCGATTCTCTCGCTGCGTCCAGTTCCCCCTGCTCACGGTTCAGGCGGTCGGCACCGGCATCGGCTTCAGCCTGCGCGATAGCGCCCTCCGCGGCCAGCATACGATCTCGCTCATATTCCCTGGTCCAGTAGGCCACGGTTTTTTCCAGAGCCGTCACCCGCGCCCGGACCGAAGCTGTCTGGCGACGGGCGTTTTCGAGCCGGGCAGCGGCGTTTTGTACCGCCTGGTCGAGCTCCCTGTCGTCGAGCCTGAGCAGCACCTGTCCCTTTTCGATTTCCTCTCCCTCGCGCACTGCAACCTCCCGGACGCTGGCGGTGATGCGGGCCGATACATCGGAGCGCTGCCAGGGTTCGATCAACCCCAGATAGGTCCGGGTCAGGGTGAGGTCACCCGATCGGCTCACGGCCGTCTCGACAGGAACAGGACGCTCCGTACTCTGCGGCGCTCCAGCCAACTGAGTTTTTTTGCGGACGACCAGAAACACTCCGGCAGCGATCACCAGAAGCAGAATAAAAAGGATAAGAAGTTTGCGTTTCATGTCGACTGCCTTCCCTCGTCTTCCAGATTGCGGCGCACCCGCGCCAGGGTTGCAATGGCCTGTTCGATCTCATCCTGATCGATGCCTTCATACGCCTGCGCCATGGTGTCCTGGGCGTAGTGGGCGATCGCCTGCCAGACCTCTTCGGCCCGTGCGGTGAGGACGATCCGCTTCATCCGACGGTCTTCCGGATCGGGGCGGCGTTCCACCCAGCCGTCACGTTCCATGCGGTCGACCAGTCGGGCGGTGGAGGGAGCGGTGATGAAGAGTTTTTCCCCGAGAGCGTTCTGGGGAAGAGGCCCCAGCGCGATGAGATGAGCCAGCGCAATGAAATGCACCGGGCTGATGCCGGTGCCTTCCAGGCGTTTTTCCATGGCCTGTCGAAAGGCCTTGAATGTCAGGGAACAGTGAAAGCCGATACTTTGTTCGGGGTGAAAGAACTGCACTTGCCCCTCCTATCTGTAAAGTGAGGAAGAAGGTTAGCATGCTAACCAATAGGCGTCAATTGTTTAATATTTATCGAACTTGGACGATCCTTGTGAAGGAGGTCTTGAAGAAGGATTGAAGCCACAAGGGGGCTTCAGCCGGTGGGAAGTTGCCAGAGTGAAACTGTGTGATAAGAAAAAAAGAAGAGCGAA
>JAWOCM010000081.1:0-3192 GCA_046483795.1 Desulfuromonadales bacterium | reverse complement strand
ATAAAACCAAAAATATAAAGATCCAGCTGCAAAAAGAAATTATTCCCGGTTAATAAATTTACTTTGATATTGCGAATTTATTTTATCCGGATTTCACATTTTACAAAATTATTGTTAAAATTAAATAATTTAATATATAAAAATAGACAGGGAGCAACATGACGGACAGAGAATTTATATCACAACCTTTTAAATATTCCAATATGGTTAATTACCAGGATGGTTCGATCGATGAGAGTGAAAGGGCTGAACCACAGCACCACCAGGGCCGTCAGGAACGACAGGGGAATGGCGGCACTGACCGTTATGGCCGCGCGAACGTTGGAGAGAAAAAAGAAGATCACCAGAACTGTCAAAGCCACCGCCTGGACAAGAGAAGAGCGCATGCCGCTGACGTTGAGGTCGATCAGCGGCTGCTGGTCGTCGGCGATTTCGAAGCGAAGATCGGAGTAGCGCCGTTCGAGCCGCGGCAGCGTTTCCTTGAAGTTGTCGATCGCTTCGATGGTCGCGCCGTTCTCGGCGCGCAGCAGGTTCACCGCAATGGCGGCGCGGCCGTTGCCGTGGTAGATGCTGCGGGTATCGGCCTCGTCCAGCGACACCTCGGCGATGTCGCGCAGCGCGATCTGTCGACCGCCGCCGGCATTCAGGGCAAGACCCTCAAGGGCCTGAGCGGAAGAGAACTCGCCGACGACATTGACCAGGTACTCCCGGGTATCTCCGTACACGGTTCCGGCGGGAGCGGAGACGTTCTGCCGTTCCAGCGTCCCCAGCACCTGCGAGAGGGTCATTCCGTGCGCGCTCAGCGCTTCGCGGTCGATGCGGACGGTCACCTCCGGCTGGTGGCCGCCGAACACCTCCACATCTGCGATCCCCTCGATCGAGAGGAGTTCGTCCTTGAGGTCGTTTTCCGCCAGCAGCCGGATGTCGGCCAAACCTTTCAGGCTGTCGTCCCGGGGGGAAAGGGCCAGCGTCACCAGCGGGCGGGTGGCATCGGTGATGCGGTACAGCCGCGGCTGCTGAATCCCCTCGGGCAGGTCGCTCTGCACCCGGGCGACCGCATTCTGTATGTCGACCACCGCCTCGCCGATGGGCTTTGCGTACGAAAACTCCACATTGATCGAGGAGACCTCGTCGCGGGAGGTGGAGGTGACCCTGCGCACGCCGGAAATGGTGCCGAGCTCCTTCTCCAGCACTTCGGTCACCTGATCGCTCATGTCCCGGGCCGAAGCCCCCGGTTCGACCGTGACCACCGCGACCTGCGGCGGCACCGTGTCGGGGAACAAGTCGGTGGGGGTGTTCCAGAAGGCGAAACCGCCCAGGGCCGTTATCGCCATGGCCAGCGCCGCGATCAGGTGCGGTTGTTTGAGCGCGAAACGGGGCAGGTTCATGGCTTGACCTCTACGGCGACGCCCTCAGCAAGCCGGTTCCAGCCCAGGTAGGTGCTGCGGACCACCGGCGTCCCTTCTTCGAGACCCTCCACGGCAGCGGTTTCCCCATCGATCAGCAGTACGTCTACCGCCCGGGCTCGCGTCGCGTTCTCTTCGACGACAAACACGACCATCTCTCCCTTTGGGGTGGGTACCAGGCTTTCCACGGGCACGAGGATCGCGTCTTTCGCCTGTTCCAGCGTCGCCTCGACCTCTTCGTAGGCGCCGGCTGTGAAGCCGCTGTCGGCGGGCAGGTCGACCTCCATGGTCAGAGTCCGGTCGGCGTTGAGAGACGGGTAACGGCGCGAAACCTTCAGGAGCAGCTCCTGGCCGTCGTCATCGACGGTTATCGGCCGTTGCGGGCTGAATCTGTCCAGATCTTTCTGGGGGACATCGAAACGGATTTTCATGCGGCTTTGATCTTCAATGGTCAGCAGGCTGCTGCCGGGAGCGGCCATGTCTCCAGGATCGATGCGGCGCTGGGCGACAACCCCGTCGAATGGAGCGCGAAGAGTGGCGTAGCCGCGTCGCGAACGAACTTCGTCGAGCTGTTCTTTGCGGGACCGGGCGAGACTCTCGGCAGCTCGGAGCGATTCTCTCGCTGCGTCCAGTTCCCCCCGCTCACGGTTCAGCCGGTCGGCACCGGCATCGGCTTCGGCCTGCGCGATGGCGCCCTCCACAGCCAGCATACGATCTCGCTCATATTCCTTTTGCCAGTAGGCCACGGTTTTTTCCAGAGTCGACACCCGCGCCCGGACCGAAGCTGTCTGTCGACGGGCATTTTCGAGCCGGGCAGCGGCGTTTTGCACCGCCTGGTCGAGCTCCCTGTCGTCGAGCCGGAGCAGCACCTGTCCCTTTTCAATTTCCTCTCCCTCGCGCACTGCAACATCCCGAACGCTGGCGGTGATGCGGGCCGATACATCGGAGCGCTGCCAGGGTTCGACTATGCCCAGATAGGTCCGGGTCAGGGTGAGGTCGCCCGATCGGCTCACCGCCGTCTCGACAGGAACGGGACGCTCCGTGCTCTGCGGCGCTTCTGCCAACTGCGTTTTTTTGCGGACGACCAGAAACACGCCGGCAACGATCACCAGAAGCAGGACAAAAAGGATAAGAAGTTTGCGTTTCATGTCGACTGCCTTTCCTCGTCTTCCAGATTGCGGCGCACCCGCGCCAGGGTTGCAATGGCCTGTTCGATCTCATCCTGATCGATGCCTTCATATGCCTGCGCCATGGTGTCCTGGGCGTAGTGGGCGATCTCCTGCCAGACCTCTTCGGCCCGGGCGGTGAGGACTATCCTCTTCATCCGACGGTCTTGCGGATCGGGGCGGCGTTCCACCCACCCGTCCCGTTCCATGCGGTCGACCAGTCGGGCGGTGGAGGGGGCGGTGATGAAGAGTTTTTCCCCGAGAGCGTTCTGGGGAAGAGGCCCCAGCGCGATGAGATGTGCCAGCGCAATAAAATGAACCGGACTGATGCCGGTGCCTTCCAGACGTTTTTCCATGGCCTGCCGAAAGGCCTTGAATGTCAGGGAGCAGTGAAAGCCGATACTTTGTTCGGGGTGAAAGAACTGCACATGCCCCTCCTATCTGTAAAGTGAGGAAGAAGGTTAGCATGCTAACCAATAGGCGTCAATTGTTTAATATTTATCGAACTTGGACGATCCTTGTGAAGGAGGTCTTGAAGAAGGATTGAAGCCACAAGGGGGCTTCAGCCGGTGGGAAGTTGCCAGAGTGAAACTGTGTGATAAGAAAAAAAGAAGAGCGAA
>JAWOCM010000072.1:0-9354 GCA_046483795.1 Desulfuromonadales bacterium | reverse complement strand
CCTCCGGCCCTGCTCCAGGTGTTTTTCTGGGCTCTGGCGGCCTTCTCGGCCGCGGTACTCATTGCAGCTCTTCTGCGCAATCCCCGCAAGATTTTCATGGTTTACGTGCTGGCGTTCCTGTTCGTTCTTTCCATGCTGCTCAACACCATAGCGCTGCCCCTGCCGATTTACCGTCTCTACATCACTCTGCTCTCCCTGTTCGGGGCGCCTGCACTCTGGCTCCTGGCGAAGCACAACCTGAAAGCCCGCGACAGTCATCTCGGCAATTTCACTATATCGCTGCGCATCGGCGCAATCGTGCTGCTGGTCACCTGTGTCGCTCAGTTCTGGGGCTACAGCCGACTGGCGATGCGCATCGTAGAATCATCCATCGAGACGGTTTTCCTGGTCCTTTTCGTCATGATGGTCATACGGGTGGGAAGCGGCGGCATAGAATTCGGTCTCGGGCGCCCTTTCCTGAAGCGTCACCGCTTTTTTCGAAAGCACGGGAAGGAGCTTTCCCGCCGGCTGAAGAATATTTTCCGGATTCTGCTCCTCATCTATGCATTCCTCTATCTTCTGACGGTCTGGAATGTTTTTGATTCTGTCGGCCGGGCCTGGGAGAGGCTGGGGCAGACCGGCTTCAGCATGGGTGACACCGAAATCTCCCTGAAGATGATCGGTTTAGCCGGTTTCGTTTTCTATCTGAGCATCATCTTTTCCTGGGCCATGCAGGCCGCTCTCGATACGGGGTTTCTGTCACGGAGGCAGGTCGACCGGGGCGTCCGCGACTCGATCAAGAAGCTGCTGCACTACACCCTGGTGCTGATCGGATTCGCCATAGCACTGAAACTTGCCGGCTTCGCCCTGGAGAATTTCGTCGTTCTGGCCGGGGCCTTCGGCATCGGCATCGGCTTCGGACTGCAGAACATCGTCAACAATTTCGTCAGCGGCATTATTCTGCTTTTCGAGCGCCCCGTCAAAGTCGGAGACATGGTGGTGGTCGATGAGGAATGGGGGAGGGTGCGCAAGATTGGACTGCGCTCGACGATCGTGGAGACGCTGGATCAGGCCGAGATCATCGTGCCGAATTCCCAGTTTATTTCCGAAAAGGTCACCAACTGGAGCCTGACGACTACGATGGTCCGCATCGTTATCCCTGTCGGTGTCGCTTATGGAAGCAACGTGGAAAAAGTCTTGCAAGTGTTCGAGGATGTCTGTCATTTTCATGACGAAGTTCTTTCGGATCCGAAACCTTCTCCGATATTCGTCGGATTCGGAAACAGTTCACTCGATTTCGAAGTACGGGTCTGGATCTCCGATGTAGACACACGTCTGCGTATTCGCAGCGAACTGTGCCAGGCGATCGACCAGAGCTTCCGCGAACAGGATATCACCATCCCCTTCCCGCAGCGCGATCTCCATCTGCGCTCGATGGAAGGGGCTTTTGCCGAATCGGTTCGCTCGCTTCGACAGGGGGAGACGGATGCAGCATCGACAGAAGATCAAACCGGAAAACCGTAAATAAGGAAGGTGGATTCCATGGTGCCCGGAAAAAAAACCACTGCTGAGGAGGGGCACAATACGGCTGAACAGCGGGAAGGTTTTCTGTGCAGCCGACTGGGGGCGGTGGCCCTGACAATGGGATTCATCCTCATTCTGGGGACCCTTCTTTACCTGGTCAACTCCCGGCGGCTGGAAGAGCAGAAGCAGGATATGGGCGTCACTCTGACCAATATTCAGCTCAAATTGCAGAACCGCCTCAACGCCAACAGAGAGTTTCTGAGTCTTCTCGGCGAGGAGATGACCAGCGGCAGAATGGAAATGGAAGCCATCAAACGTCGGGCGGACAGTTTCGTATCGCGTCATTCTGAGTTGGTGGGTATCCGATGGGCCGACGATGAACTGAATGTTCACTGGAGCGCCCCGCCAGTCTTGCAGGGCGAACAGCTCGATCTTCAAACGCAATTGCCCGCCCCTCAGCGCGCAGCACGATTGGCCAGGGAGCTTGAACAACCCTACTACACCCGGCAGTTTGTTCCTCTGCAGGGCCAAAGCGCAATAGAGCTTTACGTGCCGGTTTTCGATGATGACAACTTCCTCGGGCTCTTCATCGGAACCTATTCCACCAATGAACTGTTGCTCTACGGAGGGAGCTCGGCGATTTTCGAGCACTACCAGCTCTGCCTGGTCGACGGGGAAGGCGCTGTGCTGGGACAGTGTATCGACTGGGGAGAGGTCGACCGCCGGCTGCAGGATGTCGCCCTGCTCCATCCGGGGATCGAGGATGTTTTTGTACGCGTTTCCCGCTACAGAAGTCCATGGGGGTGGGGAGTGAAACTCCTGTCCTCCCTGTCGATCGTTCTGGCAATCGGCATGGGGTGGGGCCTGTGGGGTCTCAACCGGGTTATTGCCCGGCGCCGAAAGGTCGAGAATGACCTGCGCGACTCGGAAGAAAAATACCGTCTGCTCTTCTCCGCCGAGTCGGATGCCATCCTTGTCTTTGACGCTGAAACAAATGAAGTCATTGAGGCTAATGACGCTGCCGTTGGGCTTTACGGCTGGAGCCGGGACGAGTTGCTCACCCTTGGGGCGCGCGATATTACGACCCGCCCGCACCTGGCGCAGAAAAGGATCGAGGAGGTTCTGGAGGGAGAGCTTGAAAGAATCCCCCTGGATTATCAGAAAAAAAAGGATGGAACCGTTTTTCCGGCGGAGATTTCCACGGGAACCTTTAGCTGGAAGGGACGGCCCATGTTCGTTGCGCTGGTTCGGGACGTCACCGAGCGGCGCAGAGGGGAGCAGCTCAAGGATGAGATGCTCTCTGCAGTCAGCCACGAAATGCGCACACCCTTGACGGCCATTCTCGGTTTTTCCGAATACCTGCTCGGCGACGAAGATGTGGACGAGTCAGAGCGGAAAGAGTACCTGGAGGTTATTCACCGCGAAAGCTCCCGTCTCGAAACTTTGATCAGCAACCTCCTCAACCTGCAGCGTTTACGGTCGGGATTCGGCATCAATGAATTCGTGGAAGTCGATTTGCGTGAAATGTTCGGTGAATTGATTCACCTCTTCTCGGTCTCAGCGCCACAGCGCAGGATCAGTATCGACTGTCCGAACGATCTCCCGATGATTATCGCCGACCGGGAACTTCTCTTTCAGGCTTTAGAGAACCTGCTCCACAACGCCTTCAAATATAGCAGTGAGGACCCGGTGACCCTTGGTGCGCGAGACGAAAACGAATCGGTGGTGCTCTGGGTTTCGGACAAGGGACCGGGAATTCCAGAATCGGCGCAGGGACAGATCTTCAATCGCCTCTTCCGTATCGACACCCACGCCGGCAAGCGGGTCGGCGGATCGGGCCTCGGCCTGCCTCTGGTGAAAGAGATCGCCCGCGCGCACACGGGCGAGGTCAGTGTAAAGAGCGAAAAAGGGTCAGGCAGCACCTTCTCCATCCGCCTGCCGAAGGAAATCAGTTGTGCCCTGTCCTGACTCTCAATCGTCTGAACCGGCCTATCCTTTCGTCCTCACCGACCGAAAAAAACCTTCTTCCCGAAGGTCCTCCTCCAATTCGGAAATGAATTGTTCGGCTTTTTGCGGGGGCGAGGTCATCAGGCTGACCCCGAAAAAGAACAGGGTCGTCAGGCCCAGCCCCCAGACCGGCGGCCACCAGCCCAGGGGATAATAATCCGTCAGATAAAGGACCGCCGTAACGGGTCCTCCGACCAGCATGGAACAAAGAGCGCCGGTCGCCGAAGCACGGCGCCAGAAAAAAGCGCCGATAATCGAGGGTGCCATTACAAGGAGGCCTCCGGAGGCCATGCTAGAGAGAACGGCAATAAGTCCGGGACGCAGCCAGGCGAAATAGACGCAAATAGCGAGCAGGCCCACCATGGCAACTTTTCCGACCCGGGTCTGCCCCTTCTCTGCAAGATCCGGCTTGAGGTATTTGACCACGTCCCGGGAAAAGAGAGAACTGAGGGTCAGAACGATGGAACCCAGCGTAGACGTGGCGGCAGCGAAAATACCGATGAAGATAACCAACCCCAGCAAAGGCGGTACCCGGCTCAACAGATGCGGCATGGCCTGATCGGGATTATCCAGTCCGGGAAAAAGATTGGCCGCCTGGAGCCCGAACAAAGTGCTGATAATGGTGTAGATAAAACCGAACACCGAAAAGTAAAGGATCATGCGTTTGAGGTTGATGACCCGGTCGGGAACGAAGAGCCGCTGGCTGACCTGGGGGTTCGTAAGAGCGAAAAAGGCCCAGGGCAGCGTTAGACCGATAAAATAGGCCGGTTCCCATGTGAAACGAAGCAAATCGGGGTTTTCAGCTTCAATGGTCACGAAAAATTCAGCCGGGGAGCCGTAGAAAGCATAGAACATGTAGAACAGCGCGGCCAGGGAGGTCACCAGCATGGTGACAGCCTGAAAGGCGTCGGTCCAGGAGACGGAACGCATCCCGGCCCAGAGAGCGCAGAAACCGGAAAGGCTTGCCATGACCAGGACACCCGCCATGAAGGGAACCTCTCCCCCGCTCAACCCGTTGACCAGCAGACCCGCCCCCATGAGTTGGACTGAAGCGTAGGGAATGAGCATGATAAAGGATATTATCGCCGTCAATACGGCCACCCATCGGTTTTCATATCGATGACCGAGAAGTTCGGGGGGCGTGATATGTCGAAATCGCCTCCCCACCAGCCAGAAGCGCGGTCCGAAAACCAGAAGGAAAAGGACTGTGAAAATCAGATAAGTCATCTCGAAGCCGAGGGCTCCGACGCCCGAGTCGTAAGTGAGCCCGACCAGACCGACCAGCATGAATGCGCTGTAGGTGGTGGCCGCATAGGTCATTCCCGAGACAAAACCTTTCAGGCGACGGCCTCCGATGAAGAATTCCGCAGCCCCTTCTCCCATTCCGCGGCGAGCCGCTGCAGCGATTCCCACGGCCACAACGGACCAGAAAAGCATGGCCAGCACGACAAACAGAGGCTTCATCGGTTCTTGCCCCACTTGCGTGTACGAATCCCTGCCCCAATGATCACCGCGAGAGTCAGAAGACACCAGAATAGAAAACTGGCGGCAAAATAGGGCTCTTCGGCTAACCAGAGGTATGGAACCAGGATGTCGACCATCACCAGCCCCAGGCCGAAAAAGAGAAAATGTGATCCTTTCATCGTTTCGCCCTTCCTTTCTGCTTTCTGGTGCTAACTTTACCGGACGTTAAGTTTATCACACAAGATGCTTCACGTTAGGCGGACAGCAAAAGGCAACAGATGGTCTTTCCCTTAAAGCGGTTTTTATTTGAGGGGATCAAGGTTCAGCGGAAGGGGAAACCTGCAGGGCTGTGGTTGACTCCCAGCAGCAGACAGGTAATCTTTCAGGAGGGAAATATCAGAGCGTGCCGCCCGAAATGGAAAAAGAAAGCTAAAGACCAGCCGGTACCGGCGATGATCACCATGTCAACAAGGACCTGTTCATGCCCCAGATTATCTGCCCTCACTGCGGATTAACCAGGGAGGTATCCGAGGAACACGTCCCGAAGCGATCCGTCAAGGTGACCTGCCCTCGATGCAGGAAAAGCTTCAACTTTCCGCCCGCAGAACATCCGGTCGAGTCAACATCGGATGGATTGACCGACATCGGAGATCTTTTTGCCGGCGCGTGGAATATCTTTCGGCAAAGACTTGGAACGCTGATACCGCTCAGCTTCATCTCTTTGCTGGTCATCGTTCTTCCGATGGCCGTCTTTGTGGCAGGAGGATATTTCATCTCGGTCTTTGTGGGCTACCGGGAGGCGTTCGCCATTGCCGGAGCGGTCACCGGCGGTGTGGTGGGAATGGTTGCGTTCATGTGGGCAATGGGTGCCCTCACGTTCGCCGCAGTGGACGAATCGCTCGGGATCAAGGCGTCCATGTCATGCGCCTGGTCACGGCTGGGAGCCTTCGTCTGGATTTTTCTGCTCCTTCCCTTCGTCATCCTCGGTGGTTATTTCCTCTTCCTCATACCCGGCATCATCTTTTCGGTCCTGTTTGTCTTGTCCCAGTACGTCCTCGCCGCAGAGGACGAAAGGGGCCTGAACGCCATGCTCAAAAGTCGTGAATATATTCGCGGATACGGCTGGCCCGTCTTTCTGCGTCTGGTTGTTATTGTGCTCGCCACCAGCCTTTTGACCTCGCTGCTCAACATGGTGCCGATCGTCGGGCCACTCGCCTCTACTTTGGTGACGCCTTTCGTTTTCATCTACACCGTCCTTATTTATCGGGACCTGCGCCACATCAAAGGCGATGTCGCCTACGACAACAGCGCCGGAGCCAAGTTTCTTTGGCTTTTCCTCGGCGCTCTCGGGTTTGTCGTCTTCTTCATCCTTTTTGCCGCCATGCTCACCTCAAACCTTTTCACCCAGATGCAGATACACTGACCCGTTTGCACATCAAGCTTTGCCCCTTGAGATTCCAACCTGTCTGGCAAACCGTCACTCCGTCTCCCTGAGGGGATCGAAGAGGTATTCCAGGCCGTTGACCTTGATTTCATAGACCATCTGCAACATGCGGCCGAGCTTGCCTTCGGGGAAACCCTGACCAGCGAACCACACCACATAGGGTTCGGGAAGATCGACCAGCAGGACGCCGGCATACTTTCCGAAAGGCATCCGGAAACGGGCCAGCTCGAGAAAGGTCTGTTCAGGCGAGTTCATGGAGACCCTCCCGGAAGGCGTCGAAACTTTTGGATCTGCGAAGCTTTTTGACGACGGGCAGAAGATGGGGATCGGCGATGAAGGCCAGCACTTCCTTGACCTTGCTCAGGACCTGTCGCTCGCCGCAGAACAGCTCTTCGTAACCGTCGAGCAAGCGGGAGAGATAAAAGTGAACCTCTGCAGCCCTCTGCCCGGGGGAGGGATCAAGCGATGCCTCGCCACGCAGGCGCTTGAAGATCATCGGATCCGCGATGGCGCCTCGCCCCAGCATCAGCCCGGCGGCACCCGTCTGCTCGAGGATAAGGTGTCCCGAACTGGCGGTGCAGATATCTCCGTTGGCAATGACCGGGACCGAAGCTTTTTCCACCACCCGGGCGGTAACGGCATGATCGGCAGTGCCGCTGTATTTCTGCACCACTGTGCGGGGATGGAGGATGAGGAAGTCGATTCCGCTGCCGCAAAGAAGTGGAAGCAGATCGAGAACCTGGTCGGGATCGTCATAGCCCGCCCGCATCTTCACCGAAAATGTCCCCGGGAACGCTCTGCGAAGGCTCTCCAGAATTCCCGGCAGACGTTCGGGGGCCTTCAGCATCCCGCCGCCTGTCAGCCCGGAACTCATGCGGCCGAAAGGACAGCCCATGTTGAGGTTGAGATGGACGACTCCGGCATCTCCGGCAGCAAGCGCTGCAGCGACCAGGGCCTCTTCGTCGTGGCCGATCAGCTGCACAATCAGGGGTGTCCCATTTTGTTCGGACGAGACTTCCAGCTGATCACTTTTCGAGAGGCGACGCCGGGTATTGCGGTTGACGCGAACGAACTCGGTGAAAACGGTATCGGGCTGCACCCAGTCGACGAAGAGGGTACGCAGCGCCCGATTGGTCACCCCCTGCATAGGAGCGAGCATCAGGGGAATGGTGTCGTCCGCCCAGGGCAGGCAGGCCGGGTCGGTCCGGTTCATCGCAGCATCTCGGCAAGAGCCCTGATCAGGCGGTCGTTCTCTTCCTCAAGGCGAACGGCGACACGGATGAATGATTCGTCGAGCCCCTCGAAGTTGACGCAATCACGGACGAGAATGCCGTTGTGACGCATTCCGGCAGCAAGGAGGGAGGAGGAACGGCTATCCGGAAGCTGCACCAGCAGAAAGTTGGTAGCCGAATCGAAGACATCCAGATCGAGCTTCGTCAATTCCTCCCCGAGCTTTTTTCGCAGAAGGGGAATGGCATCCAGACTCCGGGAACGGAAAGCATCCGCCTTCAGACAGGCGAATCCGGCTGCCAGAGCCGGTGTGGACAGGCCCCAGGGAAGACGCATCTGCGCGAGCCCCTCTGTCACTGCAGGCGCTCCGAGCAGATAGCCGAGACGAAGACCCGGGATGGCGTAAAACTTGGTCATCGATCGCAGAACAACCAGATTGGAGACGGTTTCGAGCAACGGAGTGCAGGAGTGTTCGGGGGCGAAATCGATAAAGGCCTCGTCCACGACCAGGGTGACCTGATCGGGCAGAAGACGGGCCATCTCCTCCACTTGCGCTGGTGGCATCGCTGCCCCGCTTGGGTTGCCGGGATTGGCCAGCCAGACCATGTCCGTGTCGTCGCGAAGAGCTCCGGTCAGCTGGTGCGGCAGAAAGGCGAACTGCTGCGGCGGTGAAAGAGAAAGAAAGTCGAAAGGGATTCCCTCCTGGAGAAGGGCGCGTTCATATTCGCTGAAACAGGGAGCGACGAGCAGTGCACGACGCGGTCGCAGGGCTCTGGGAAGCAGATAGATCAGTTCGGTCGAGCCGCTGCCGGCCAGCACCTGCCTGGAATCCAGACCGTGCCAGTCGGCCACCTCACGCTCGAAGGAGGCTGCATCGACTTCCGGATAATGAACCAGGCGGCCAAGGCTCTCCCGAACCGCCGCCAGTACGGATTCCGGTGGTCCCAGGGGATTGATGCTGGCGGAAAAATCGAGAATCTCTCCTGGCGCAAGACCGGTCTCCTGCGCCGCTTCGTCGATCCCGCCGCCATGGGCATAGCGCGGCGGCGCTGATTTGTTCTTGTCGATTTCTGCCGTCATGGGAATTGAACAGGGAGGATATTAGAGGTTCCCAACAGCCATTCTACCAGCAGCCCCAGGCCCAGAGCGAGAAAAGAGGTCAGGTACATGAGCCGAATCATCTGGCGGTAGCTGCGCACTGAAATGGAGACATCGACATCGCCGAGACGCGGCTTGTCGGTGACTTCACCAAAATAGACCGCCGGGCCGCCCAGTTGTATTCCCAGTGCTCCAGCGGCGGCGGCCTCAGGGTAGCCGGCGTTGGGACTGTCGGGCAGCCGGGCGTCGCGCCGAAGAATTTTCAGGGCCTTGAAGCCCTTGAGTCCGAGGAAAAAGGATGCAATTGCCATCAGCAAAGCAGTCAGGCGCGCCGGTACCAGATTGGCCAGATCGTCCATCCGGGCGGCGGCCCAGCCAAGCTCCCGGTAACGATCGTCCCGGTAGCCGATCATCGAATCGAGGGTGTTGAGGGTTTTGTAGAGAATCGCAAGCACCGGTCCGCCGAGGAAAAGGTAAAAAAGCGGCGCCACCACTCCGTCCGAGGTGTTCTCGGCGACCGTTTCGATGCAGGCGCGCAGGATGCCTTCTTCGTCGAGGTGGGATGTCTGCCGACCCACGATCAATGACAGGGCGCTGCGCGCATCTTC
>JAWOCM010000125.1:0-3826 GCA_046483795.1 Desulfuromonadales bacterium | reverse complement strand
GCGCCGCCTTCGCTCTGAAGCTCAACCACCTTGGGCACCGTGCCCCAGAGGTTCTTCTGTCCGACCGCGCTCTTGGCGTCGGATACCTCGCCCATGACAGAGCTGGGCGTTATCGGATAAATTGCAATAACCTCGTTGGTCGCATGGGCTACATGCGCCGCCGCGGTGTTGCCATCGATGGTAACCATCTTACGCGTACGCGCCATGAAAACTCCTCCTTCCCGTTCTCACTTGGGATAAATAATGACGGGACCAACCCCCGTCCTGTCTCAGGACTCTTCGCCACGACGGCGACATACCCTCATAAACGCACTGCCCCCATAAAGACGGCAGTATACTTCAAGAATGACGAAATTCAATTCTTCCGGAAAGCTACAATTCCTGGCGACCCTCCACCGCACGGTTAACTGTCGCCTCGTCAACAAACTCCAGATCGCCGCCCATCGGAATACCATGAGCCGGACGAGTCACCCGAACGCCCAGCGGTTTAAGAAGGCGGGCAAGGTAAAGGGCTGTCGCCTCGCCTTCAACCGTAAAGTTGGTGGCGATCAGCACTTCCTCCACCGCACCGTCCTTGAGGCGTTCGAGCAGTTCGGACACCTTGAGGCTTTCAGGCCCGATGCCGTCGAGCGGCGAAAGCGCCCCGTGCAGGACATGGTACCGTCCCTTGAAAGAATGACTGCGTTCAATGGAAATGAGATCCTGGGGATCTTCCACCACGCACAGCATACTCTCATCGCGTCCACGATCTCTACAGATATCGCAGGGGTCGGCTTCGGTGATTCCGTAGCACTGGGAGCAAAAACCGATTTTTTCTTTCAACTCCAGAATCGCCCCGGCCAGAGACTCGGCCTCGGTGCTCGGCTGGCTCAGAATATGGAAGGCCAGGCGGGTCGCCGTCTTCTTCCCTATTCCGGGAAACTTGGCGATCTCCGCCACCAGCCTGGCGAAAGATGGAATGGAGTCTAGCATGGGATTGTATACAGTTTCAACTTTTTAAAATTGCGTTTTATTTTTTTAACGGGGCGAAAAAAATTTACGCTTACTTTAATCCTCTTCAAACAGCAAAGCCCCTCGAACGGGGGCTTGGCAGTTGATACAACAGCTTTCCACGGCGTGTGAAGCCCTAAAAGAGACCCGGCATATTGAGGCCGCCGGTCACCTTGGACATTTCCTCCTGCATCATCTCCTGGCTTTTCTTCAGGGCCTCGTTGATCGCGGCCAGAACCAGATCCTGCAGCATCTCGACATCCTCCGGATCGACAACATCCTTTTCGATATTGAGCGACACGAGACTCTGCTTGCCGTTGACCACAGCAGTGACCATGCCGCCACCTGCTGAAGCCTCGACGGTTTTTTCCGCCAACTCTTCCTGCATCTGCGCCATCTTCTCCTGCATCTGCTGGGCCTGCTTCATGATGTTACCCATACCTTTGGCCATTTCGTCCTCCTGAGAATAGATCAGCCGCTGGGACTGTCGTTTTTTGTTTTTCCCTCCGGCTGCCGCAGCGGCCGAACATCCTTGAGTTCGCCTCCGAAAATGTCGAGAGCCGCCTTCACCATTGGATCCGAGAGCACGCTCTCACGCAGTTCGCGCTTGCTGTCTGTCGCCCTGGCCTTGCGGGTCTCGAGCAGAGAGGGGGATTCCCTTGTCTTTTCACCGTCGATCCCTGAAACTTTTATCTTGACCGGCTCGCCGAAAAAGTCGGCGGCCATTTTTTCAAGACTCAGCCGGATATCCTCTTCATGAACCCGGTCCAGGTGGAAAGAGCCGGCCGGAAAGCCGATTTCGAGTCGCGGCAGCTCCAGGGCCAGAAGACTGCCGTGTTCGAGCAGCGAGCCGATCAGGGGACGGGAACTTTTAACCGCATCGACCAGCCCCGGCCACCCCTTCTCACCGTTTGCCGCGGGGGCCGGGGCCGAAGCCTTTTTTGGCGGCGGCTCCTCTTCCCGAGGCGGCGGTGGCGAAGGCGGCGCGGCAGCCCTGCCTGGTGCTGCCGGCGCGGCCAGATGACGTTCGAGCGAATCGAGCCGGTTCAGCAACTGCGACACTTCGACGGCCGGCGGAAGCTGGCTGAGACGGATCAGGGCCATCTCCATTGCCAGTCGCGGATAAGCCGAGCTGGCCAGCTCGCCTTCTGTCTTCATCAGCAGCGTCAGCGCCCTCTCCAGATCGGCCAGATCGCTCGAATCGGCAAGAGCTTTCAGGTCGCGCTTCTCCTCCGGCGTCACCTCGAGTATCTCGCCGGGATCGTCCATGACCTTGAAAAGGATCAGGGACCGAAACTGTTCGACCAGCTCCTGGCAGAACCGGCGGAAGGAATGACCGAGGTTGTCGAGGCGGCGGACCGCCTCCAGCGCGCGATAGCTGTCCCGCTGCAGAACGCCCTCGAGAGTATCGAGAAGGAGACGCCGGTCGACCATGCCGAGCAGCCCCTGAACTTCTTCATCCGTCACCTGGTCGCCGCAGAAGGCGATAACCTGGTCAAGAGTCGACAATGCGTCGCGCATGCTGCCCTCGCCACGCCGAGCCACCAGCGTCAGCGCCGGATCGGAAATTTCGACGTTTTCGGCCTTGACTATAGTGCGCAGGCGCTCGGTCAGCCGTCCCAGGCCGATCTTGCGGAAATCGAAGCGCTGACAGCGTGACAGAATAGTGACGGGTATCTTGTGCGGTTCGGTGGTGGCAAGGATGAACTTGGCGTGCTCGGGGGGCTCTTCAAGCGTCTTCAGCAGAGCGTTGAAGGCGTTGATCGAGAGCATGTGGACTTCGTCGATGATGAATATCTTGTGACGGCCGCGGGCCGGCAGATAACGTATATTCTCGCGCAGATCGCGGATATCGTCGACACCGGTATTAGACGCGCCGTCGATCTCCAGAACAGCCCCGTTGTTGCCTGCTGCGATTTCGAGACAGGAGGGGCACTCGTTGCAGGGCGTCGCTGTCGGGCCCGTTTCGCAGTTGAGGGCCTTGGCCAGGATGCGTGCAGCAGAGGTCTTGCCGACGCCGCGCGCGCCTGTGAAAAGAAAGGCATGGTGCACCCGTCCGCCGTCGATGGCGTTGGCCAGCGTACGGCCGACATGCTCCTGACCGACCAGATCGGTGAACGTTTGCGGGCGCCATTTACGGGCGAGTACCAGATACGACATGAATCGAGAGAATCTCCGTAGAGATGCGTAGAGTTCGGCCAGAGAGGAAAAAGGAGTTGCCGGCACAAGTGACAGCCAGGCACCCCCGCGGCACACGGGAGAGACCGCTACCGCTGCTCCCTTCCGGGCCTGACGGGGTTCACGGTCGACCGTTGCGCGGGACCCGGCTGTCACTTCTGACGGCAAGTCCGTCCGGATTCGGAAATTGCCGCTCGATCAATTGAATGGCGGAGAGGGAGGGATTCGAACCCTCGGTACCTTGCGGTACACGCGATTTCCAATCGCGCACCTTCGGCCTCTCGGTCACCTCTCCGCAGATTGGGTAGAATACAATAACAGGACGGGGGGTGTAAAGCGGTTTGTAGCAGCGGCGCCGGGCGCCGCCACACGGTAGAAAATGGCGGAGGGGGTGGGATTCGAACCCACGGTACCTTGCGGTACAACAGATTTCGAGTCTGTCACCTTCGACCTCTCGGACACCCCTCCGAAGCTCGTCAGCATCGGGGACGGTTACGCCTGATTCATCCCATCTTTCTGCTGTTTTTTACGCTGCCGCAGGCACGCGAAGAAATCGCTCAGCATCGTGCTGCATTCGGGCTGCATCACCCCTTCGGTCACTTCGACAGCGTGGTTGAACCGGGGGTCTGCCGAAAGGTCGTAGATCGAGCCGACAGCG
>JAWOCM010000010.1:0-3410 GCA_046483795.1 Desulfuromonadales bacterium | reverse complement strand
TCCGTCGACCTCTCCCCGATAAAAGCCGGGGATCCGGGCTTCCTCAACGTAACCGTCGGCAGCGAAAGCGCCCCGGGCGTATGCCGGAACCATAGCGAATATCTTGGTATATTTCTGGCTCCTGGCCAACGCGTCCAGACGCTGGATAATGTCGGGGAAATCGCTTTCGTCCAGCTTCATGAGAAAAACCCGATTGCTGAAAGGACCGTGCTGCACGTCCGATTTTCCCAGCTTTTCCTTGACGTCCTTCATCGCTCTCTCCTTTATTGACGAAAATAGAGTTCAAATGTGATCCCGGGGGATCCGGCGATCCCAGCTCTTGCAGAAGACCCGCTTTCGCCCTTCATAGGCATCGAGATCTGCCTGGAAATGAAACTCTTCCGCATCGGCTGTAAGAACAGTGCGCGTGATCGTCAGGACTTTCCAGTCGCCGCGTCGAAAGCCGCGTTCGCAATAGGTTTCACCCCGTGGAGATTCGAAATCGTTCCCTTTGTAGGAATACCACTCGATGACCTTTCGCTGCACCTCCAGATCGATCTCTTCGATGCGGTAGGTTCCCTCATCCTTTATCACCTCCAGGGTTGAGATATCCCGGGCCAGATCCCGGTGAACGACCCAGTCGTAATCCATCGGTTCGAGCAGGGTCGTTTTCAGCTCGGGCGTCGCCTCGGGCTCTGGGAAGGGGTGGAGATCGGCATCTTCCCGCCGCGGTTCCCTGATCGGCAGGATCAGAGAGCTTGCGCCGGCGAAGATGGTCAGGCGCACGGCTTCCGGGGGCGGCCACGCCAGCGGCCAGTACGAAGTGGAGATCGAAATCCGCAGCCGGTGCCCCTCCGGAAACGTTTGAGCGATATTGTTCAGACGAACTGGAATCCGGTAGTGCCGGCCCGGCTCCAGCTGCTCCGGATGTTCATGGCTGTTGCGGTGGGTCAGATTAAGCAGTCCGTAAGTCACCCTGGTCGTGGCATCATCCGGCGCCACATCCGAGAGCCTGACAGCCACCATGGCCACCGGCTTGCTCGACGACAGCTCGAGCTCGACGACAGGGGAACCCAGAATTTCTATCTCTTCCTGCAAGGGATCGCTCTCGAAAACCAGCGCTCCGCCATCCTCTTCGCGTTGGTCGTGGGGGAGGTCGGGAGTAGCGCTGAAAGAGCACCACTTGCCGGCAAAAAGTCCGACGCTCAAGGGGGATTGAAGGGACAGAGGGGTTTTTGAAGCCGCTTCTCCTTCCGGACGGATCCAGCCGGGCTCGAGGCTGTAACGCCGCTTTTCGATATGTGAAGAGGGCCACTCGTCCTCCGCCACCCAGTATCCCGGACTAAGGGTCAAGGCGGTCGTTGGAGGGACGCTTTTCTGCATCCAGGCCCGCAGCCGCGGTTCCTCCATGATGCCGGTTTCCTTGCCCTTGAGCCAGTAATCCCACCACCTCAAAGCTTCCTGCAGAAAACCGATGGCCGGGCCCGGCTTACCCAAATGGGGATATTTGTGTCCCCAGGGACCGACAAGCCCCTTGAAGGGGCTTTCCAGGTTTTCCATCATGCGAAAAACCGCATTGGAATACCCGTCTGCCCAGCCACTGACGGCCATGATGGGCGTTCGGACACTTGAGAAATCCTCACAGATCGAACCCTGCTTCCAGTAAGCGTTGCGACGTTGGTGCTGGAGCCAGTGTTCCAGCCACATCCCGCTTCCCTCAAGGCGTTCCAGCCATAATTCGCGCCATTTCTCCCCTACCAGTTCCGGATCGGGGGGGCAGGAGTTGTAGCCGAACATGGTCGCGGCCCAGGAGAGGTTGTCCCCGAGCAGGCAACCGCCCATGTAATGTACATCATCGGCATAGCGATCGTCGGTGGAACAGACGCTGATCACCGCCTTGAGTTCCGGCGGGTCCAATGCGGCAAGCTGCAGTCCGTTGAAACCGCCCCAGGAGATGCCGATCATACCCACATTTCCGTCGCACCAGGGCTGATCGGAAAGCCAGCGCAGCACCTCAAGACCATCTTCCTGCTCAATGGGCAGATATTCGTCCTCAAGGATCCCTTCCGATTCTCCGCTTCCGCGCAGATCCACCCGCACGGCGGCGTAACCGTGCCCCGCGAAATAAGGATGATTGAGCTCATCCTCGTCGCGGGTGAGATCGCGCTTGCGGTAGGGGATGTATTCGAGAATGGCCGGAACCGGTTCGTTCTCCGCGTTCTCCGGCATCCATATGCGGGCCGACAGGTGCACCCCGTCAGGCATCGGTATCCTGACATTTTCCTGGCGCTTGACGGGAAAGGGCATGGAGACGATCTCTTTCAAAGCGACCTCCTGGGATCAGGGTGCCTCGAACTCGACAGGCAGCAGTTCCAGGCAACGGCGATATTTATCCAGCAGTTCTTTCTGGTTGCGCGCCCCGAGAAAGATAAAGCCGTATTTGTAAGTGTAGCTGTCCTGGTGCTCCCGGTCCGAAAGACGCATCCCCTCACGGATGAACAGCTCGACCACGGCATCGGGAATTTCCTCCTTGAGCCGGCCAATCTCCTCGTCGGACGGAACCCTCTTCACCAACGCATCTTCGAACCTGCGGAGAAAGAATTTGCTGGCGCAGTTGAAGGGGCCCTGCCGAAGGGGGAACTCAGGCGATCGATCCAGGGCGAGGTTGACCAGTATCTTCTGTGTCGGGACGCCATCGACCTTTTCGAATAACTCGACATGCTCCTCCACCATCCTCGGATTGATCTCCAGAAGGTCGATTCGATTCTCCCGCCTGTTGTAGAAATACTCGATATTGAACGGCGAATTGTCGAAACTGATATGCGTCAGAACCCGGCGGGTCGCATCGATCATCTGCTCCTTGATCGGGTGCGGCAATCGTGAGGGATAGTGGTAGCGGAAGAAAGAGGAGCGATTGGCGAAGCGATAGGAATCGACGACTCCGTAGACATGAACCTCGCCGCGACAGACATAGCCTTCCACAGTACACTGCTGACCCGAAATGATCTCTTCGGCAAGGCAGGACTCTGAACCGGCTTCGGCGATCTCCTCCGGGAGGTCGACGAACCCCATGAAGTGGCGGAAAGGTTCAGAAAAACGTCCGATCTTGCGCCGGATGATCTTCGTGGCACGGCGGAAATCCTTTTGGTTGCCGATGCGGAAACCGAGATAACTCCCGTATGATTTGAACGGTTTGACCCAGAAGGGGAAATCCAGGTCGATCTTTTCAAGAGCATGGTCGTCGAAGGGATCGAAGCGGGTAAAACGGGGGACGCAATCCGGGATGGCTTTTTGCTGCTCCAGGCGGCTCCAGTATTTGTGCTCGCACTTGAACACACTCTCCAGAGAGGGAGAAACCGTTCCGAAACGGCCGGCCAGGATCGGCTGCATCAGGCTGACGGGAAAGTCCCAGAATCCGATAATGGCATCGA
>JAWOCM010000126.1:0-3467 GCA_046483795.1 Desulfuromonadales bacterium | reverse complement strand
GGTATCTGAATCGACTCCGATTAAATAGACACGATCTTCTTTGCTGAAAAGGATCGGTTATTTTTCCCGTGACCGGTAGCGAGAAACCTGCAGCAGTAGAGCAAGACCGGAAAAAAGACCCAGAATAACAAGAAAAAATGTCATTTTCACTCTCCCTTCATGATCTGTGGTTACCTGCCAAAAATTAAGGTAACGCTGTTTGTTTTTTTCTCTGCCCGACTTCGTTCATAGATTTATAGCATAGTAGTAAGGTAAAGAACAAGCTAAAAGTTGATTTATATGCTGGGTTAAGTTTTCGCTGGACGTTCTAAATTATGTAATAATTCCGGGTGTTAACACTGCCCTAGTCTTTGTTGTCTATTTTTAATGGTATTTTTCAATACAAGGGAAACAAGTTGAAAGAGACATATAAAAAGTAATATATTCAAACCATGTTCTACCAAGATGGTTGTCTACCCGGAAATTGACGGAGACAAGCATCGAAACCGGATTGCTTTTTAAAATCATTTGCCTCATCCACGTTCTGTACATTTTTCCTTAGAACAGTTACAATTTCCATCTTTTCCTCTCTAGAGCTTCTCTTTTGCCAACGGTATTGTCCGTTATCCGGCATTCTGAAAAGGGAGAACCCAGGATATGAGCACTCCCTCTTTATCTGACTCAAACCATCTGGTGTTTCCTGCTACCGGCGGTGAGATGGGTGAACGAATCCGCTCCTTCGAGTGGTCGAAGACCCCGGTGGGACCGATATGTGGCTGGTCGCAAAGCTTCAAGACCGCTGTCGGAATCATGTTGGGAGCGAATACGCCCATCGCCATCTACTGGGGATCGGATTACATCCTGCTCTACAACGACTGCTGGCGGGATCTGATCGGGCAGAAGCACCCCCACGCGCTCGGGCAGTCTGGACGAGACGTTTTCCCGGAGATATGGGATGTCATTGAACCTATGTTCGGCCGTGTCATGGCGGGGAAGGGGGCCGAGAAGGCCCAAAACCAGTGTCTTTCGCTTAATCGAAGTGGCCGAACCGAGGAGGCCTGGTTCGAGTTCACGTTCAACCCGCTTCTGGGTGAAGATGGGACGGTAAACGGTATTTTCAACATTGCATCCGAGACGACGAAACAGATGCGCGCCGCAGAGACATTGCGGGAGCAAAAATTCCAATACCGGACTTTAGCGGAATTGTGTCCCGAGGCCATCCTTGTCAACGCACAGGGTCGATTCGTCTATGCGAACATGGCTGCAGCCCGGCTTCTGGCTGCCAACGATCCACAGGACCTCCTAGACCTTTCGCCTTACGATTTACTTGATCCCGAATACCATGAGCTCGTGAGAGACAGGATTCAGCAGGTGCTCCGTAAAGATTGTAACGCTCCGAGGATCGAAGTCCGCTGGAGGAGGTTTGACGGATCGTACGCGGATATCGATGTTTTTGCCGGTCCTGTCACCTGGGGCGGCACAAAAGCCATACAAGTGGTTGCGCGCGACATCACAGAGTATAAGCGTAAGGAGAATGCTCTGCGTGAGAGCGAAGCCCACAAAAGCTTCATTCTCCAACTCAGCGACTCACTGCGCTCTCTGGCGGATCCCTTTCAGATTCAGGAGGCTGCCAGCCAGGTTCTGGCCGAGCATATCAATACGGACCGCAGTTACTACGGGGAGATTGATGAAATCGAAGGGCTCTGCACAATACATCGTGATTACGTTCGAAACGATGTCCCCAGCATTTCCGGCACCCATCGTTTATCCGATTTGCCCTGCGTCTTCGATACCCTTCGCTCCGGCTGCCCGGTCGTGATATCCGACATTTCATCTGAGGCAGACTTTTCCGACCGGGAGCGATCCTATCTGGAATCGTTGGCGCTCCAGGCCTGTATTGCCGTTCCCCTGGTAAAGCAAGGTAAGCTCGTTGCCATCCTTGCTGTCAGTGAAGTGTCCCCCCGCCAGTGGACACCGGCTGAGGTTTCACTGTTAGAAGAGGTTGCCGAGCGGACCTGGGCGGGTGTCGAGCGAACGCTAGCCCAGGAGGCGTTGAGGGAAAGCGAGGCGCGTTTTCGCGCTCTGGTGACAGCCAGTTCAGAAGTGATGTTCCGTATGAGCCCGGACTGGAGTGAGATACTTTATCTCCACAACGAGGGTTTTCTGGCAAGAAAGAGGAAATCCGATCCCAACTGGCGCCAGAACTGGTTACATCCTGAAGATATGGCGTACGTGAGTGCCGTTATTGAACAAGCCATCCGAGCAAAGACCGTTATCGAGCTGGAGCATCGGGTCCGGAAAGTGGACGGCAGCTGGGGGTGGGCCTTTTCGCGTGCGGTGCCTCTGTTGAATGCCCACGGTGAAATTGTCGAATGGTTCGGTGCCATCAGCGATATCACTGCGCGTAGGGAGGCCGGAGAGGCACTCAAGGAAGCAAAAGCCGCTGCAGAAAATGCCAACTGCGCAAAAAGCGAGTTCCTTGCCAACATGAGTCATGAGCTGCGGACGCCCATGACCGTTTTTCTGGGCGTTATCCAGCACCTGCTGCAAAGTGACAGAAATCCCGAGAGGCGGCGCCTTCTGGAGATGGCTGATCAATCGGCCAAGCGGCTGCGTACCCTGATCGAGGATGTCCTCGATTTTTCTTGCATCGAGGCGCGGAAGGTGAAGTTAGAGGAAAAACCTTTTGATCTGTGCACATGTATACACGAGGCCGTGGAATTATTCACTCTTCCTGCAGAGGAGAAAAATCTCCGACTCGAAACACAGGTGGCACCGGATGTCCCTGAGGTCGTAGTCGGTGATCCTGACAGGCTCGCCCAGGTTCTCGTCAATTTGGTCGGAAATGCGGTCAAATTCACCCACGAAGGTTCTGTACAGGCTTTTGTTGAATCTTGCAATAATGGTTTTTTGAAGTTTTCAGTCTGCGACACGGGCGTTGGTGTCCCACAAGATGAGGGCGACAGGGTTTTTGAAAGTTTCCATCAGGTGGACAGCTCTCTCAATAGAGGTTACGGCGGCAAGGGACTTGGGCTGGCGATCTCAAAGGAACTGGTTGAATTGATGGGCGGCGAGATGTCCTTTTCAAGCAAAGTCGGGAAAGGAAGCGTGTTTTCCTTCGTGCTCCCCCTTAAAGCCGCCGGGAATGAGCAGATTGACGAAACGCCACCTGAAAAAAGTTCGGGAGATCACTTTCAAGAGACGCGCATTCTTTTGGCCGAAGATGAAATCATGATTCAGGAGTTGTTCCTCCTGATATTGTCTCAGCGCGGCTGTCAGACGCAAACCGCTGTGTCGGGAAGAGAAGCGGTGGAGATGTGGGAAAAAGGCGACTTCGACATCATCCTCATGGATCTGCAGATGCCGGAAATGAGTGGGCTTGAAGCCACAAGGGCGATCCGCAGCAAAGAATCCGAACGTGAAAAGAAGACCTGCATCGTCGGGCTGACTGCACACGCCCGTGAGGAGATCCTGGAAAAATGCCTGGC
>JAWOCM010000113.1:0-4728 GCA_046483795.1 Desulfuromonadales bacterium | reverse complement strand
ATGCAGCTGACCAGGGCGATGGGGATCGACTCCTCCTCGAAGGCGTTAACGGCAATGGCGTTGGCCGTCACTTCGGTCCCGGGTATGGGGAAGAAAAACCAGTGATCCACCTGCCTCGTTGCTTCGACCCGAATGGCATTGACCGGGTCCCCGTCTTCTTCGTATCTCTCTTCCGCGGATGCCCCCAATGCTTCATCATCCCAGGAACCGACCGTCGGAAGGACATTGTCGTCTATAACCGAAACCTTTTCGGCATCGACATTGTTCTCCTCCGCCATCGCTTCAGCGGCAGCGATCGCCCGACTCTCCTGTTCGTCGTCACCGGTCAACTGACCGGCGCCGGCAAGGGCGGCGGCGTCGACGGCCCGCTGCAGTTCAGTCCTGACATTGTGGATATGGCCAAGGTCCACAACCAGACCGACAGCCAGTATCAGCAGGACGATCAGGACGGCCACAAACGGCGCAAAGGCCCCTTTTTGTTCTTTCAACTTGTACATGATGTCCTCCACCGCGCCAGGCGATCCGGCAGGGGATTTTAACTCCCTCCACCAGAGGTCAATTCGAAATCAAAGAGATCGACTTCCCGGCTGGGCGGTTCTCCGTAGGTATCGTTATAAACGTCGATCACTCGCTCGGATGTAATGCCCTCATGCCCTTTTGGAATGTTTCCGGCATAGGGTGCATCCGGGTAGGCGATCTGTTTCTGGAATGTCGCCCTGGTGTCGACGCCGTAATGCTCGTCCGTGTGATACGCCTCCTGGAACGAGGCACAGCCTGTCAGGATGATGGCTCCAAAAAGGATTACCGGAATGGTTCTCATTATGCGCCTCCTTCGTTAGCGAACGGTGCTGGGGCTGTGGCCGAACCGACCTTCGAGGCCGCCATCGAGAAAACTTCTCATTGTACCCGAATCGGAGGGGAGTCGGGACTCTTCCTCGGTTTCGGATGCCTCGAGCGTATCCTCATCCTTTGTCATCCGCACGGGTGCCGGCCGGCCTTCAAGGCGCCCCTCCAGGTAGAATTCGAACCAGTTCGGTGGCACGAAATGTTCCCCGGGATACCGCAGTTCATCCTTTTGCATCGGTTCGACCAGATGCGGAGTCACGGCGACGAGGAGATCGGTCTTCTCCTGCTGATAGCCGGAACTGCGGAAAAGCGGACCGAGTACCGGCAGATCGCCCAGAAGCGGAATCTTGGAAACGTTCTCCCGGATATTGTCCTGGAGCAGGCCTGCCAGCGCCAGGGTCTGTCCGTCATAGAGCTGGACTGTCGTTTCAAGTTTCCGTGTCACGAACTGGGGGAGCTGCGTAAAGGAGCTCGTGCCTCCCGAGAGAGTGCTGATCCCCGAGATTTCGCTGACACTCGGCTGCACGCGCAGGCTGATGCGCCCGTCGCTCAGGACCACGGGAGTAAAAACGAGGCCGACGCCGAACTCCTTGAACTCGACTGTAATGATGGTATCTTCTCCCGCCCCGGCCTGGGGAACGGGAATCGGAAATTCACCGCCAGCCAGGAAGCTGGCCTCCTGACCGCTCTGTGTCACCAGGCGCGGTTCGGCCAGCGTTCGGGAGAGCCCCTCGGATTCGAGAAAGGTCAGGGCGGAGGACACATCGCTGTTGCGTACAAAGACATTGGCGGCGTTGTCGACGAAGTTGATCAGGAGACTACCCGGATTGACATCGAGATCTCCCTGGTCGGATACTCCCAGGCCGCCGAGCCCGAAAGCGCCGCTCCATTTATCGTCTCCGATATCGTCGATGGCCAGGCCGGCCTGCCAGTCCTTGCCCCAGCTCCGGCGAACTTCAGCGAATTTGACTTCGAGCATGACCTGCTGGGTTCCGCCGACCTTCATCAGGTTGGTCACTCCACTGCCCGATTTCCCCGTTTCGCTCTGCCCGGAGCTTCCCCTTCCTTCGCCCTGCGCGGGCAGGAACGACTGGGCAAGACGGATGACCTGTTCGGCGACTTCGGGACCGGAGACGATCCCCGAAAGGACGATGCCTGTTTCCGTGCCATGAACCTTGATCTCCTGTTCGGGATAGAGTTCATGGATCTTCTCTTTCAGACCCGTCAAATCGAGGCCGATGACGACATCGAGAAGGGTTTTCCGCCTCTCGCCGTCGTCCCAGAGAATAACGCTGGTGTAGCCGACCTTTTTGCCGAAAACGTAGATCTCCCGAGGGGAGAGAACCACCACATCGGCAACGTCGGAATCGGCGATCGAAACCCGCTTGATAGGGTGTTGTGTCTGTACGAGGTCAGAGCCGCCCAGTTTCAGTTCCAGGGTCTGCCTGTCCATATTCTGCGCCATGGCTTGCCCCGCGATGGCGAAACAGAAGATGAGGGAAAGGATGGCTGCCGCGAACGAGCTTGATTCAGACCGTTTCATACTCCGCTCCTGTCTGGCTATTGACGTTCACCGGATTCGGGATCCTTGAATTCAATGGTATCGCGCTGTGTCCCGCGATAAACTTCCACATTAAAGGGCTGGGGTCGGGTTTTCCTGATTCTCGGGCTCAGAGTCGGAACCCGCCGGGGTTCCGGTTTCTCAACCACCTCCGGCGGCGGCGCTTCCTTTTCGAGCTCTTCGAGCGGATTGCGCAGGACGAGGTAGATGCTGCCTTCCTGGGTCTGCAGGACCAGTTTTTCAGCTTGGTCCGGCTCGAGTTCGAGCGTCACGGTTCGAACGACCTTCGGCTTGCCCTCCTCGTCGGGATAGGTCTCCTGGGACCGGGCCAGAACCTTGATCCGCTGGAGGATCGTTTCGGCTTCCGTCTCGCCGCGCCCCCGGGATTCGACGCCGATAACGTCGACCATGGCATTGGGCAGGATAAAGCCGGCCACGCCGGTAACCTCATCGACGCGAACCGACATGGCTCGCTTGCCCTGTTCGATCATGGCCACCAGACCTGCACCGGAGCCGGGAGCGGCCATTTCCGCGGCGATGATCGGTCGCCCCTCGAAGAGCTTGGTGACGGCAACGCGGTTTTCAAGTTCATCGACGGTGTTGAACGATCCCGCTGGTACATTTTTCTTCGGCCAGTCCACAGCCCTGAGATTCTCTTCGCTCAGATAGGTTCCGACGGGTATATCGCTAGAGGGGACAACAACCTTTCCCATCGGTACGGGTTCTTTTTTCACGACGGGCTCCGGTCCCGATCGCTCGGAGAGATACTGCCTGGTCAACAGCACCGCCGCGGCGCCGAAAATAATGGCCAGGCCGAGAGCGATTAACGCACCGTACTTTTTCATGCGGTCCTCCTTCAGGGTACTGCACTCGGTTTGGGATTATAGTGCTCTATCATATTTCAATCTGATTAGGATCAATTCTCAGCAAGCCTGAAGTCCCCCTTTAGTAAAGGGGGATTTAGGGGGATTTTGTTGGCCGCTGGCAGTCAAATCCCCCCTCGCCCCCCTTTAGGAAAGGGGGGAATCCCTCCGGCTGAGAATTAGACCTAATCAGGTATTTCAATGACTCATTGAGGTCTTCATGGCTCACTCGGGTCTTCGTACGCTCCGGTTGCCGACTGACGGAACGTTTCCGGTGGCTTATAACCGGGAATGAGGCCCGTGAGCGTCACCGGCATGAAATTTCTGACCTTCACTTCCACCTTCAGTTCGACCGATTCGCCGGTTTCGCCCGGCGGCGGATCTCTTTCTATTGTTATATACTCAATGTCTCCGGAATCGAAGAGCTTGCTGACATAGTCTCGGACTCTGGTATCTACGGCGTCCCATCGGGCATTGTCGCAGTCCTTGTAGCATTCGTAATTGTTGGCGACCACACCGGTCCGCACGCCCTCACGGACGGCACCGGCGATGTAGTGGTTCTGGAGAAATATGATGCTGAACTCCAGCAGGCCGAAAACGATGACCAGGAAGAGGGACGCCAGGATGGCAAACTCGACCACGGCAACGCCCCGCTCCGAATGCCGCACTTTGTTTTTGTCCACTTTCTCGAGCATCGTCTCATCCTCGGTCATCGGCTGTTCGACGGCATCACTGTTCACGGAGTCGTCTGGTCCTCTTTGGCGAAAACGGCTGTTTCAGAAATCTGGTCGATGCCGTCACTGTCGAGAAATCCCCACAATATGGGATCCCATATTTCCGCCGTTTGCACCGTGACGGTGACCTGCCTTGTATAAACCGGCGTCCCGGCTGCATCGACGGAAAATTCGGCCTCGGGGTTGTACACAATCTCTATGAAATTATCGTTTCCGCAGCAGTCGGTTTCCACCTTATCGTCGGGATAAAGGATAATCCCCTTGAGGTATTCCTGAATCGCATTTTCGACGTCTTCCGGTGTCGTTTCTGATTTGGACGCCACCCGGGCGCCTTCCCGGGCCGCATTGGCGATATAGGTATTCTGCAGCCACAGGAACCCGAATTCGATTATACCGAAAAGCAGAATCAGCAGGAGGGGCAGAACGATAGCGAATTCAACGGCGGCTGCGCCGGTTTGTTTATGTAGTCGGGGCGGTCGGTTCATATCAGCCTCCCCCATTGAACGAAGGAGAAAAAGCCGAAGGCTATGGCCGTGGCATAGGGGAACTGGAGCCTGAAAGTCTCTTTGCCGACCGTCGGAGGTTCGGGTTTCATGAAGGATGTATCTTTTGTCAAAAGGAAAACCTTGAAGCGATCGAACTGGTCGTTTGTCTTTTTACGCTGCTCCGCGCTTAAAGCGGAAAACAGCAGGCCCAGCACACCGCCGATCAGGCCGGTGTAAAG
>JAWOCM010000013.1:0-8661 GCA_046483795.1 Desulfuromonadales bacterium | reverse complement strand
CTGGAGAACGATACGGCCGCACGGCTTCTGGAGCAGATGAAGAAAGAGTCGATCACAGCCATCCTGCAGGAAATGGCCTACGACGATGCCGTGGAGATCATCCGGAACCTGCCGGAAGAGGTCGCCGAAGAGATCCTCCATATCATGGAGGATGAACACTCCCAAGAGATCGAGGAACTGCTCAAATACGGCGAGGACACCGCCGGCGGCATCATGGCCACCGAAATTTTCTCGCTGCAGGAGGAGCAGACGGCGAGCGAGGCCATTTCGGCCCTGCAGGAAGCCCAGGATCTGGAGATGGTGTTTTATGTCTACGTAACCAACGACCATGGCCATCTGGTCGGTGTTCTCTCCCTGCGTCAGCTCCTGATGGTCTCTCCGCAGAAAAAGCTCAAGGACATCATGACCCGCGATGTAATCAGCGTGCGCACCCATGTCGACCAGGAAGAGGTTGCCAAGGTTGTGGAGAGATACGACCTTCTTGCGGTGCCGGTCGTCGATGAGCGCAACATGCTGATGGGGATCATCACCGTCGACGATATTATCGATGTCCTGCGCCAGGAGGCGACCGAGGATATCTACAAGATGGCCGGTGCCAGCGAGGAGGAGCTCCTCTACGGCTACAAAGCCACCAAAGTGGCCCGTCTGCGCCTGCCCTGGCTGATCACCAACCTGTTCGGCGGCGTGATCACCGGCTACCTCATGTGGCTGTTCAAGGTCACCCTGGAAGCGGTTATCGCCCTGATTTCGTTCATCCCGGTCATCACCGGCATGGGAGGCAACGTCGGCGGCCAGTCGTCAACCATCGTCGTGCGTGGATTCGCCACCGGCAAGATCGATTTCTCCACTCTGCGACACGTATTTTTCAAAGAGTTGCGGGTCGGCCTGATCATGGGCGCGATCTGCGGCGTGGTCATCGCTATTATCGCCTTCGGCTGGCATGGCAACCCCTATCTCGGCCTGGTGGTCGGAATCGCCATGTCCACGGCCATCACAGTGGCCGCCTGCATGGGCGTCCTGGCGACGAGCTTTTTCAAAAAAATCGGCATCGACCCGGCGATCGCATCGAGCCCCTTCGTACAGACGGCAAACGACATCACAGGCATCCTCATCTACTTCGGAACCGCGACCTTTTTCATCGATTTTCTGCGCTGATTTCGTTGTCTGCTGCATTGACAAACCTCTGAATTTTGCTAATTGTTAAAGTTACAGGTTTTTGATTTCGATCTTTGCGAACATCGGGAATCTATACAAACTCACGATGAGGAGGCTGTTGATGGAAACCAAAGAGGTCAAAAAGATTCTGGCTGGATTGGGTATCGCAACCCTGGTATCCGCTTCCGGGGTTGGTCTGCCGGCTGCGGTGCACGCCGGAAGCGGTTGAGGCGGAAACAGCGACGGCACAGTTGGTGCCGACAAAGAGAAAAGTTCTGGAACCAGTGGTTGAGGGGGCCACGATGACGGTGCCGTGCGCACCGAAGATGGAAAAACCCCTGAAGATGACAAGAAATCTGATGAAGATGAGGAAAATTCTGAAAAAGAAGCGGAATCTGATGAGGAAGCGGAATCTGATGAGGAAGCGGAATCTGATGAGAAGAAAACCGGCGGCAGTGGTTGAGGCGGGTCCCACTAAATTGGTGCCGTGCGCACCAAAGTCAATCAGATAAAAGTCAGTTCAATACGGTTGATGCCGACCTGGTGGGTTGGCATCAACTTTTTTTATGAGGCCTGTCGATGAGCGGATTCAGGCAGCTCAAAACAATTTATCCTGTTTGCTCCGGGCTGCTGCCGCATGCTTTCTGGCAAAGGCTCGAAGAGCAGAATATTTTTTCGTTGAATCCCGCTGATTTTCCGGAGCAGGTTTGTCTGTTTATTGACGAGACCGACGCCCCGGGATACCTTGCTGATCTGGCCCGTGCCGAGTGGACGCGTCACCAGAAGCAGCAGTCCGACCTGCCATCGCTCGGTTCCGCGTCCGAAATATCTTTAAATCCGACCCTCACTCTGTTGGAAGTCGATTGGAGCCCTCTGCTGCCGATTGTGGAAGGAAAGGAGGCTGTCCCTGAGCGGTCGGGACAGATTCTGGCATTCTGGCGGGATCCCGGATCGGGTCAAACCCGCCAGGCCGTTGCCCGCTCCTCCGACCTGCTGGCCTTGAAGGTCGTCGCCGAGAAGCTTGACCCTTTGGATGTGGCCAACGGGACCGGCCAACCGGTCGGTGTTATTGACGGGGCGATTGAGCGGGCAGCGTCCAAGGGATTACTTCTGGCGCCGCCATCTCGAATACAACGCAGTGAAGACGATTTTCCAATTGCCCCCGAGGTGCCGGAAAAATATCTGCGTGCCGAGGTCTTTACCCTGCAGTGGCATATCACCCAGCGCTGCGATCTGAACTGCCTGCACTGCTATGACCGCAGCAGCCGTTTCGATGTGGAATACCAGAAAGGGATTGAAACCCTCGACCAGCTGCGCGCTTTCTGTCTGGCACGCAATGTAAGCGGGCAGGTATCTTTCTCCGGAGGGAACCCCTGCCTGCACCCGCAGTTCATGCAGCTTTACCAGGCGGCCCGGGATCGCAATTTCAATGTGGCCATCCTCGGCAATCCCATATCCGAGGCGCAACTCGATCAGATCCTGGACATCGCCACACCCGCTTTTTACCAGGTGAGTCTGGAAGGCTTACAACCGCATAACGACAGCATTCGTGGAAAGGGGAATTTTGAGTCCGTCCTGACGTTTCTCGATCTGCTCAAGAGCAAGAAGATCTTCTCCATGGTCATGCTGACTCTCACCCGCGCCAACATGGACCAGGTTCTTGAGTTGACGGAGCAGCTTCGCGACCGGGTCGATCTGTTCACCTACAACCGCCTGTCCATGGTGGGAGAAGGGGCCAACCTCGAAACACCGGGGCGTGACGAATATCATGCTTTTGTCCAGCAATATCTACAGGCTCGGAAGAATAATCCGGCGCTCGCCCTCAAGGACAGCCTGCTCAATATCGAGAAAGACCAACTTGGGCAGCAGCTCTTTGGCGGCTGCACCGGCTTCGGGTGCGGTGCGGCCTTCAATTTCGTGTCTCTGCTGCCGGACGGCGAGGTTCATGCCTGTCGCAAATTTCCTTCACGGATAGGCCATATCCATAAGCAGTCACTGGAAGAGATCTACGACAGCGAGGCCGCCCGCTCTTATCGCCGCGGCTGCCAAGGTTGCTCTGCGTGCCATCTGCGGCCAGTGTGCGGCGGTTGCCTGGCCGTTGCATACGGCTGGGGTCTCGACCCTCTCAAGGAAAAGGATCCGGCCTGTTTCCTGCCTCATGACGATTTGTGAAAATCTCTCCTACAGTCATTCCACCGCTCGCATGACACTGTGACAACCCGGGCTTCTGACTTCAAGCGGAAAGGCAGATCTCGATGGCCGAGAAAAGGTCGGCCTTCTTCACGGGCTTCGTCAGGACTTGGTTCATGCCCGAGGCCAGACATTCCCTCTTGATTTCAGGGTGAGCATGGGCCGTCAGCCCGATGATGCAGGTGCGCCCTCCTGTAGCCGTCTCCCTTTCGCGGATCGTCCGGGTCGCCTCTACGCCGTTGAGTTGGGGCATCTGCAGGTCCATGAGGATGATGTCGAACTCTTTTACCTCCCATTTTTCCAATGCGTCCCGGCCATTGGCGGCGGCTTCGGGCAGACAGCCGCGCTTCTCCAGCATGGCGCTGATTACCTCGCTGATCAGCGGGTCGTCTTCCGCCACAAGAATGCTGGCACCGGCCGATCGGTTGCTGCGGGAGTCGCTTGAGGTGCCGGCCTGCACCGAACTGTGCTCGGCGGGAGCTTTCAGGGGAACGGTAAAAGTGAAGACGCTCCCTTCTCCCTCCCGGCTTCTCAATGTTATCTCCCCTCCCATTATCTCGATCAGCCCTTTGGAGATCGCAAGACCCAGGCCCGTCCCGCTGTAATGGCGGGAGAAGGAACTATCCACCTGATTGAAGCTTTCGAAGAGCAGTTCTCGCTTGTCGCCCGGGATCCCGATTCCCGTATCAGAGACCGAAAAGTTCAGGAGGGGCCCCCGAGGGTCCACCCGGAGGCGGATTTCTCCCTCATGGGTGAATTTGACAGCGTTCCCGAGCAGGTTGATCAGCACCTGCCCCAGCCTGTCGGGGTCGCCGACCACGATCGCGGGGGCATCGGGCGCCACCTCCGTTTCGAGCCTCAGATTTTTCTCCTGCGCGGAGAGGGTGAACATCTTCATGATATCGTCGATCCAGGATCGCAGTTCGAAAGGGGCTTCCTTCAGATCGACGCGACGGGCCTCTATGCGGGAAAAATCGAGGATGTCGTCGATGAGGGTGCGCAGGCGCTGTGCCGACTGATCGGCCATATCCAGTACGCGAAGGCGCTGGGAATCGGTGTCGATATCGCGCAGATGGTCAATGGCGGCCATGAAGGCGGTCATCGGGGTGCGGATTTCATGACTCATGTTGGCCAGGAACTCGCTCTTCGCCCTGTTCGCTTCCTCGGCAGCATCGCGGGAGCTTTGGAGCATCTCCAGGTGCCGGCGAGTCTGATACTGGCGCCGCCTCTCTCGCAAAGCGACCCGGGCCGCGCTGTTGAGGGTCACTCTTCGCAAGGGGCGCTCAAGGACAATCACATTCCCCAGACGTTCCATAGCCCTCAGGGTGGCTGCTGAATCGGCCCCGCTCTGAGAGAGGAACAGAAGGGGCAGATCGGACCAGGAAGGTTGATTCTCCAACCAGTTCAGCAGGGGGGCTTCGCCGACGATGAAGGCCTCTTCGGTAATCAGGGCGGAGCCGGCCCCCGACTCCAGGGATGCGACCAACTCTCTGAGGCTGAAACAGGGATTACAGTCGATACCGGCATGGCGGAGGGTGTCGCAGCATATCTGCGAGTCCCTCGCCGTGGGAGCGAGGACCAGCATCCTTTCTTCTTCCGCGCTGAACTTCTCCTCTTTTTTCATCGGCCCTCATCAACTCCCGCGGACCCGCTCTGAAAAGAGGGGTGGCCGGTGAGAACGCCCTGGAATTCCCGAAAGGGCTCGCCGATGCGAATGCCGCCCGATTCCAGTATCAGTTCACGTATCTTGCGATCATGCTCTCCTGTGCGCTTCTTCATGACCGAGATCGCCTTTTTCACTTCTCCTCTGGCCTCGAAATACCTCAGCAGGATGACGGTGTCCGAAAGATAACTCAGATCGACCACAGACTGGACATCGCTGCCCACCATGCCGTGCTGCGTTCCGACCATCAGAGTGGTGACGCCCCGGTGCCCCACGGTCGAGAGGAGTTCGTGCATGTGGAGCATAAGGTATCTTTCATCAGGCATGGCGTAGAAGTAGCCTCCCAGGCTGTCGATGAGAACCATACCGGCGCCCCGGTCAACCTCGTTCTGCACGGTGGCGGCGAATTCTCCGGGAGAGAGTTCGGCCGGGTCAATTTCCTGAACGCTCAACGCCCCACTTTGCAGGTAGGGCTCCAGATCGATTCCCAACCCTTTTGTGCGGGCGAGGAGATTACGCGTTTTTTCGTCGAAGAGGAAGGCGGCGGCTTTTCCTCCCTTTTCAAGGAAAGAGTGGATAAATTGATTGGTCACGCTGCTCTTGCCCACCCCGGAGGGCCCCATGACCAGGGTGCTCGAACCTTGGGGAATGCCGCCTCCCGTCAGTTTGTCCATCTCCGGCAATCCGCTCGATATATCCTCCTGGATGATGTCCCTGCGATGCTGCTGCGCGATGAGGCGGGGGAAGACCTGCATCCCCCCGGTAATGAGATTAAAGTCGTGGTAGCCGCCGGTGTATTGTTTTTTTCGCAGCTTCAGAACCCGCAAGCGTCGTCGGTCCCTGCCGTATTCGCCCGCCGTGTGCTCCAGAAGAATCACCCCTTCGGCGATGGTGCGAATTTGTTCCGAGTGCTCCTCCATGAGAAGGACTGTGCACCCTTTCCTGGCGAAAAACCGCTTCATCGACAACAACTGGCGACGAAACCAAAGTGGATTTTGCGCCATCAACCGCAGTTCGGCGATCGAGTCGATCACGACCCGTTTCGCTCCGGTCCGCTCGACCGCCTCGACTATTTGCCTGCTCGATTCCCCCAATTCCACCTCGGAGGAGTGAAACATCGTGTACTGTTCGTCAAGTCCCGCCTCTCTTTCCGCATCCAGAAGCTCGAACATGGCTATTCCGTCCAGTGACCAGCCGTGGCTTTGCGCCGCCGCCTGCAGATCCGCTTTGCTCTCAGAAAGGGTGATGTGCAGGCTCGCTTCCCCCAGACGAACGCCTTCAAGAAGAAACTGCAGTCCGAGCGTGGTCTTACCCGCACCGGGGACCCCTTCTACCAGGTACGCTCCCAACGGTACGAACCCTCCCTGTAAAACCTCGTCCAGTCCGGGTACGCCGCTGCTGACCAGAGGCTCCGGGTTTAAATCCTGTTTGGTCATTATTCCCCTCAATAATACGTTTTAGAGTCCGTTTTGGCTCCCCTGGAACCACAGCACGGTCTCTGAATAGCGAGCAGAGCATTAAGCTTTTTCACAAGTTTAAAATTTCTCTGAGTGAAAGTAAAGCGGAGGGCGGCATAGGCGTTCGGCAGGCGCCGTTTTTCATATTGTCCCGTGCGGAAAGTCTCCGCCCCGTTGAGGGACTTGGAACCGTGTCGATACTTGATCCGACCCTACGGCCACAGGTGATGACCGGGCTCATCCTTTGAGCCACGAATCGACGAGCTCCGAGTGCTTCTCCATCCATTGGCGGGCGGCCTCGGGCTGTGAGTCGACCTTGTTCATGGCGTCCATGAGGCTGCCGATCTGCTGGTCGGTGAGCTAGAACTTGCGGAAGAAGTTCACGAGCTCGGGCATGTCCTGCTGGATCCCGGGGCGGGCGACTGTGTGGATATTTTCGACCTGGCCGTAGACCCCTTCAGGATCGTCCAGGAACTTGAGGTCCCAGCGAGCGAACATCCAGTGCGGCTTCCAGCCCGTGACCACGATCGGCCGGTCGGCCTGGATGGCGTCCTTGAGCGATGCGGTCATGGCCGCTCCGCTCGAGGTCAGAAGGTTCATGTCGAGACCGTATTGCTTGATGGCGCGGCGGGTCGCCTCCATGATCCCGGCGCCCGAGTCGATGCCGGTGATGGCGCCGTCGAACAGCTGACTCTTGTCCGCCAGGTCTGGGATGGTTTCCAAGTCCACGTAAGCCGGGGTCACAAGCCCGATGCGGGCATCGCGGTAGTTATGGCCCAGATCCTCCAGGACGTCGCCGTACTTTTCCATGTGCCGCTGATGGGTCACCGGCAGCCAGGCGCCCAGGAAGAAGTCCATGTCGCCGTTGGCCAGGGAGGTGAAAATGGGCGCGGGGTCGGCCATGGTCAGGCGCACGTCGTAATCCAGGTGCTCCTCGAGTATGGCCTGCGCCAGATAGGTCATGGCGATTTCTTCGGCCCAGCTCACGTAGCCCAGGCGAACCACCTTCCCCTGCTGCTGCTCCTGCTCGCCCGGCTGCGGCACTGCGAATTTGCCGACCAGCACGATGGCGGCGAAGGCCGCGATCCAGATCAGGATTTCCAGCTTGGTGCCGGGCCGTTTCATGTCTTGCCTTACTTCCCGCCCAGACTCTGTGTGACGCGGTCAAGGAACATGGCCAGGATCACGACGGCCAGCCCGCTTTCGAAGCCCAGTCCGATCTTGAGCTGCTCGATCCCCTTGAGGACCTGCTGCCCCAGGCCCCCGGCCCCGATCATGGCCGCGATGACCACCATGGACAGGGCGTTCAGCGCCCTGTCCATGAGCAGGATATCCGCATCTGTGGCCAGAGCCCTGGCCAGCCCTACCCGCTGCTGCTGCCCGCCGGAGAGCTGGTCTATCATCGACTCGGCTTCGTTTTCGAGTCCTACCAGCTTCAGCGTTTTACGGGCCTTGTCCTGACGTTCCTCCAGAGGGACATCCTGTAATTCAAGGCCGAAGGCGGCGTTGCCCAGAACGGTGCGGTGATCGAGGAGGCCGAAATGCTGAAAGACCATCGCCGTATTCTTCTTGAGCCACTCGCGCAGGGAGTCCTTCTTCAGGGCGAGAACGTCATCGCCGTCGATGGTGACCTCGCCTGAGGTAGGTTCGATGAGCCGGTTGATGCAGCGCAGAAGCGTGGACTTGCCGCTGCCGGACAGGCCCATGATGACGAATATCTGCTCTCCCTCCACGCTGAACCCGACATTGTTCACTGCCAGCACGCAGCCGGTGACCTCGTTGATCTCATTTCGGCTCTTGCCCTGCTTCGCCATCTCCAGGGCTTTTTCGATCTGGTCGGGCGATCCGAAAATTTTGTAGAGATCCCGCACTCCGATTTGCGCCATGTATGACTCCAGTGGATACTTCCCGGCGAACGTCGTCATCCACTGTATCGGTTTCCGAGGCTTTACCTCTGCGGCTTACAGGTTTCGGGACGTTCAGCTTCGAAGGATTTTTCGATCCCTTCGCTCTTCTTTTTTTCTTATCACACAGTTTCACTCTGGCAACTTCCCACCGGCTGAAGCCCCCTTGTGGCTTCAATCCTTCTTCAAGACCTCCTTCACAAGGATCGTCCAAGTTCGATAAATATTAAACAATTGACGCCTATTGGTTAGCATGCTAACCTTCTTCCTCACTTTACAGATAGGAGGGGCA
>JAWOCM010000002.1:0-29507 GCA_046483795.1 Desulfuromonadales bacterium | reverse complement strand
GACAAACAGCAGAATTCTCTTCATAATAATCTCCTTCAAAGGGTCGGTGTTCAGATGACCCTGACGTCGTTTCGGTTGATCACCGTACGGACCCGAATCTCGCCGGTGGCCAGATCGAATTCCATGCTCCGTCCGAAGTTGGCACCGACATCTTCACCGAGCAGGGGGATATCCAGTGTTTCGAGAGTCATTCGGGCAGCCGCGATGTTCCGCATGCCCACCCCGGTGCCGACCGTCTGGTTGAACCTTTCGAACATGTTGGCCCCGCCGACGATTTTAGCCGCCAGGTTCTCGGCGAGCGAGCCGCGGTCAATCAGTTCATTACGTATCAGCGCTATGGCTGAAGACACAAAACGTCCCGGTCGCCTTATTGTATCTTTCTGGGGCGGCGAGGGCAACAGGGTATGGGCAAGGCCGCCCGAACGATTGGCCCTGTCGTAAACAGCGATGCCGAGACAGGAACCAAGACCGTAGCATATCAGGGTGTCAGGCGCCTGGGCAACGACCCATTCAGAGATGGCGATCCGGTGACTCGAACTCATGGGTCCATCCCGAGGGTATCAAGTATGATCTTGAGCGATTCCGGGTCGGGTAAAAGGAAAAAGTGGCCGCCGAGGGCGGAAGATACATCGCTGCGATCGAGAAAATCCGCCTCCATCACAAGGGCCAGATCGCCTTTTTTCGACAAGTCGATCAGGACACCGTCCGCCACAGCCCCTGCCATGTCGTGGGCCAGCATCGGCACGGACGGGATCAGGGTCAAGTGAAGAAGACTGCCCAGGGCGTTGAGATAAGCCGAGGCGAGGATATTGCCCACTTCCTTGAGCGTCGAGGCGGAAAATTCGTTGAATACCATCTGCGCCTGTCCGGTGCCGGTCAGTCTCTGGACGAGCTCTCTTGCGCTGTCTTCTGGGAAAACAAGCAGGATGGTGCCGCGGACATCGCCGAGGACCTGCAGGGTCACTCCGGCAACGAGTTTTTCAGCACCGCCGAGAAAAGCTGGAACCCTGGAAACCTCTGTCACCCTCACCTCGGGGACCCGGATGAGAAGCGACTCATCAAGAAGCTGCGAGAGTGCGGTGGCCGCGTGCCCCATACCGATGTTGCTGATTTCCTGCAGGGCGTCTATCTGGCCTTCGGTCAGACCTCTGAAATTCATGTCCGGACTCCTTCGGCAGCTCGACGCGAGGAGAAGAGGTTCTCCTCGATCAGGCTCTGGGGATCGATGATGAAAACGATGTTTCCGTCACCCAGAAAGGTCGCCCCGCTGATCCCTGCCAGTCCATCCAGAGGAGGGGCCAGGCTCTTGACGAAGGACTCCCTCTGTCCGACCAGCCGATCGACCACAAGACCGACCTTTCGTCCCCGGAACTCGGAGACAACCACCGGCAGGGTCCCGGTATGGCTGCGGCTCGGAAGCCGCAGGATCTTGCGCAGCGAAAGCAGGGGGATGAGCTCTTCTTCAAAGCGGATAACAAGCTGCTTCCCCGAAGATTTGATCTGCTGACGGTCGACTTCGATGGTCCGGAAAACGCGGGTGATCGGAATACCGACCACCTTCTCGTCGATTCCGACAAGCAGGATCCGGATAATGGCAACCGACAGGGGCAGCTTGAGCAGGACTCGGGTCCCCTCCCCGAGGGCCGAATCGATCTGCAGCATGCCGCCGAGGGATTCGACCGTGTTTTTTACCACGTCCATGCCGACACCACGGCCGGAGGTTTCGGTCACTGAACTGGCGGTCGAGAAGCCTGGCATGCAGACCAGCTGAAGGATGTCACGATCACGAAGCGTTTTTATCTGCTGATTGGTGACCAGATTCTTCTCCAGAGCCTTACGGCAAATTTTCCCGGGATCCATGCCGCGGCCGTCATCGGCCACCTCAAGCAGCACCAGGTCCTTTTCCCGCCACGCACGAACGGAAATTGTTCCCTCGTTCTCGATGCCGTGATCGACAGCATTGCGGACCATATGCATCAGCGGGTCGGCGAGCATCTCGAGGATGGTCCTGTCGAGTTCGATATCTTCGCCCTCGAGGTTCAGCTCGATCTGCTTGCCGGCCTTTCGGGCGAACTCCCGGACCTGCCTCGGCAATCTGCCGCTGATGCTTTCCAGCGGCAGCATGCGGACCTGCAGCACATGGTTGTGCATATCCGTCACGAGGCGTGCAAGGTCCTCCAGACCCTGCTTGACAGACGACCACTGTTCATCGTTGACGGCACTCTGCAGCATGTAGCGGTTGTTCAGCAATTCGCCGGTGATGTTGATAAACTGGTCGAGAAGCGCGGTGCGCACCCGGATGGTACGGCCCGATTCGTCGCGTCTCGGCGTCGGGGGGGGAGTGTCCTGAAGCGAAGCCCCTTTCGTCTGGGTCTGCCGGATCGCCTCGACATGCGTCACGTCAGGCATGGCGCTCAGAGCCGATTCGAGCCCCTCGGGGTCCATCCCCGTTTTCAGGCGAGCCTCGAGATGATGGACTTTGTGCCCGGCTTCGAGCTCCTGCTGATCTGGAGATTGATCGAGAACCTCGCCGATCTGCTCCAGTTGACGGATAATGAGAATCGCCCTCGCCGCCGGTGCGGTCGCCTGGGGTGAGAGGTCGACAGAGACCTGGAGGATGTTCTCTTCGGGAGCGGCGGGGGACTCGGTTTCAGTGGATTCGCAAGGTTGCTCGACAGTCTTGAGATAGGAGTCGACCTCCCGCTCCGGCTTTTCCGCCTCGATATCTTCGAGCAACCCCTCCAGCAAGTCGATCCCGATCAGCAGATTGTCCACCGCCTCGGCTGGAACGGTTCCGGTCTGGCGGAACTTGTCCATCAGGTCTTCGAGGCAGTGAGCCAGCCGGGTACAGCTCTCGTACCCCATGGACGCCGCCATTCCTTTGATCGAATGGGCATTACGAAACAGGGCATCGATCCCCTCGCGATCCGAAGGATCTTTTTCCAGAGTGACGACCTGGCGGCTCATGCTATTGAGATGTTCCCGGGTTTCGCTGAGGAACATTTCCCGGTATTTGGTCATATCCATTGTGGCGGCTTCCGGTTCAGAGTCGAAGGGCAGGTCTGACTGCTTACTGGTCCTGGTCGCAGATGCGGCGCACCACCTCGACCACCCTCTCCTCCTTGAACGGCTTGACAATGAAATCCCTGGCGCCGCACTGAACGGCCTCCAGAACCAGAGACTCCTGACCGAGGGCGCTGCACATAACGATGCGGGCTTGCGGATCTTCGCTGACAATCTCCTCGAGAGCCTCGATGCCGCTCTTCAGGGGCATGACGATGTCCATGGTCACGAGATCAGGCTTGTGCTCCCTGTACAGCTCGATGGCCTCCACGCCATCGGCCGCCTCGGCGACAACCTGAAAACCGCTCCTCTCCAGAATGTCCCTGAGAAGATTGCGCATGAAAAGGGCATCGTCAGCGATCAGAACTTTAAGCGCCACGTTTTCCTCCTGTTCCATCCATATAGGATTCCAGATGGTCAAGCAGCCCGTCCATGTCGAGCAGATTGATCATTTGCTCATCGTGATTCATGACGGACCGGATATAAGAGTCTCTTTTCTGTTCCTGGTCGACCGGCGTCAGAGCGTCAGCATCGTGGGGAATAAACCCCCTGATGTGATGGGTCGCCAGGGCCATGCTGCATTCTGCCGAGGTCAGAACGATCACGCGGGTGTCATTCTTCCGGGGTGCGAAGCCGAGAAAGGCGCCCAGATCCAGAACCGGCAGGATGTTGCCATGAAAGTTGATGGCTCCGAGAAAGAATTCCGGTGCCCGCGGGATATAGTGCAGTCCCGGAGCTTCGACGACCTCCTGGATCCGGGTGACCTCGAGGCCGTACAGTTCGTCTTCTATCCGGAAAACCAGAACCTGACTCATCGATCAGGCCTTCTCGGATGCGACCTGGAACCGGCTGACCATGGCCAGGAGGTCCTCCGAAAGGGCGGAGAGTTCCTGGGCGGCGTGGGCCATCTCCTCCATGGAGGCGGACTGTTCCTCGGTGGCTGCCGACACCTGCTGGGTACTTGCGGCATTGTCTTCAGTCACCCGGGCGATCTCTTCAATGGACGTGACCATGGATCGGGCTCCCTCGGTCTGCTGTTCAGAGAGATCAGCGATGCTGCCGGCCTTGTTCTTTGTATTCAGGGCGTTGTTGATGATCTGCCCGAAGGCGCTGGAGGTGGTGTCGATGGCGCCGCGACCGGCATCCATCGCCTGGATGCTGCCCTTCATCGATTCCTGGACCTTGATGTTCTCCTTGCGGATCGAATCGACAAGACCGGTGATCTCATCCGTCGATTCGGCGGTGCTCTCCGCCAGCTTGCGAACCTCTTCGGCGACTACGGCAAAGCCCCGCCCGTATTCTCCTGCCCGGGCCGCCTCGATGGTTGCGTTCAGCGCCAGGAGGTTGGTTTTCTGCGAAATACCGGTAATGACTTCGACGATTTTCGAGATTTTCTGCAGCGTTTCTCCGAACATCGCGATCTGGTCGCCGCTCTTTTCGACCTCCTCGATAACTTTTCTCATATTTTCGAGAGCATCCCGGGCCATCTCCCCTCCCTCTTCGGCAGTGTTGGAGGTGTCCCTGGCGGACTGGGAGACGTCGCGGGCCGAAGCAGCGATGCTGTCGATCGACATGGCCATTTCCTTGATGGTCGTGGTGGCCTTTTCCACCATCTCAGCCTGAGTTTCGGCACCGCGGCTGACCTGCTCGATGGTGTTGCTGACCTGGTGGGCCGAAGCGCTGATCTGCTGGGAGGATGCCGAAAGGCCCTGAGCCGAATCGGAAACCTTGACGGAGGAGCCCCGGATCTGGCTCACCAGTGTCCTGAGGCTGTCGACCATCGAGTTCAGGGACGTGGCCAGGTCCTGTGTTTCGTCGGCAAAAAGAGGCTTTTTCACCCTCGCGTAGCGGGTCAGGTCGCCTTTGCTGAGCTGGTCGGCAACGCTTGTCAGGGCGCGGATGTTGGTGGTGAAGGCTTTGGAAAAGATCCAGCCCAGAATCAATCCGACCGTGATCGCCACCGTTGTGGAGAACAGCTTCTGGAATTGCTCGGGAATCCCGAACACCGGCACGAGGTAGTCCACGAGAACAATGGAGCCCACCACTATAATAAAGCCCATCACGAATTTGTAGGTGATCTCGACACGCATCGTTTTGCTCCTTTACGTATTCGCTTCTGTCAAGGGTCGTTCAGCGGGATGAGTATAGCAGGGAACCTTGTCGTTTCGCAGGTATATCCGCTCTGCAGGCTCTACGGGCCGGAACAGATCCCGCGAGGTTCCGCTCAGCGTTTCAGCCTTTCCAAGAACAAGAATCCCGTCCTCGGGGAGGCTCGCTGCAAAACGAGCGAGAATTTTCTCCTGCTCGCTGCGGGAAAAATAGATCAGGACATTTCGACACAGAATAAGATCTGCCCGGGGATAGCTGGTATTGTGGAGAATATCATGGCATTTGTACTTCACCCGGTCTCGAAAGCCCTGTTTAAGACGAAAGCCGTCGCCTTCGGGTGTGAAATGCGTCCTGAGTACCTCCCGGGGGACCTCCTTCAGACGCTGCGGTTCGTAAAATCCCTGCCGGGCCCGCTCAAGGACCGATTCGCTGACATCGGTTCCCAGTAGACTGATGTCCAACTCGGGCGCCGGGATCTCTTCCAGAAGCAGCGCAAGCGAATAGGGCTCTTCTCCGGCGGCGCACCCCACACTCCAGAGATCGAGCTGTCGGCGCCCCTCCCGTCGCGCACGTTCGAACAGTCGCGGCAGGTAGGTCGCCTCCAGGGCGGCGAAAGTGGAAGGGTTGCGGAAGAATTGTGATACATGGATGGTCAAAACCTCTACCAGAGCCTTGAGTTCATTATCGTCGTTCTTCAGCAGCTGGGCATAGTCTGCCGCGCTGTGCAACCCCCTGCGCCGTACGCGAATGGCAATGCGCCTCTTGATGCACCGATCCTTGTACATGTCCAGATCGATGGCAAAGCGCTGGGCCAGGATATCCCTGATCTGCCTGAAATCCTCGGAAGGAAATTCACTCCCCAGAAAAGGCCTGATTGACTGCAATGAAGACATTTAAGGCTCTCTGCCCTCCGGAAAGTGGGTAAATCCGAAAGCCGAAGGGCGATACCTTCGGCCATCGACATCGACCATCGTCAATTCCCGCTCAGTCATGATCCGCCCAAGGCGGCTCACAGGGGTTCTCACCTGGGCGGACAGATCCTGCACCTCCGGCCACTTGTCGGGCCTCACGGTGAAAAGGAGCTCGTAATCCTCTCCTCCGGACAGGGCCAGGTCATGGAGATTCCGGTCGCGGCCGGCGCGGTGGCGAAAGGCCTCCGAGAGCGGCAGCTCGTCGATCTGAAGGCGGGCGCCAACGTGTGAAGCCTCCAGGATATGACCCAGATCCCCCAGCAGTCCGTCCGAGACATCGATCATCGCCGTGGCAAGCCCATGTTCCGCCAGGGCTCCGCCCAGCCGGACACGGGCTTGCGGATCGAGATGGCGGCGAAGAAGTCGGGGCTCGACCCTTCGCCCCCCCATCAGGTCGACCAGAGCCAGGGCACTGTCGCCGAGGGTTCCGGAGACGCAGACCAGATCGTCGGGGCGGGCTCCGGCCCGGGTCAGGACCCTGTCACGGGGAATGTGGCCCTGCAGCGCCACCGAGATGACCAGGCCGCTTCGCGAGCGACAGGTATCGCCGCCGGCCAGAGTGGCGCCATAGAGCGTGCAGCCCTGGAGCATGCCGTCGACCAGCTCCTCGATTTCTTCGACCTGCATCGCGTCGGGAATGGCCAGACCGACGAAGACATGACGAGGCCTGCCTCCCATGGCGGCAATATCGCTGACGTTGACCGCCATGCTTTTGCGACCCAATGTGCAAAGGTCTGTCCAGCTGCGACGAAAATGAACGTCTTCGAGCAGCATATCTGTGGTGGTGAGCAATTGATGCCCGGGTGGAAGTTCTGCAACAGCGCAGTCGTCGCCGATTCCCACCGCCAGGTCGTCTGCGCCGGCGACCCGGTGTCGTATGCGATCAATAAGACCGAATTCTCCGAGATCTGCGAGTTTCATTCGTCGTCTTCAAAGGCCGCCGACGGGGCTCCGCGATGCCGGGCAATCGCCGTGCGAACGGCGCGTCAACGATGGAGTTTTCGCGTCAGCTAATGAGGCTCCAAGGTCTCAAGATACTTAACCTTATGAGGAAAGTCCAGAAAGTTGTTCATATTTTCGAGTGGGCAGAGGTGTAAGCATCGATCATTCTGCGGGCCTTCTCTGTAATGGCGCCGGGGGTGAAACCGAAGTGATCCATCAACTCTTCGCCCGGCGCGCTGGCACCGAATCCTTCCATGGCGAGAACCTCGCCCCGAGATGTCACGAAACGATCCCAACCCAGGGAGGCTGCGGCCTCGACCGCCAGACGGCAGGAACACGCCGCGGGAAGAACCTTCTGCTGATAGTTCTCGCTCTGGGCGAGAAAGGCCTCCTGGCAGGGCATGGAAACGACACGCGTTCCGATCCCGTCCTTCTGCAGCATATCCCGAGCCGAGAGGGCGGGATGGACCTCCGAACCGCTGGCGATAAGGATCAGCTGCAGCGGACCGTTCTCTTCCGCCAGAATATAACCCCCGCGGCTTGCCAGGGCCGAGGACCCCAGGTGACTGCGATCGAGAATAGGCAGCGACTGGCGTGACAAGACGAGGGCGGTCGGCCCCTGCCGGTTGCGGATGGCCATTTTCCAGGCCTCGACAGTTTCATTGGCGTCGGCAGGTCGTATCACCTGCAGGTTCGGGATCGCCCGCAGCGCAGCGAGCTGCTCGACCGGCTGATGCGTGGGGCCGTCTTCGCCGACTCCGATCGAGTCATGGGTGAAGATATAGACCGGAGCCAGACCCATCATGGCCGCCAGGCGCGTCGGCGGACGCATGTAGTCGGAGAAGATCAGAAAAGTGGCGCCGAAGGGCATCAATCCCGGCGTGTGGGCAAGACCGTTGAGAGCGGCCCCCATGGCATGTTCGCGAACCCCGAAATGCAGGTTGCGTCCACTCTGTTCGGGTCCGAAGCTGGTCTCTTCATTGATCTCCGTATTGTTCGATGGCGCGAGATCGGCCGAACCGCCGAGAAACATCGGCAGAGTTTCGGCCAGGGCGTTAAGGATACGACCGCTTGCCTTGCGGGTCGCCATCGGACCATCCTCCGGAGCGAACCCGGGAAGATCGGCCTCCCAGGAATCGGGCAGTCGCCCCTGCTGCATCTTGTGCCAGTCGGCAAGGTCTTTATTCTGCTTCCTTTTTTTCTCCAGAAGCCCCTGCCATGCCTTTTCAAGCTCCGTCCCGTACTCGCGGCAGCGACCCATCTCGTTGGCGACGCTCTGCGGTATGACGAAAGACGTCTCCTCGTCGAATCCGAACGCCCGCCTGGCGGCACCCAGCTCCTCCGGCCCGAGAGGAGAGCCGTGGGCGGCGGCGGTCCCCTGCTTGCCCGGCGCCCCGAAGCCGATATGGGTCCGTGCCACGATCAGAGAAGGACGACGCGTTTCGGCCCTGGCCCGTTCGAGCGCCTTGTCGATCTCCGGCAGGCTCTCGCCGTCTATGCGCTGAACGTGCCAGTCGTAGGCGAGAAAACGGGTTCCCACGTCTTCGCTGAAAGCCAGATCCGTGTCTCCCTCGATGGTAATGCGGTTGTCGAGATAAATCAGGTTCAGGTTGCCCAGTCGCAGATGCCCCGCCAGAGAGGCGACTTCCGAAGACACCCCCTCCATCATGTCGCCGTCGGAGCAGAGGGTGAATATCCGGTAGTCGAAGAGTTCGCGGTCGATGCGATCGCGCAGGAAACGCCCTCCCATCGCCATGCCCAAACTGACGCCAAGGCCTTGTCCCAGCGGCCCGGTGGTGGTTTCAACACCCGGAGTATGGCCGTATTCCGGATGACCCGGCGTTCGACTGTTGAGCTGGCGAAAGTTCTTGAGGTCCTCCAGCTCCAGATCGTAACCGGTCAGGTGCAGCATACTGTAGAGCAGTGCGGACGCATGCCCGCAGGAGAGCACGAAACGGTCCCGGCCCGGCCAGAGGGGATTGGCGGGATTGTGCCGCAGGTGCCGGGTATAGATAAGACAGGCGATGGGGGCTGCTTCCATCGGGGTGCCCGGGTGGCCCGAGCCGGCTTTTTCGACGCAATCGGCAGCCAGCAGCCTGATGGTATTGATCGAGAGACGGGTGAGGTCGGTATCGAGCTGAAATGAAGGCATAGCGTCCTCCTTGCTGGAAAATTGACAGACTCTGTCTATTCAATCAGGAGCGAGGCGCCTTTGCAAGGACGAGTGCGAGTGAAGCGAAAAAAGAAGGGCCGTCAGGAATGTATCTGAAAGTCGCAATGCGCCTTGAGAGTCTCCAGTTTCTCGGAGCGGCTGCCCTCCCATCTGCCGAGCAATCGCTCAGCGAGGGTGACGCCGCTCTGCGCGATCTCCCAGAGTCCCTCGAGATAGATCGTTTCATCGAGTCCCTGTGCGTTCTGCACCCGTTGACGGGCCAGCCCGGCGGCAGCCAGTGCCAGGATCTCCAGAGCGACTTCCCGCAGGGTCCGGTCTTCGAAGGGCGCTCCCAGAGCCTGACTCCAGCTGTTGCGGTAAAGGGTGTCGCGATCCTCTTTTCCCTGGTCCCGGAAAATATTCCAGGCGTCTCGCAGCGATTCCTTGTCATAGAACAGTCCCTTGGCCAGCGCGGCTACGCCGAGGGTCAGCTTCGGCGGCAGGCTGTCCGCGGAACGCAGTTCGATCTGCGGACGCAGGCGTACTTCGGTGAAAATGGTCGAGAGGTGGAGGTCCCAGTCGGCAAGCGTTGCCCGCTCGTCACCGAAGTCCTCCTCCAGATACTGGCGGAAGGTAAACCGCTCAGCGGTCAGATTGACAAAGCGCCCCTCGCGGATGATGAAGTACATCGGCACGTCGAGGGCATAATCGACATAGGTGTCCAGGGAGGCGTCTTCAGCCATGAGACTGTCGATAAATCCGGTACGATCGGGGTCGGTGCGGCTCCAGATTTCACCACGAACGGAAAGAAAACCGCTGGGACGGCCTTCGAGGAGAGGAGAATTAGCGAACAGGGCATAGAAAAGCGGCGAAAGGGCCTGAACCAGTCGCATCTTGTCGATGCAATCCTGTTCGTCGGAGAAATCTACGTTGACCTGCAGACCGGCGGTCTGTTTCATCATCCGCTGGCCCATATCGCCGGTCTGCAGCATATAGGGACCCATCACGTCGTATCGTGATTTCGGAACCCAGTCGATCTGCTCCAGTCGGGAAAAGGGCTGGCTGCCCATGCCGAGCAAAGCCAGTTCCAGGGATGCCGTCTCCTCCAGCAACTGCCCGGTGTAGCAGGAAAAATCGCCCTGACAGCAATGGATGTCGGGGCAAAGCCGCCCCGAGAGCTCCAGCTGTCCCCCCGGTTCCAGGGTAACGGAGGAGGCGGGACCGGTGAGACCTATCAGGCGACCGTCTTCGTAATCCCCCTGCCAGTCATGTTTCTGCTCCAGACGCTTCAGAAGGGCCTCGATGCGGGCGAAGGATGCCGCTTCGCCGGTTCTGGCATCAATGACGATTTTCTCGGATTCGGCGCCGATCCCCCACTGATTCCGGGGCCTGGCACCGGCGAGCAGATAATCTCGCAGCTGGCTCTTTTCGGTGACCGGGCTCGTCAACTCTTCTTTAATAAAAGTGTTCATACCTGAAAAGTTACCACATCCGGAAAGGGGGGACATTGCGGAAAAAAAGAAAGTGGCTGCCATCAAACTGAAAGCCCTTTTTTCAGGATGCCAGATAGACTCCTATTTTTTCTGCTATCGTCTCGAAAATGCGGATGAATTCCTCTTCGTTCCGTTCCAGCAGGGTGATGCGGAATCCGAGTTCAGGCGTACAGAAGGAACTGATCGGCACAACGCAGATTCCGGTGGCGGCCAGAAGGTAATAGACGAATCGCTTGTCCAGAGTGATGCCGGGCTCCCCGACAAGTCCCTCGACAAGCTCACGCACTTCCTTGACCTCGATCGGCAGGCTCTGCCTGTCGGTCAGACGCCCCTTTTCAAAGACAACGCTCATGTAAAAGGCCCCGTTGGTGCGGTTGACCTTGATCCCCGGAACTTTCCTGAGAATATCGTAGGCGATATTGGAGAATTTCTCGTACCGGCGCCTGCGCTCCTCCAGATAAGCTGGATACTCGGGATGGCTGAAGATCGGCGGTATGGCCTTCTGTGGAAGGGTCGTCGAACAGACTTCGACCATCTTCGAGTTGAGAACGCTCTGTATATACTGCTTGAAGACCGGATCCTTGTCGGCATTGTAGACTTCTATCCAGCCGCAGCGCGAACCCGGCCAGGGAACTTCCTTGCTGATCCCCTTCATGGCTATAGTCGGGATATCGCCGATGAGATCGGAGACCGGCTTGGTCGACTCTCCGTTAAAAACGATATTGTGATAAATCTCGTCGGCGATGATAAAGAGGTCGTATTCGCGGGCGATATCGATCATCTCGCGCAGGATGCGCTCGGGGTAAACCGCTCCGGTCGGGTTGTCCGGATTGATGATCAGAATGCCGCTGATTGCCGGGTTGAACTTGACCGAGAGCCGCAGGTCGTCCAGATCCGGGTACCAGTTGTTGTCCGGGTCGAGGCGATATGAGACGGGCTTCTGGCCTGCGTGCGCTCCTTCGGCGGAAGAGTGGGTCGAATAGGTCGGCGAGGGGCCTATGACCCGGGCCTCCCGACGGAGAAAACCGTAGACCTTCTGGATGGCGTCGCCGAGTCCGTTGAAGAAGATGACCTCCTCGGCGGTGATCTGGGCCTTGCCCCGGCTGTTGGTCTTCTCGGCCAGGAATTCCCGGGTTTCCAGCAGCCCTTTGGTCGCGGAGTATCCGTAGGAGCAGTCCGTCATCGCCAGATCGGCAACGATTTTCTTCATCCATTCAGGGATCTTCTCTCCCTTGGCGACCGGGTCGCCGATATTCTCCATATTGGTCTTGATCCCGAGAGCATTGAGCTTCTCGGCGATCTCGACGATGGCGCGGATCTCGTAGGTCAGTTCGCCGGCACCTATGTGCACGATGTCGTTGCGCATACCCTGCCTCCTGGTTGTTCTGATCAATACAAAAAGGCCATGGACGGTATGCCCATGGCCTTGGTCAGCGTTGTCTTTTCCCCCTCAGGGGGCAACCGCAAGCCAATGGGCAGGCCGTGACCGCCTCGCCGCTGCTGCGGCGGCCGCCATTGCTTTTATTGCCGGGCTGATTGCGGTTGGGATCGTTTCCATATCGTCTCCGAAGGCCAGTGGTTAACATACCGGTCGGGGGAAAGTCAATTTTTTTCATGCCGGGACAGTCTTTAGCGGTCCTGTCGAGCGACCGGGCCGGGCTTGAGACCTATTTTCGGGATATATTCTTGCTCCAGCCGACCCATCTGCTGCGGCCCGAGCTCCTCGATTCGCCGCAGCAACCTTGTGCCATCGTCGCGCAGGGCGTCGATCTCCACCTGCAGGCACACATCGGGCAGCAATGCCAGTTTTTCCAGTCCGCTGGCGAGCAAAGCCACGGCCCCCCGATACTTGTCGCGTCTCCAGTGGTGGAGGGCGACGGCGATTTGCAAAACACCCTGATAGAGATTGCGAATCGGCCCTTTTTCGGCCATCCACAGCTCCTCAAGGGTTTCGTGGCAGGGGAAGTACTCGCCTCGGTTGAACTGCATGACGCCGCGCAGCAGCCCCTGCGGCGCGGCGTCATGACAGGATCGGATCGGATCGAAAGTTGTTTTGTCCATGGTGAGCCGAGTGGCCTAAGCTATCAGTCTCCAGCGGAGGTTCTGGCTATCCCCGCCGCCGAAGCATCGACAAGATCCCGTAGAACGGCGATCGATTCAATGGTGTAGGGATCCTCCATCAGCTCTTCGTCCCAATCATCCTCGACCGGCTCTCCGGCATTTTCGTCATCGACGGCATTGTGCCCTGGCGGAAGATCGGCGCTGTCAGAGCGTGAATTGATGTTTTCATCCCAGACCGCCCTCTGGGCGATCGGCTGACGGCTGTTTTCACGCCGCTTTTTGGCAGCCTTCGTTTCCTTTCTGATTTTGGAAAAATCCTCGCTGTTTCTGACCCGTTTGCTGCTGCGGTTTTCCAGGGTCTCAAGATCAAAGTCACCGCCGCTTCCATCCCATTTTTGGTATTCCACAGGGCTGATGGTATCCCAGGGCAGAGCGTAATCGATGTATTGCTCTCCCGTTTCCAGGTGGGCGAGGCGGTCGGGCAGGACGATATCCGGAACAACGCCGCGGGACTGGGTCGATTCACCATTGATCCGGTAGAATTTCTGGATGGTCACACGCATGGCCCCCAACGGCTTGAATCGACTCATTCCGGGCAAGATCTGCGACTGGTCGAGATCGAGAATCGCCTGGACCGTGCCTTTGCCGTGGGTATGCTCGCCTCCGATAACGATCGCCCGATCATAATCCTGAAAGGCACCGGCAACGATCTCCGAAGCCGAAGCGCTGAAGCGGTTGACCAGTACCACCAGCGGTCCCTCGTAGGCAACGGCTGAATCTTGATCCTTAAGGACTTTCGAATTGCCGTCCCCGTCACGGACCTGGACCACCGGCCCGGTTTCTATGAACAGGCCGGTAACCGAGACCGCATCGGTCAGCGCTCCGCCTCCGTTGTTGCGCAGGTCGAGAACGATTCCGGACACATTCTGCTCTTTGAGCTTTTCGAGCTCCTTTCGGAGATCGTCGGTGACGTTGCGGTTGTTGCCGCCATTACTGGTGCTGCGAAAATCCCTGTAAAAACCGGGAACCTTGACATATCCGAAGGTTTCTTCGCTTTTCTCGTCCTCGATCGACGTTGACTTGACAAAGGTCTCCTCAATCTGCACCACGTCGCGGACAATGGGAATCACCACCCTGGAGCCGTCCGGCCGCTTCACCGTCAGGCGCACTTCACTTCCCTTGGGGCCCCGGATCAGCGAAACGGCATCGCGCAACCCTGTATCGGTGATGTCAACAGGCTCTTCATCCCCCTGGGCGACCTTGAGAATCATGTCTTCGGGCTGCAGCCGGCCCTGACGGGCGGCAGGACTCCCCGGGATGATCTTGACCACCTTGATGTAGCCGTCTTCCTCGCGAAGAGTGGCCCCGATCCCCTCGAGGGAGCCACGCATGGAAATGTCGAAGTCTTCTTTCTGGGTGGGAGGGAGGTAGCCGGTATGGGGATCGAAAGCCCGCGCCACCGCATTGAAGTAACGGTCGACATAATCCTGCAGCGTTTGCTCCTGCAGTCGATGGAAGAAGTCCTCGTTGCTTTCCCCCACTTTTTCATAGGCCTTCTCGAGCAGTTCCTCGGCCTGCTTTTTCTGCGACGCAGTCTCCAGTTCGTCCAGATCCAGCCCCTCATCCTCCAGCAGATTGAGATAGCGGCGGTTGACCTGGAACTTGAGATTTTTGCGCCAGCGCTCCCGCAACTGCTCCCTGTTTTCTACGTAATCGAGCTTTTCCGGGTCGGTCTCGAGATAGTCTTCCGACTCCAGATCGAGCGGCCGGGCCAGCAGGTCGGAGACCATATCGCGGACCTCATCGAGCCGGCGATCAATGGTCCGACCTACAACCAGCGGCAGATCCAGCCGCCCCCGTCTCATTTCATCGTCGATGCGCTCTGCATAGGATCGCAGATGGTCAACATCCTCCTGGAGCAGAAAGCGCTTGCGGGAATCGACCTGGGTCAGGTAGAGATCGAAAGCCGCTCGCGAGAGGGCGTCGTTCAGCTCCTTGTCACTATAATGATGCCGCGAAAGCTGCTGTCGAAGCATGTAGCTGAGCAGCTTGGAACGACCGGCTTCATAAGCTTGTTGGTCTACCTCGGCTTTCGCCGGCAGGGCCGGAATCAGAAGCACGAGTGTCAGGGCGGTTATGAGGACTCTTTTCAATATCACGGCAGATAACAGTCTCTTTCTCCGGGCATGCCGTCCCGGGCCGGAAACAGATAAGTTCTTGATTGTCATCTCTACACCTTATCACAGGCAGGAGGTCGACGGTCAAGGTTTGTAAAATTCCAGGGAGACATCATCCAACGGCCGGCAGGTCGGATCCGCCAGAAATCGATCAGGGACGGCCCCGAAGATAGGAGGCGATTTCTCCCGCCGTCGTCGCGCTGTGCCACTTTCCCGTGACCCGACCGTAGATATCGACGACAACGAAGACGAGGATCAGGACAGCGCCGAAGAGGGCGGACGGCACAGCCAGGCGCCGCAGCAGTCTCATTTCCACAGCTCCCGGAGCGGGGCAGTTCTGGACGCAGCGGAAACAGCCGTAGCATTCGGCAGAGCGGACTGTCTTCAGCTGCATCACCGGCAGCCAGGCCGGGCATCGGGACGAACACAGCCCGCAGCGGATGCAGAGATTTTCGTCGCGGCCGATCTTCGAAAGCGACAGAAGCGAGACCAGGCCAAGAAGCGCACCGTAAGGACACAGATACCGGCACCACGCCATCTGCACGAAGAAGCAGGCCGCCGCCAGCAGGGCGACGACGACAAGGGTTGTGGCCGAGGGATGCTGAAAGAACTGCAGCAGGCGGACATCGGCGATCTTGTGGTAGGGCGATGCGAGAAAGGCCCGAAGGCCCGGAAGCGGCATGGCCCAGAGGATCTGGTAAAGGAAGAAGAAGAGCACCAGGTACTTCAGGGAACGCAGCGGCAAATCGAGCCAGAAGGGCGGGGCGAAGGTGCGCCCGAACGTCTTCTCCCCGCCGCGCCACAGCCCTTCGGAGAGGGGGAAAACGGGGCACATCCAGGAGCAGAAGCCGCGTTTGAGCAAGAGGCCAGTCAGAAGGGCCGCCAGCAGGATGAGGGCGGCCGCCGGGTGAACCGGGTAGAGTTCTGCGCTTTGCCACCAATGGCGAAGGCCCATCAGGCCGCTGATCGGCAAAAAACCGTCGACGGCGGCCGGTCTGGCGCCCTGTGGCACGTTGCCGGCCTGCAGGGTCTCGACCCATCGCAGAAAGTGCACGAAAGTCCAGACATAGAAAACCATAAAACCCGACTGAACCAGGTATCGGGGCAGCATCGGAGGCAGGCGTCTGTCCATCGACGGGTCCTTTCTGCAAGAGGCGGGTGCGCCGCAGCGATCCGGCCAAGAGATTATCCCCGGCCTATCGGCCTGTCAAGTCCACTTCCGGGAACAGTCAGGGCATGTTGACACCCGGACGGCGAGCGGCTAGGCTTTCGGCTTTACTGGACAATACGACGGAGAAGACATGACAGAGACACCGACCCGCTGGAATCTTGATCCCCTTTACACTGGTCCCGACGATCCGGCGATCGACCAGGACCAGCGCGAAGCCGCCCAACGGGCGGAGACTTTCCGGCAGGACTATCGCGCCGTCCTGAAAGCTGAAACGCCGGGCCCCGATTTGCTGTGCCGGGCCCTCGACGACTACCGGTCGATCCATCGGCTGGGACTGAAGCCCAACTTCTACGTCCATCTGCTCTTCGCCCGGGACAGCACCCGGCAAGACGCCCGGAAGGCGATGGACCGGGTGCGCGATCGATGGAACGGGATCAGCGAAACCATCCTTTTTTTCGAACTGGAACTGCTGCGCCTCGACGAGGGCGCTTTTTCTTCTCTGGCCGGTCACTCCGATCTGGCCGAATACGCCCATTATCTCCACAAGCTCAGGGCCCAATCGGCCTATGCCCTGGAGGAAAATGTCGAACAGGCGCTGCTGCGAAAGGATCTTTCCGGCAAGGACGCCTTCACCCAGTTGTTCGAGGAGCTCACCTCGTCGCTGCTCTTCACTTTCCACATGCCGCAGGAGGAGAGCCCCCGGGAGGTGACCGGCGAAGAGCTGCTCGGTCTTCTTCACCATCCCGATGCCGATGTGCGTCGCCGGGCCTTGGGAACCTTCCTCGACAAACACGGCGAGAACGCCCTGGTGCTGACCAGCTGCTTCAACAATATTCTCCTCGACCACGGAAAGGAATCCGACTTGCGGGGCTATCCCGACCTGATGACCCCGTCGCTGCTGGAAAACGAAACCGACCGCCGGATGGTCGACAGCCTGATGACGGTGACCGAAGAAAACTACGGCCTGGCGCGCGACTACTTCGCCCTCAAGGCCCGTCTGCTCGGCATGGGGAAACTGAAAAATACCGACATCTATGCCCCGGTCGGACTCCAGGCAGACACCCTTTCCTTCACCGAGGGGCGGGACCTCGTCCTGGACGCATTTGGGGGATTCTCTTCGCAAATGGCGCAGCTGGCACAGGCGTTTTTCGACGAAGAGCGGATCGACGCCTTTCCCCAAGCCGGCAAAACCGGCGGTGCGTTCTGCATGGGGATGATGCCCGGACTCTCTCCGTACGTGCTGCTCAACTACACCGGCACGATGCGCGATGTGGCGACCCTGGCCCACGAACTGGGGCACGGGATCCACTTCAGCCTGAGCCAGGGGCAGAACCTGTTCCACTACGATGCCCCGCTTCCGATGGCCGAAACCGCCAGTGTTTTCGGCGAGATGCTGCTGACAAGACGGCTGCTGGAAAACCATAGTGACCGACGGGCCAAAATCGCCCTGCTCTGCGCGAGGATCGAGGACATCATCGCCACGACATTTCGCCAGAATGTCCTGACGCGCTTCGAGCAGGAGGCGCACCGACGGCGTGGCGAGGGACTGCTTTCATCCGATGCGCTTTGCGGTCTGTGGCTGGAAGAGAACGGCAAACTCTTCGGAGAGAGCGTGGAGATGATTGAACCGTACCGGTGGGGCTGGAGCTATATCGGACACTTCATTCATAGCCGCTTCTACTGCTATTCCTATATCTTCGGCGAACTTCTGGTTCTGGCGCTTTACCAGAGATACCTCGAGGAAGGCAACTCCTTCGTGCCGCGCTATCTCGAGCTGCTCAAAGCCGGAGGCAGCAAGGCACCTCAGGATCTCGTCGCCCCCTTCGGCATCGACCTTCACAATCGCTCCTTCTGGCAGACCGGATACGATCTGGTCAGGGAGCTCTACAGGGAACTGAACGTTCTGGTTGAAGCTGAGGGGTCCTGAGTTCCGGGCGCTCCCTCCTGCGGAATATCCTGCCGGTGACTCATCGCGCCGAGGAATAATTCGACCCACCGATGCACATTGTTGCGCCGCACTTCGGAGCGCAGCATCTTCATCCGCCGCTTCCGCTCTGGCGCGGACATGGTGTAGGCCCGATAGATGGCGTCGGCGGTTCCGTCGTAATCATAGGGATTGACCAGCAGAGACCATTTGCCCAGTTGATCGGCGGCCCCGGCGAATTCGCTGAGGATCAGCACGCCGTTGTCGTCGATGCTGCTTGCGCAGAACTCCTTGGCCACCAGGTTCATGCCGTCGCGCAACGGGGACACCAGGGCGATCTCGCAGGCCCGATAATAGCCGAGAAGCTGTACGCGCTCCAGGCTGCGGAAAAAATAGTGGATGGGGACCCATCCCTGTTCGGAAAAGCGGGCGTTGATCCGGCCGGCCAGGCCGTCGAGCAGCTCCTTGAGATTCTGGTAATCGGGAACCAGAGTGCGGCTCGGCACGACGACCTGGATGAGAGAGACCTTGTTGCGGCGCAGTTCGGGATATTTCTCCAACGCCCGCTCGAACGCCAGGAAGCGTTCGGGGATCCCCTTGGTATAGTCGAGTCGGTCGAGGCCGAGAATCAGCTGCCGGCTTCCGTAGTTTTCGTGCAGATACCAGGACGCGTCGGCAACCTCCTTCGTCTGGGCCAGATCGTTGAATTCATCGAAATCGATGCTGATGGGGTAGTGGACGACCTTTATGGTGCGTCCGCCGTGCTGCAACAGGGTATAGCGCCTCCGGATATCGGCCTCCAGCCCGGGAACGAGCTCCCTGGCGGTATTCACGAAATTTCGCCTGTCGCGCAGGGTCTGGAAACCGATCAGGTCGTATTCCAGCATGGCGTTGATGAAATCCTTCTTCCAGGGAAGGCGGCGGAAAAGATCGGCCGAGGGAAACGGAATGTGCAGGAAAAAACCCAGAGGCTGTTCGACGCCCTGATCGCGCATGAATTTGCCGACTTCCAGCAGCTGATAATCCTGGATCCACACGAAGTCGTTCTCAGAAATCGAATCTGTGACAACCTCGGCAAATCTCCTGTTCACCTCGCGGTAGACATTGCGATTCTCCAGGTTGAAATGGCAATGCCCCAGCAGGTCGTGAAAAAGAGGCCAGAGGATTTCGTTGGAAAATCCCCGGTAATATTTTTCCTCCTCCTCCTCGCTCAGCGGTACGGCGGCGAGATTGTAGCCGTGTTCCGCGCTGAACTGGTCGAAAAGGCCTTCCACCGGCACGTCACCGTGGCATCCCGGCCATCCGATCCACAGACCCTGATTGCGTCTCAGGACCGGCGAAAGTGCCGTGACCAGCCCGCCGGACCCGGGCTTGATCTGCCACTCGCCGTCTTCTTCTGAAACAACGGCCGGCAGGCGGTTGGAGACCACCACCAGCCGCTGTTTTTCCTTTGGTCCCATCTATTCTTCTCCTTTTTTACAGATATCCAGCCATCGGCGCAGAAACCACAGCAGCTCCTCGGGAGGTTCGAGCCACAAGTCAGCGCCAGTCTGACGGTACTCCGACCGGACCAGAACATTGAGGCCGCGCTCCTGCAAAGCCGAAAAGGCATCTTCGTCAGTGCGGTCATCTCCCAGATAGGCGAAGACGGTCCGGGCGGACTCTTCGCTCAAGAGCTGTCGCACGGCGTAGCCCTTGTCCCGTCCGGGATAACGCAGCTCCAGTCCGCCGTCGAATTCGTGCAGCTCCAGTTCCGAATTTTCGGCGATCGCTCCCCAGGCCTCCTGTCCGTCGGAATGAATCCGCTTCCGGTCATCGTCGCTGAGCCCCCGCCAGTGCAAGGCCACCGATGCCGGCTTGCGTTCCACATGTTTCTCCAGCCCCTGCTCCTTCGCCCACCGGTTCGCTTGTTCGAGAGCCTGGTCGACAGGGCCGGGCAGTTCCCCCTGCTCGTGGCGGCCGTCGCTCCAGAGCCTCTCCCAGCCGTGGCACCCCCACACTTCAGGCTGCTCCTTCATGCCGAGCAGCGGCAGAAGATCCTCAGTCCAGCGCCCGCTGACGATCACCAGACGGGTGCTTCCCTCAGCGACAATGGCATCGAGAATATCCGGCACCCCTTCGTAAGGAACGGCCTTGTCGCGCTCCACCTGAAAGGGTGCCAGGGTGCCGTCGTAATCGAGCAGCAGAACTCGCTCCGGGGCTTTCGCCAACCGGGAGTGAAATTCATCGACGTTTCCGCGTTCTGTCAATATCTTCATAAAACTTCACTCCCGTCAACCGGTGAAAAGATGGTCGGTCATTCCCTCGCGCAGAGCAAGCATCAGCGTCAGGTACTCGCGCAGATGACGAGTCAGCAGGAAATTCTCCCGCACGAAGGTCTGTGCCGTCTGCGCCATCGAATTCAATTTTTCCGGTCGTCTCAGAATTTCCCGCATGCGCAGAGCCGCTCCTTCGGGCGTATCGACCAGAAAACCGGTATGATAATTGTACACCTGCAGGCGAATCCCGCCCACATTACCGCCGATCACCGGCTTGCCTTTCCACATCGCCTCGGTCACAGTCAATCCGAAGCCCTCCTGAAGAGACTTCTGAAGGATGATCGTGGAGAGCCGCTGCAGGGCGTTGATCGTTCGATAGTCATCGCTCGGGAGCAGCAGGACATGAATGCGGGGGTGGGCCTCGGCCGCCTCCCGAACCTCCTCGAGAATCGCCTGCCCCTCCGGGTCGTCCGTTGCACCCCCTCCGGCGAGCACCAGATCCGCGTCGATGCTCTCCTGCAGAATACGAAAGGCTTTAATCACACCGAGCGGATCCTTGAACCGATCGAAACGGGATATCTGGGTGATGACCGGCACGTTGTCGCGAATGCCGAAACGTTGGCCGACGCTGCGGACCTCCTCCTCGGACAGATCGATGTTCTTCTGCGCCAGCGGATCGATGCTCGGGGAGATCAGAAACTGGGGATGGGGCAGCGGCTGTGCAAAATCGGCCATCGAAAAAATGCTGGCATCGAAACCCCGTACCTGCTCGCGCAGATATTTCCACACATGACGATGGGGATGACTAGCGTCTATATGACAGCGCCAGATCCACCGTCCTCTCCTGCCCGGACAGAGATTAAGGAGTCGGGCCGGTTGCGGATCGTGGATGAAGACGAAGTCTGCGGCCTCGAGCACCGGCCGCAGACGTTCTGCATTTTCCTCCAGCGTGCTCTCGTAGGAATCGAGCAACGACGGCGGCAGACTGACCGGTGAGCCTTGAAGGCCGTTGTGAAAGGCCTTGGTGGTGTGGAAGAACGGCTCGTTGCCCTCAACGATCTCCCAGGATGCATCGATACCCAGGTTGCGTTTCAGGGGGATCAGCCAGTTGAGAATTTCAGCCACTCCGCCGCCGAGCCGTGTCGAATTGACATGGACAACCGAAGCCCCCTTGAGTTCTCTGGCCAGCTGTTGCAATTGCCTGACTGCGATCGGGCCGGCTATGTCCTCATAATCGAACAGTGAGCGGCGCTCTGTCATGACACACCCCCGCTCGTTTCAGTTTGTACTATGGCGACCAGTTCGCTCTTGATTTCCCGAAGATTCAAAAAGTAAAAATCTATCGATGCCAGTGCCTCTTCGAGCCAGGCCGTTTCACCGGGAAGTCCCCTCAGCCAGCAGGAAAAATCGTCATGTCCGACAGGGGGACGTCGCCGCGCTTCGACGAAATGATAATAGAGGGTGCTGTCGCTCATCTCCGGCAGCGCCGACACCAGATCGTCCAGGACATTCAATGTCAGCCCTGTGTCGAAAACCACGGTCGCCGCCTGCAAAAAACGGAATTCATCCCTCGCGTGCATCCATGAGCACCGGCGATCTTCCGCGAGACGATCGTCGATAAGGTCGACAACCTGTTCACGCACATTTTCCATATCGGAAAACGAATAGGGGTTGAGAATGCCGAGGCGTTCTGCCAGAACCCGATCTCCGAGGGAGCGGGCCGACCAGACCGCAAAGTCGTTGCGAAACTCGGGATCGTCAAACGAAGCGCGGATCACCGTTTCGCAAAAATGATGGTAGAGAGATTCGAGGGGGCAGGTGGCGACCCTTTCTCGCAGCTCCCGGAGGTTGAGGGCCGAGGAGACGCCCGCCATCCGGGTAATCAGGGCGCAGTCCTTGACCCTGAAGACGTTTTCCTCTTCCGATTCATCCATGACTGCTGCCCCTCCTTCTTTTTTGTCTTCAAGACCGGGATTTCAACTCGCCCGGCACCATAACAGCATAGCAATGAATGGTGGCGCTGCAAGGTGAAGGGGGGGGACAAGGAAGAGGCTAGGAGCCCAGCAGGAAAGAAAAGGTCCGCTCCATCCATTGGTCAGGCCCCGTTCGGGGGAAAAAGGTCCTTTCGATGAAACGGACCCGGCCGTCGCGGCGGCACAGCAGGATGGTGGAGGATCGAGTCCCGTAATCGGGGGAGATGATGAAGGGTGCCGAAAGGATTCGCTCGAATTCAAGTCCCACGCCGGTTTCGGGCAGGCGGGCGTCGGGAGCCTGTTCGGTATCGGCAAGAATGGAAAAAAGATCCGCTTCGGAGACGTTCGGGCGAGAGACAATCTCCGCAAAAGCCTTTTTACTGCGGACCACTTTCGGCCACGGCGTGTCGAGGAGATGATTGCTCAGACCGTAAATCCCGGGCGAAAGAGAGCGCGGCGGGGCTCCGCGATTGGAGTGGTAAAAGAGACGTTCGGCCGAGCCGACCACCAGGTTGAACCCCTTGACATTCCGATCGTTTCGGGAAAGCCCGGCCAGCCAGTCTCCGGGATCCTTTTCGGAGAGCAGATAATCTCGAACAAGAACGCCGCGGCTGCTGAGGCCCTCTTTTTCGCGGTCCGGATCACGGTAGTTCGTCACAGCCGCAAAACGTCCCTGGCGGGTGATGCCGAACCAGGTGCCGCCGAGTTGTCTGTCACAGCCGGCGAGCACATGCGGAGATTCCGGCCAGAAGGACGCCGGGGATGTTGACCGACTGTAGAACTCGTCGCGATTCGCCGCGACGATCAGCGGATAGTCTTCATGTTGGTGGCAGGCGAAGAGGATCAGGCACATACCATCATATTAACCGCTTTCTCCCGGCCTCGCCACTCGCCATGCGGCAAAAAAACCGGCAGGTATTTATGGAAACATACTTTCTGACGTTATTTTCCCTGCCTTCACGTCCACTCGAGTTTTCGAATCAGCCCATTGAAAATTTTCCATCGCCCGCTCAAAAACTGATGGCGCCCGGCCACAATTCCAGGGGCAATCCCCAACTCGCCTGCCAGATTGACGACTTCCACTTTCGACCGGATCGCCCGAATCACATCGTCATACTCTTCGGGAATCAGAAAATCGGCTGCAAATTTGTCGGCATTTGCTTCCTTGGGATCGTCGTGGCTCTCGTCGTTTATAAGGATGTCTTTCTTGCTGTCGTGCAAAACATGACCGGCTTCGTGGAAAAATGAAAACCAGAACTTATCCTCCCCCTTTCCCCGAAGGCTGAGCAGGATCATGGCCTTTTTGGACGTCAGCCATTTCGTCGCACCATTCCATGGAACTTTTTTCATCTCCGGCACCAAGGATACAGCGACACCTGCCTCAGAGCACAACCGCTGCATCTCGGGCACAAACACTTCAGGGGGTTGAAGCGTCAGCGAGCGGATTTGATTTAATGCCAGCTTGAAGCTTTCTTTATCGTAGGGCTGGCATTCTGTTTTATGCGCCTTCAGTTCCCCTTGCCGAATCCATGCAGAGGCATCACCGGGGCGTGATTCAAAACAGGCAGATCGCCTTGCAGCTACGTCTGGCTCTTCCCAAATGTCGTACCAGGCATCAACACTGGCAACCCCGTAAAACCCCAATGTTTCTCTTAAAAGATCAACCTTCTCTTCCTGGTCTTCAATATATCCGCGCTCTATAAGTTCCCTGGTCGGGATCTTTTTTAACCAGGCGATATCTCTTTTGAGCCGCTCTCGCTCCTCAAGCTTTGCCAGTTGCTCCCGATATTCGGCCTCCAGATTATTCCAGAAACGTGCCGGCACGCGGGTGACCAACTCCAGTCGATTGGCTGTCGTATAGGAGATCGGTTGATCTCCTTTGATGACCCGAATCAAGGTTTGTTCAGTCAATTCCAGCCGCTTGGCAAATTCCTTCTGTGTCATTTCAAGGGATTCCATGACTTCGTGAAGGGTTTCGCCCGGCAGAACGGCATAATCTGGTTCAAATTGATGCTGTATTTTTGCTTTTTTACGGCTCATTGGTGCACCTCTTTCAGTGCGTATCATCGATGGCGATGATTTCGATTTCCATGACCTGCTCCCGGTCCACACCACCGTCTTCACAGCAAGGAACCGGATTATGGGAGGGAATGAACAGCAGCCGGTAAGGATGCACCAGATCCACCGAGAACTGTCCTGCCCGATCGCCGGTCATTTCATGGCAACGGGGTGGTGGAAGATGAGAGATGTCGGCCAGCGTTTCCGCCGCATTCAGCTCCATCATCCGTTGCTGAAGCTTCCGTGCCATCGCTTCGCCCAGTTGCTTTTGCATTTCCCGCTTTTGCGAGCAGATTTTCTGCAGTTTCTTTGTCTTGAAGAATATCAGCACGGGGGGACTTGTCAAATAAAAGTTAACATGATATGTGAATTGAAATCAAGGTATATCGAGAGCGGGTAAACCTGTGACAGCTCTTTTGTGTCTTGATGAGCCAAAAACAAATCTGCCCCGATTTTCCATACCGCCCATTTTACCCTCAAAAATCGACTTACAGGGCTGATTTGGGACATTCGGGTCAGGCCTGCAAGATTGAGACTTGCAGGTCCCTCTGAATCAATTCTGCCTTTTTCGCAAGTTCAGGTTCATTTTTGCGGCGTATGTCGATTCGCTTGATCGCCGCACTCAAGGTCGAAGCGTCGCGTCCAAACTTACCGGCCAGATCGCTCAGCTTCGCATCGGTCAGCTCCTGGACCGCCCAGGCGGCCAGCCCCCTGGCCTCCGATGCCAGCCGCGTCTGGCCGGGAGCCCTCAGATCCTCCTCCCGAAGCCCATAAATTCTCAGCACGCACTCAATAACCGCCTCGAGAGAGGGCTTGCGCACCGGAAGGGAATCCGCCTGGCCGAGAACGCTTTCCACAAACCGGTCCTCGCCGATGAGACGGCTATCGATACTCCCTTTTCCGTAAAATTCCTCTCGCCGCCCTTGGGCGATTCTTTCGGATACGAATTCGGCAAACAGCCTGCGGGCTTGTTCCAACGTCCCAGAAAAGTGGGGCAGCACATAATCCGTACTCAACCAGGGGATCTGCTCCTTCCCGAGGTATGCGCGATGGCTGCTCCATGGAAAGCTCTCCGGCTTCTCGACTATACCGGCACGCACCGGATTCAGATGAAGGTACGCCGCCAGCTCCAGCAGGTGCGTATCGGCATCCACGAGTATGGCTTTATACCTCCCCTGAAAGAGATGGCCGCTTCGGTTCCGGCGCCAATTCACCCAACGCGCATAGCGGAACGAAAGATTTTGCATGATGCGCGACAGGGGGATCGCCCCCACCTGAATGGCCATGTGGAGATGGTTTGTCATTAGAGAAAAGGCAAGCACCCGGTGCCCGTACCGCTCAATCCCTTCCTGGACGAAATGATAAAACCGGTAACGGTCCTCATCGCCGAAGAAGATGTCCTGCCGCGCGTTGCCCCGGAGAATGACGTGGTACACGGCGCCGGGATAATGGATGCGTGGTTTACGTGCCATGGGACAATGATAGCATCATGCTTCCATCTCGCAATCTTTCAGGCCCGACCCCACTAATTCGTTACCGGTCCAATTGAGATAGGGCTCCTGCATCCGTTTGAGCTGCTCCAGCGCCTGGCGCATTTCAGTCTCGTCGCCGGAAGCCAGAGCGTCGTCGATTATCTTCTCGATCCGGGAGCGGCCGACATCGAACTGCAGCGCCGGATCGATATGCGGATCGTAGGACCATTCGTTGTGACCCTCGACGCCGTCGCTGACCGTATCGACCATGCCGACATGCGGGTTGTTCTTGCGCTTGTCGTCGTAGCGATAGGAAACGATTTGGCCTGAATCGCCCTTCTTTCGCGGAGACCGGGCAACCTTTTTTCCAGCCGGCTTTGCCGCCGGTTTCGAGTGGGCCGGTTCTTCGACGTCCTCTTCGCTTTTCAGACTGAAATCCTCGGTTGGGTTGGCCAATCTCACGGACCCGCCGCGGCCTTTGCCCCTGAGAAGGATGCCCTCTTCAATCAGCCCCTCCCGAATACGCTCGAATTCCCCGTCGAAAAGCTGAATGCCTGCAGCAGCCGCAGCGTCCCGGAAGGCCGTCTCCAGGGCTTGGTTGCCGATGCTGCTGCCATCTTCCGGCACGTTTTGGAGGATGAGCTTGCGAAGAACGCTATCCGATTGAGTCATCGTGATATCCCTTGATTCAAGGTAACGGGGAAAAGAAGAGCTTCAGGCATGACAAGCTACTATAGGCACGGAGAATAACACTTTTTTAACATTCCTTGAACCTGAAAAATCCCTGGCAGCAGACGGCATCCTGCCGCGAGAGAGGAAATGCAGGCCTGACAATTTCTAAAAAAAAAAGGCGGCCCCTTTCGGAGACCGCCTCATCACTCTCGGTTGACCGGGAGAGTTATGTTCTCGGCCCGGCTTGGGTAAAGTCGAAATCGTCGTTGTCGCTGGTGTATTTCTTGAAATTCTCGATGAACATGCCGGCCAGCTTGTTGGCAGTGACATCGAAGTCTTCCTTGTTGGCCCAGGCGTTGCGGGGATTGAGCAGGCTGCTGTCGACGCCGGGCAGAGCCTTGGGGATGTTGAGCCGGAACCAGTTGGTCTGCTCGAACTCGGCATCGAGGATGCTGCCGTCGAGGATGGCATTGATGCAGGCGCGGGTCGCCTTGATGCTCATGCGCTCGCCGACGCCGTAGCCGCCGCCGGTCCAGCCGGTATTCACCAGATAGGCGTTGACGCCGTGCGTCTCCAACTTTTCGCCGAGAAGTTCCGCGTAGGTGGTCGGCGGCAGAGGAAGGAACGCCTCGCCGAAGCAGGAAGAGAAGGTCGCCTGGGGTTCGGTGACGCCGCGCTCGGTGCCGGCGACCTTGGCAGTGTATCCGGAGAGGAAGTAATACATCGCCTGCTTCTTGGTCAGCTTCGACACGGGGGGCAGCACGCCGAAAGCATCGCAGGTCAGGAAAATGATATTCTGCGGATGGCCGGCCTTGAGACTCGGCTCATGATTCTCTATATGTTCGATCGGATAGGAGACCCGGGTATTTTCGGTTTTGGTGCCGTCCTGAAAATCGATGATGCCCCTGTCGCAGGCGACCACATTCTCGAGCAGGGCGTCGCGGCGGATGGCGCCGTAGATCTCCGGCTCGTTTTCGGCCGAGAGGTCGATGCACTTGGCGTAGCAGCCGCCTTCGAAATTGAAAATCCCGTCATCGTCCCAGCCGTGCTCGTCGTCTCCGATAAGCTTGCGGCTCGAGTCGGTCGACAAGGTCGTCTTTCCGGTTCCGGAAAGACCGAAGAACAGAGCGACATCGCCGGCTTTGCCGACGTTGGCGCTGCAGTGCATGGACAGGATTCCTTCCATCGGCATCCAGTAGTTCATCATCGTGAAGATGCCCTTTTTCATCTCTCCGCCGTACCAGGTCCCGCCGATGATGGCCACATTCTTCTCGATATTGAAAACAACGAAGACCTCGGAGTTGAGTCCGTGTTCTTCCCACTTCTCGTTGGCCAGGTTGCTTGCGTTGTAAACGGTAAAGTTCGGGGCGAAGTTCTCGGCCTCTTCCTGGCCGGGGCGGATGAACATGTTCTTGACGAAATGCGCCTGCCATGCGAACTCGGTGACGAAGCGTACCGATTTGCGTGTTCTTTCATTGGCGCCGCAAAATCCGTCGGTCACATAGATATCCTTGCCGGTGAGATAATCCGTGACCTCGGCATAGAGCTCGTCAAAAACCTCCGGAGCCATCGGTTGATTGATCTTGCCCCAGGCAATATTTTCAAAGGAGGGCTTCTGGTGAACAAAATACTTGTCTTTCGGGGAACGACCGGTGAACTTTCCGGTATCGACCATCATGGTCCCGTTAGAGGAAATCCTGCCTTCCTCGTTGGTCGTTTCGTGCTCGAAAAGTTTGTCGTAGTCCAGGTTGTGATACACCTTTCCCACACTTTTCAACCCTAAAGTCTCTGCGTCCATATCTGTGCTCATCTCCTCCACACTGTCCTTTTTAACCGTTTGTTCTGGCATCATAGCCCCCTGTGACTTGATTTCTGCAATTCCGGTGGCAGAGGTCGAACCTTTTTACGGTTTAAAACGGTCTGTATTGACCTGAAGGGGGTGCCCAATGCATATCCCCCCTCCAAACCCCGGTATTTTTAACAAATCTAACAATAATAAAAAAGGGAAAAGTGCGGATAAAAAGGATTTTTTTAAGCCAAAACGAAGCAGAGGAGTGTCAAAGACAAAAAAAACGGACCCGCAAATCGCCGAGTCCACAGAGAATCCCTTTTGAAAAAACTTCAGGCGGCCCGCGCCGGAGGCTGGCCCCAGGCTTTGAGTTCCCTGACGACGCCGTCCAGAACACTCGTGAGAGCCTGCTGCAGAACCGGCGTCAGTTCCAGGCCCATTTCGATCGCCTCGGGCTGAGCCCCCCACACGACGAGCTCGGCGGGAAGGTGCCCGCGCAATTCGGCAAGCCCCAGCAGATCCTGCACGCCCATCTGGTGAATCGAGAGTTTGGCGGCGAAGGCGCGGGGAACGTCCTCACCTTCGAGGCGAAAAACCGAACCCGGTTCCGACTTCATATCCAGTGCGTCGATGATCAGCAAACGATCGACATCCTCCAGTTGCGGCAGAAGATCGAGTCCCAGAGTCCCGCCATCGACCAGGCGTACATCATCGGGGAAATGATAGCTTTCCTGTAGGGCCTCCACGGCCAGCACCCCGAGGGCGTCGTCCTGCATCAGTTTGTTGCCCAGACCCAGGATCAGGGTTCTCATGACAGATCCTCCGGTTCGATATATCTGCAGCCTCCGAAGATGCCGCTCATGGTGCCGTTGCGCTCCTTCACATCCATCAACCAGCCGCTGTAGACGTGGTTGATCACGAATGCCAGCAGCAGCCACATCACCAGGTGATGGGTCAGTCGCAGAGCCTGATTGCCGACCAGGGGCAGCAGCCAGCCGACGGAGGAGTCCCAGAAACCTCCGGGCGCGGCCTGACCGTAGAGGGCGAAGCCGGAGAAGACCTGCACCAGAAACAGGGCGAAGACACCGGCATAGGCCGTGGCGGCCACCGGGTTGTGTCCGACCTCATAGGTAATCTTCTTTCCGGTAAAGGTGTAATAGCGCACCATCTGCACGAAGTTTTTGCGTCCGCTGGCGGTGATCCAGGGGATGAAAGCCTTCCA
>JAWOCM010000077.1:0-11523 GCA_046483795.1 Desulfuromonadales bacterium | reverse complement strand
TATCCATGAACCGGCTGCAAATTCGGCTGCGTGGCCCAGATTTCAGCTCCTTTTCGGCCCATAGCTACGGCTATGAGCTCTCAAACGAGCCAAAATCTGATCTCAAGCTTCCAAATTTTCGCTTCGGTCCGTATAGTCCGACAGACTCCTAATTGTTCCGTTGCCGGCACCGGCTCGTGTGATATAGTGGCTTAAAAAGATCACTTCACCGTCAGTCAAGGGAGTTTCACCGCCTATGTTTCGAATCGTTCCGGTTGCTTGTTTTCTGGTTCTCATAACCTGCGGATGTGCCATGTTCGGATCCTGGAAGGCCATTCCGCCACCGGGAGGCTGCGATCAATGCCACGAGGGAAAAATCAGCAATGACTGGACGGTCACGATAAGTGCAGCCAAAATGACCGATGAGCGAGGCCTCAATTACTGGCAGCAACCGGAATCTCTCGACAAGGAAAAGCCGGACTCGCCCCTGGAGGAGAGGAAATTCACGGAACAGCGGTGCTTCCGCTGCCACGAGGAACCGGACAAGGCGCATCGCAAGTACATGGGAACCTATCATCATTGACCCAAAGTCCCTTCTGTATTAAAAGAAGACCCTTTCCAGCGAAAGGGTCTTCTTCCGTTTCGCACTCTCTGGAGGCAAGGAACAGATCATGCGCAGAACCAAAATCGTTGCAACTGTGGGCCCGTCCTGCGCCTCGGAACCGATGCTGCTTCAAATGTTCGAAGCCGGAGTCGATGTTTTCCGCCTGAATTTTTCGCACGGGGACCAGGAAACGAAAGCCGAGTGGATACGCACCATCCGCAAAGTCTCACGGGAGGCACGCAGGGCTGTGGCCATTCTGGCCGATCTGCAAGGCCCCAAAATCCGCACCGGCATTCTCCAGGACGGAGCCATGGAGCTTGTCGCCGGGGAGGAGATCACCATTGTCACCCGCGACGTCGTGGGCAGGGAGGGCATTGTTCCGACCACCTACGAGAACCTTCCGCGGGATGTTAAAACGGGCGACCGCATACTGCTCGACGACGGCCTGCTGGAACTCGAAGTTCTCCAGAGCGGCGGTGACGAGGTGCGCTGCAGGGTCGTCAACGGCGGGCTGCTCAAGGATCGCAAGGGGATCAATCTGCCCGGTGTGAAAGTCAGCGTCTCAGCCCTGACTGAAAAAGATCAGGACGATCTTGCGTTTTGCCTGGGACAGAATATCGAATACATCGCCCTCTCTTTTGTCCGCAAGCCGGAAGACATTTTCGGCCTCAAGGAGATCCTTTATCGGGAACAATCCGATCTCAAGGTCATCGCCAAAATCGAGAAACCGGAAGCCGTCGACAATTTCCCCGGCATACTGGAAGCAGCCGACGGCATCATGGTCGCTCGCGGCGACCTGGGAGTGGAAATCCCTCCCGAAACGGTTCCCCTGATCCAGAAAAGCATCATCCGCCAGTGCAATGCGGCAGGGAAACCTGTGATCACCGCGACTCAGATGCTCGAGAGCATGATCAACAACCCGCGCCCAACCCGCGCCGAGACATCTGATGTCGCCAACGCGATCCTGGACGGCACCGACGCCGTCATGCTCTCCGGGGAAACCGCTTCCGGGAAATATCCTCTCGAGGCGGTCACATTGATGGTCCGGGTTGCCCACGACGTGGAAGCCGACCCCCGCTTGCGCGAACAGGTGTTCCACCCTCTGCCGGAAAGCGCCGGCTATCGGCGCCTGCCCGAGGCGATCGGCCAGGCCGCCTGCCACGTGGCCGAAAACGTTGGGGCTTCGGCGATTCTGGCCTTTACCCAGACGGGATCAACAGCCGCCCTGGTCGCCAAGTACCGGCCGAGATTACCTATTTTCGCGGTCACTCCCAGTCAGAAAGTCCGAAGGCGCCTGACCCTTTTTGCCGGCGTGCGCTCCCTGCGTGTCGACATCGAAGGCGATACGGAAGCGCAAATCCAGTCAGTAGAAGAGGCCGTGCTCGACGCCGGCTTTTTCAGCCGCGGCGATGTCGTCGTCATCACGATGGGCAGCCCAGTCTCCGCCCCCGGCACTACAAATCTGATGAAGGTCCACCGCCTCGGGACCGGCCCCTATTTCGAAGTGCATTAGTCGTGCCGCTTGACGCACGGGACTGCGTTGCCCTATTCTGGCAGTATTACTCCAATATCTCCCATCCATCCCGTAAGGGCGAAGCCTGCTTCGCCCTTACACCTGTTCGAGGGACCAATGAAAAAGAAAGCTGTCGTCCTTTACAGCGGCGGGCTCGACTCCACCACATGCCTGGCCATCGCGCGCTCCGAAGGTTTCACCCCCTATGCCATGAGCTTCGCCTACGGCCAGCGCCATTCCATCGAACTGGACAAAGCGGCTGAATATGCACCGCAACAGGGAGTAGCAGACCACCAGGTGGTGCATGTCGACCTGCGCGAAATCGGCGGCAGCGCCCTGACGTCCGACATCGAGGTTCCCAAAGATGGAAAATTCGACGATGAGATCCCGGTGACCTACGTCCCGGCGCGCAATACCATCTTCCTCTCCTTCGCCCTGGGATGGGCCGAGGTGCTCGACTGCTTCGATATCTACATCGGCGTCAATGCCCTCGATTATTCCGGGTATCCGGACTGCCGGCCCGAATACATCGCCGCCTTCGAAACGATGGCCAACCTGGCCACCAAGGCCGGAGTCGAGGGGCTTGAACGCTACCGCATCCACACACCGTTGATCGATCTGAGCAAGGCGGACATCATCCGGAAGGGACTGGAACTCGGCGTCGATTATCGGCTGACCCACTCCTGTTACGATCCCACCGCCGAGGGGCTGGCCTGCGGCACCTGCGACAGCTGCCGTCTGCGCCTGAAAGGGTTTGCCGAAGCTGGCGCAGAAGACCCTGTGGAGTACGTGAGAAACAATCACGCCTCACCCCTCACGCCTCACGCCTCACCGCCCTCTTCGGGACCGGTGCGCGACATGCAGAAAGAACCCGACAATCGCAACATCGCTATCGACAAGGTCGGGGTCAAGGACATCAGCTATCCGATCGTTGTTCTGGACAAGAGTCACCAGCGCCAGCATACGGTGGCGCGGATCAGCATGTACGTCGATCTGCCCCACCATTTCAAGGGCACCCACATGAGCCGGTTCGTCGAGATCCTCAACCAGCATCGCGGCGAGATCAGTATTCTTAACCTTGCCGATATTCTCGGCGGTATGAAGAAACGGCTCGAGGCGACCTGCGCCCACCTCGAACTGGAGTTCCCCTATTTTATCGAAAAAGAGGCCCCTGCGTCGAAGGCGCGAGGATTGATGGAATACCAGTGCCGGATGTGCGGTATCCTCGGGGAGCAATACGATTTCGTTCTCGGTGTGACGGTGCCTGTGACCTCGCTGTGTCCCTGCTCAAAGGAGATCAGCGCCCGCGGCGCTCACAACCAGCGCAGCGCCATCAACGTACAGATCCGGTACCGGGGCCACGTCTGGCTCGAGGACCTGATCGGATGGATCGAGGCTTGCGGCAGCTCTCCGGTATACTCGCTGCTCAAGCGCGAAGACGAAAAGGCAGTCACCGAGCAGGCCTTCGACAATCCCATGTTCGTCGAGGATATGGTCCGCGCCGTGACCGAAAAGCTTGACAGCGTCGAGGAGATCGTCTGGTTCAGGGTGGAGTGCGAGAACTTCGAATCGATCCACAATCACTCCGCATTCGCCCTGGTGGAACGGGACAGGCGCCAATAGGGTTCGGCAGAGAGATGGCACAGTTGGAGAATCAAGTGGTGGGAATTTTCGCCAAACAGCCGCTTCCAGGCCGGGTCAAGACCCGCATGTGCCCTCCGCTGTCCCCATCCGAGGCCGCTTCGCTCTACGAAACCAGCCTGGTGGAAACCGTCTTCGCCATGACGGACGGAGATTTCGACCTGGTTCTCTTCTACGCCGGAAATGTGGAATGGTTCAGGACGGCCTTCCCCCGGCTGCGCCTGATCCCTCAGGAGGGCTCCGATCTGGGGGAACGCATGGCCACCGCCCTGCAGCAGCTTCAGGCCGACTATCAAAAGGCCGCCCTCATCGGCTCCGACAGCCCTGACCTGCCAACCGCCATGGTGGAAAAAGCCTTTAACTCCCTGGATTCCGATGGTCTTGTTGTCATCCCAGCCAGGGACGGCGGCTACGTCATGGTCGCCGAGCAGGGTCACCATCCCCAGGTATTCCGGAACGTCCCCTGGAGCACCGCCGAGGTTCTGACTTCAACCCGCCGCCTCGCTGCAGAACACTCTATTTCTCTGCATGAAGTTGGCGAATGGGAGGATCTCGACGATCTGGAAGCGCTTCAAAATCTTCTGCAGCGCTCGCCATCATCCCGCACCGCCGCCTTCGTCCGCGAGAACTTTTGGGATAGTCTTCCTGTTTGATGACAGACTCCGGGTCATATCTCTCGCTATGTACTCCAGTCTGCAATCCAGCTTGGGAAAATGGTATTCACGGCCTTCATGTATGCTACTCTGATGTACATCCGGAAATTCCGGATGTACACTGGAAAGTTTCTGAATCGGACACGAGTTTTTAATGAACGACCTTGCCTACATCGAGAACATTTTTTCGCTCCCACCCGATTTTCGGGACGTCAAATTGCGCCACGACCCCATCCTCCACCAACTTCTTCCCGAACTCTACGCCCTGCGAGACGTGCCGCAGCCTCCCGACTACCACCCCGAGGGCGATGCCTTTACGCACACCCTTCTGGCTGTTTATCACCTCCCGCCGGACGTCGACAGGCGCCTGGCCTGGGGGGCACTGCTTCACGACATCGGCAAGGCCAGGACCACGCAGATGATCGAAGGACGCTGGCGCGCTTTCGGCCATGACCGGACCGGGGAGAAGATGGCGGACAAATCCCTGAAGCGCCTCGGCATGGAAGCGGGGCCACGCAACGACGTATGCTGGCTGGTGCGAAATCATATGTTCGCCCTCTCCTGGCAGGTCAACGATCTGCGCCAGCTCAGCCACCGACAGAAGCGTTTCATCGCCGATCCGAGATTCCCCATGCTCGTGGAACTGATGTCGGTCGATGCCATGGCGAGCGGTCCGAACCGTGCGAAACTCAATGAAACGGCCTTCTATCGACGAGCCCGGGCCATTTACGGAAATCCGCCCGCCGACTGTTGACTTGAATTCAGCGATAGTCGATAATTTCCCATCACGCATATTTTGATGCTATCGCAAAAAGCATCTAAATAGATGGCTAGGCAAAAAACGCCAAATGCAAGGCGCGCAATTGTCGAGCAATGAGGCGTATTAACCTACGTCGAAGCAGCGAGGCGATTGCAGCAACGTAGCAGTTGGCGAGTTTTTGCGACGCCATCTTTTTCGGGAGGAACGCCTTGGAACTGGTACTCAATGCCGGACCGGTGGTCAAACTGGTCATGCTTATTCTCGTCTTTTTTTCGGTGGTCTCCTGGGCCATCATTTTCTATAAATTCCGCGTTATCTACGGCGCTCTCCGGGACTCGAGAAAGTTCCTCGAGTTTTTCTGGGCCAAGAAACGCTTCGACCTGATCGCCCAGGGGCTGAAAGGCTTTCCGCACACCCCGCTGACCGTGCTTTTCCGCGAAGGATACCAGGAACTCAACCATGGCCAAAAACGCTCCCAGGGCCAGGAAGAGAAGGTCATCACGACCGATCTGGGCGTGATCGGCAACGTCGAACGGACCCTGCACCGGGCCACAACCGTCGAGACGCAACGCCTGGAACGGTACCTGACCTTTCTCGCCACCACAGGCTCCACCGCCCCTTTCATAGGCCTCTTCGGAACGGTCTGGGGGATCATGAACGCCTTTCACGGCATCGGCAAAACCGGCAGCGCCTCGCTCGCCGTGGTCGCCCCCGGCATTTCTGAAGCGCTGGTGGCTACGGCTCTCGGACTGGTGGCGGCAATCCCTGCGGTCATGGCCTACAACCATTTTCTCAGCAAGGTTCGGGGGCTGATCGGTGAAATGGACAACTTTAGCCAGGAATTCCTGAACATCGTCGAACGCACCGTGCGGAGGGGCTAAATGCAAGTCGGACACCGCGAGGGCGGGCAGCGCGGCAGCCTGTCGGAAATCAACGTCACCCCTTTTGTCGACGTCATGCTGGTTCTGCTGGTCATCTTCATGATCACCACGCCGATGATGGAACAGGGACTCGACGTCAACCTGCCTGAAGTCGAGGACGCCCCGGCCGTCAGCAGCAGCGACGAGCCCGTGACCCTGACGGTACAGGCCGACGGCACGATCGCCATCGGCCAGACGGAACTGAAAGACCTCGAGAAGATCGGTCCCGTGCTCAAGCAGATGCTCTCCGAGCGCAAAGATGGAAGCGTTCTGCTCGAAGCCGATCGCGAGGTGCCCTACGGACGGGTCATCGAAGTCATGGCCGCCATCCGCCGCGCCGACATCACCCGTGTCGGCATGGTGACCCAGCTGCCTCGTGAATAACGGCGTACCTGCCGGGAGTTGACTTTTTGATGAGCCAGAACCGCTTTGTACGGCACGGACCCGCCAGGCACCCCGAACCCCGGTTCGGTCGCCTGCTTCTGGTCTCCCTGGGCCTGCATCTGGTGGTCGTCGCCTTCTCCTTCTTCGACATCCTGCCGCACTCGCAGCCGCCGCAGCAACAGACCTATTACGTCGACCTGGTGAACATGCCGGTGAAATCCCCGCAGGCGGGTCGCCCCGATGCCGCCCCAGAAGAGAAAAAAGCGCCCGAGCCGGAACCGGCGCCGGAAAAGCCGGCAGTTCAGAAAAGCGAGCCCGCCAGTGAAACAGTGGTCAGGAAGAAAGAACCGGTGAAGAAGGAACCCGCAAAAAAAGAACCGGCCGAACCCGACAAACCCGAGCCAGAGCCGGCCGTTGCGGAAAAGCCTGAACCGAAGCCTGAACCGAAGCCGGATCGGTACAAGGAAACCCGCTCCGCCATCGAAAAGATGAAGCAGAAGAGAGAGAGAGAAGCTGAAATCGAAGCCATGAAAAAGGAGATAGCTTCTCTCTCCGACACCCGGCGCAGCGACTCGGTCCGGGGGGATGTGGGCATGCCCGAAGGAACCGGTACAGAAGCAGGGCCCTCTTACGAGGCGTACCTTCACGATTATCTCAAGGAGAACTGGAGCCTGTCGCAATATCAGGCCTCCAGCCTCGATCTCGAGGCGAAGATCGAGCTGACCTACGACGCCGAGGGCAACCTGCTCGACTACCGTTTCAAGAAAGAATCGGCAGATTCGGCCTTCAACGATTCGCTGAAAAAGGCGATCCACAAGGCCAATCCGCTAGACTTCAAACCACCGGAAGAACGCTGGGTGGTCTCCGTCACTTTCAATCTCAAGGATCTCAGGGACTAGGTGCTATGCGACTCTTACTATTGACAGGCCTTGTACTTCTCATCAGCGCCCTGCCTCTGCAGGCGGACATCGAGATCACCGCGCCCGGCCAGCAGACGATCCCCCTCGCCCTGGTGAGCTTTCTTCCTGCCGACGGATCGGAAAACACCCGGCCCGATGTGGCCAGCGAGCTGAACGAGGTTCTCCAGGCCGACCTCGACCTTTCGGGCCTTTTCCGATTCATCGATCCGGCCGCATTCCTGGACGACGCCGAAAACCGGAACCTCCAAAGCGCCAGCGTCGACTTCCCGCAGTGGCGCATGCTCGGGGCCGATGCACTGATCAAGGGGACCTACAAGGTCAAAGACGACAAGTTGGTCGTCGAGGCGCGCCTTTACGATGTCCTCGAACGCCGTCTTCTCACCGGGCGCCGCTACGTAGGAAAACCCGATGACCTGCGGAGCATGGCGCACGGTTTCGCCGATCAGATCCTCGAGAGTCTGACTGGAGAGGTCGGGCCTTTTTCCGCGCGCATCGCCTACATCTCCTCGCGAACGGGCGACAAGGAGCTGTATATGATGGACGTCGACGGCCACGATCCCATGCGTCTCACCGACCATCGCTCCATCGTTCTCAATCCCGACTTTTCCCCGGTGGGTAAAGAGATTCTTTTCACCTCTTACCAGAAAGACAACCCCGACCTGTATCGCAAGGAGATCTACACCGGCAGCGAAGCCCGGGTCTCCATGCGACAGGGGCTCAATATCGGCGGCCGGTTTTCCCCGGACGGCCGCGAGATCGCCCTCACCCTTTCCAACGGCGGGAACTCCGACATTTACCTGATCGGCACAGATGGATCCATCCACAAGCGCCTCACAAGGCACTGGGGAATCGACGTCGATCCGAGCTGGAATCCCGACGGCGACCGGATCGCCTTCGTATCCGGGCGCCACGGCAATCCGCATCTTTTCATTTACGACCTTGAGAACGGCGAGGCCGAACGCCTTTCCAAAAAGGGAAAGTACAATGCTTCGCCGAGCTGGAGCCCCACAGGGGACCGGATCGCTTTCAGCCGCCTCGAAGGTGGACGTTTCGACATCTTCACGATCCGGCCGGACGGGACCGATGAACGGCGTCTGACCTTCGGACCGGGAAACAACGAGCATCCGCGCTGGAGCCCCGACGGACGTTTTCTGCTTTTCACCGGTACGGACAAGGGGAAAAAGGCGGTCTTCGTCATGCGCGCAGACGGGACCGGAGCCCGCCGTCTCTCCCCCCCCGGTGGCGATGCCATGCATCCCGTTTGGTCGGGCCGCTGGCGCTGAATACATCCCCTGCTGACCGTCCGATTCCGGAAAATCCGCGGGGCCTGTTTTAGTTTCTTGAACTTTTTAATACTTTGAATATATAATACGCGCTCGGCACGGAAAGAAAAGGTTCACACGACCCTGACTTCCTGATTGAAATCAACAATCCTATTCCATATACCGTGACTTAACCTTTTTGAAAGGAGTCAAATTCCAATGAAATACGTAAAATCTATTATCGTCCTTATGGTCGCTCTGGCATTCTCCCTGAGCTTCGGCTGCGCCAAACAACCGACTGCCGACGAAGCTTCTGAAGAAACCACCAGCCAAGCTTCGCAAACTGAAGCCGACAGAACGTCCGCTGCAGATCGCTCCTCCATGTCCGAAAGCGAAATTTCCGAAAGCGAAAAGGCCGCCAGGGAGTTGAGTCTGAAGAGGATTTATTTCGATTTCGACCGGTACACCCTGAGTTCGGACGCCCGTAAAAAACTTGAAAACAACGCCAAATTCCTGCGCGCCAATCCCCGGGCCGAAGTGCAGATCCAGGGGCATACGGACGAGCGCGGCTCCGACAGCTACAATCTCGCTCTCGGCGAGAAGCGCGCCCGAGCAGCCCATGACTATCTGGTCTCGCTCGGCATCAGCGAGGCTCGTCTCAGCATCATTTCCTACGGCGAAGAACGCCCCATGGTCCCTGAATCAAACGAAGAGGCCTGGGCCAAGAACCGCCGGGTCGAGTTCGTCATTCGCTGACATCCTTTCCAAAGGATGCGTCAGGCAGCTCGATACAAAAGGGCCGCGCTGCTGCGCGGCCCTTTTGTTTAGCAGTCGTCCCAAGCGGACGAAAACAGCAATATTTTCATCAGTATTTCAACAAGGAGGTTCACCTTGTTTCGTCACTTCTTTACAGCATTGGCTATGCTGCTGCTTCTGTCTGGACTGAGCGGCTGCGCCCCCTCGCAGCGTCAGGTCTCCATGGAAAGGGATCTGGCCGAAATGAAGCGCCGCCTGGCCTCCGTAGAGAAACGGACGATCGGCATGGGCGATGAATTCACGACCGGCATGGAAGACAGGCTCAGCGAACTGAAACGCCGGCAGGCCGAGACCCAGGCCGGGCTCGACGGTCTGCGGGTGGAGATGCATTCCCTCCATGGCCGGATGGAAGATATGGCTTCAGCCAACCAGCAGTTCCAGGAAGAAGTATCCCTGATCCGCGAAGATCTCGGCCTCAAGGTTGCGGCCATAGAGGATCGCCTGAATGAAATTGAAAACACGATGGAAAATAAAGGGAATGGCGAGCCAGACAAACAGGAAACGGCGGAGAAGACCACTGCCGATCCATCAGAGCTTTACGAAAAAGGCCGGGATCTGATCCGGGAGGGTGACCAGTTCAGCGAAGCCAGGCAGATCCTTCAGAATTTCATCGACGATCACCCCGATCATCCTTTGGCCGTGAATGCCGCCTACTGGATCGGCGAAGCTTTTTATGGCGAAAAGAAATACGAAAACGCCATACTGCAATTCCAGGATATCATTGAAGACCACTCCGATCACAACAAGGTCCCCGATGCCCTCCTCAAGCAGGGTCTGGCCTTCAGGGCAATGGACGACAGGGACAATGCCCGTGTCATTCTCGAAAAGGTCGTTGAAGACCATTCCGATTCGAACGCTGCAGGGAAAGCGCAGAAGATACTCGGCGATTTGCAATAAGCCATCACATAACGGCCCGCCCCCCTCTTTGCTGGTCGCCTAAGCTTTATCAACAGAATCATTAAGCTGATCTTATATGCCGCCATGAACTTCTGACCATTTCCCACAAAATGTAATCCATCGAACCTTTTTCCTTTTTCATTTCCTGAGAACGAATGGGAAACGAGGACCAGGTCCCGAATTGGCTTCAAAAGGTCCGATCGGAGCAGCGTCTCGGCCTCCCACAAATCCATCCAGTAAAAGAGAATTAATCATGCTTCAGTCCCGCTCAATAATTGCAAATGCATTCTTCGAGTTCTTCTTCCTCGCTCTCTTGAGCCTCGCAGCTCCTCTTCTTGTGGCCGTGGATGTTATCATCATCGGCCATGAAGTCCCGGAAGCCTCGGTAACAGAATTCACACAGGAAGCGTTGCTTTTCCTGTCAGGGTTGCTTTTTGCTCTCATCGCATGGCGGCATGAAGATCAGCGGGGTTTTTACACGCTTGCGGCTGGATTCTTTGGCTGCATGCTGATCCGGGAAATGGACAGCTGGTTTGACTTGATCTCCAACGGTTTCTGGTTATGGCCGGCACTTTTCGTGGCTGCTGCTTCAATCGCCTGTACCATGATTTTCTGGCGGGATACCGTAGTGCAACCACTGACTGATTTTATCGACACAAAGCCCTATTTCTTCGTGATCTTCGGACTGATCATTGTTCTCGTTTTCAGCCGAACCTTTGGAAGCGGTGAATTGCTGTGGAAGCACGTGGGTGAGTATAACTCTGGATGGAAGACGATGATCCAGGAAGGTCTGGAGTTATTCGGATATATCTATATCGCTTATGGTTCAAGCCTGTTGTTCCGGCACAAAAAGCTTGAACGACGGAAGGTCTCTCTGTGAGCCCCCGGTCCGGCCCCGATTTTTGACTGCAGCCAGAATACACTCGATATTTTGCTAGCGAATCTGGCGATCCAGCCCCCGATACTGGATCGCTTCGGAGAGGTGTTCCTTGAGGATGTTTTCCTCTCCGGCCAGATCCGCGATGGTTCTGGATACCTTGAGAATTCTGGCATAGGAACGGGCCGAGAGCCCCAGTCGGTCGGTGACCATCTCCAGGAGTTTTTGCCCCGCCTCGTCCACAGGGCAGAACTGACGGATGTGACGGGCGCCCATGCGGGCGTTGGCGTGAATGCC
>JAWOCM010000056.1:0-29829 GCA_046483795.1 Desulfuromonadales bacterium | reverse complement strand
AACCGCACCGGGTCGAGGAATTCCTTCCCGTCCTCAGAGAGATGCAGGATGACGTCGGTTCCTCGATCTTCTTTTTCGATCTCCTCCAGTTCATAGCTGGTCGAACCGGAGCAGGTCCAGTGAGCACCCTGGACCCCCTCGCGGTAGGACAGGGTGCGGATCTCCACCTTGTCGGCGACCATGAAGGCGCTGTAGAATCCGAGGCCGAAGTGCCCTATGATCTGGTTCTTCTCATCGACGTCCTTGTATTTTTCCAGAAAATCTTCGGCGCTGGAAAAAGCAATCTGGTTGATGTATTCGCGCACTTCGTCGCCGGTCATGCCGATGCCGTTGTCGGCAATGGTCAGAGTCCCGGCATCCTTGTCGACTGTGATATCGATCCCGTAATCCTCCGAGAGCTGCAGACCCTCGACAAGGTTGACGTGCTGCAGTTTATGGATGGCGTCGACGGAATTGGAAACCAGTTCGCGCAGGAAGATTTCCTTGTCGCTGTAGAGCCATTTTTTGATGATCGGGAAAATGTTCTCTGTGTGAATGGAGATATTGCCTTTTTCGATGCCGGTCTCTTCGGCCATATGTCTCTACTCCTGTTCGGTATGATGATAGGGCTGTTATCGACTCAGCTGAAACATAGTCACCGACAAGGAAGATGTCAAGGGAGGGGTTCGGGAAGGCAACGACAGCAAAAAAAACGGGACGCGAGGCGCGTCCCGGGTAACTGCAGGAGGCAATTCCAGCAGAAGGGGCTTTCATCTGTCAGAAACCAGTTGAGAATCCGCGGGCGAGGTAAATGATCCCGAATAGCAGAGGCAGGATCACCCCTGTCAGAAAGTGCATGAGCAAACCCTTGGAACGTCCCCAGATACGCTTCATGGCCTGCAGTTGAGAAACGTCCCTTTGGGCAAGAAGTTGCACCAGCGTAACGACCACAACATAAAGAGCGAATATGCCCAGTGCAATGCTGTGATTCATGGCAACCTCCGGGTGAACAGTAACTGCTGGTATCACAATAACACCGTTTTAGTGTTTGTCCAGTTTTCGCCTTTCTTGCAAGGGCATACAAAAAGAGCGCCCTGCTCAGGACGCTCTTTTTGTGTCTTTATATTTTGAAGATGCAACTTGGACTACCCTTCGGGCAGAAAATGCTTCTCGTAAAGATCTTCCAGGGTTTGCAAATGGTGGGTTTCATCGTTGCCGATCCGGCTGAAAATATCGGCCATCGGGGCCCCGGCACAGGCAGAGGCCATATCGGAGTAAAACTGGACTGCATTTTTTTCAAGATGGATGGCAAAGGCCAGGGCGTCGCGTCCCGTGGCTCCGGGGCTGAGCTCTTTCTTGCCTACAAGGTAATCGAGGTTCATCGTCGGCACAGGCTTGTCGAGGTTATGCGCCTTGTCTACGCTTCCATCAAGAAGAGCTTTCTCCAGAGCTGTTTTGTGATCGAGTTCATCCAGCGCTGCATCCTTGAGAATCTTTTTTGCCGCTTGATCCTTTACCATGCGTATCGCTTTGAGATAATTGCGAAAACCATCATCTTCCATCTCGATCGCTTTTTCGATGGCTGCTTCAAAAGTGGAGCAGACCGGTGACTGTTCGCTCATTCTGAATCCTCCTGAGAATCTGGAATCATTGTTTTGTTAACCTTTTATCGTGTCAGAGTCCTATTTAAACACAGCCCGGGGCATTGCACAAGATTCTCCCGAGCCTTTCGGTCAGGCTAAGATGTCTTCGCAGCTATTCGCCGATAATCTTGACCAGAACGCGCTTGCGTCGGCGACCGTCGAACTCGCCGTAAAAAATCTGCTCCCAGGGGCCGAAATCGAGTTGTCCGTCGGTGATCGCCACCACCACTTCGCGCCCCATGACTGTGCGCTTCAGGTGGGCATCTCCATTATCCTCGCCGGTTCGGTGATGCTGATACCCGTCGGGATCGAACGGTGCCAGCTGCTCCAGCCACTTCTCGAAATCCTGGTGCAAGCCGCCTTCGTCATCATTGATGAAGACCGAGGCGGTGATATGCATGGCGTTCACCAGGCACAGCCCTTCGCGGATATCGCTTTCATCGAGGCAGGCCTGGACATCGGGAGTGATGTTGATAAAGGCCCGTCGGGTCGGAATGTCGAACCAGAGTTCCTTGCGATAGGATCTCATGATCATTTCTCTCCTGAACTGTTTAGCTGCACCCAGAGATGACTGAACCAGTACCAGCCTTCCCCGTCGCTTCCGGGAGCAGTGAGAGTATATTTACTTCGCCGTCCAACCAGGGGCTCCTTCGCTTCAATGACATAAGAGCCCTTGGCAGAAGGATCGGCAGTGACCTGACACCGACCCTGCCCCTGGACGAAACAGTTGAGTCGATCGAGATCGACGATGCCCGGTTCGATTTCCACAAAGAGTTGCGGCGGGTTTTGATCGTCGACCACGGGGCTTCGTGGTTCGATTGCCTTCACAGGAAGAGGGTGCATGGCGACTTTTTCCTGGAAACCCTCAAAGGTTCCATGAGGACCGCCCATGGGAAATCTGGGCAAGGCAAGCATATCACTTCCTTCATATGCCACGCCTGACTGCTGGGCTGCTGCGGCTGCAAAGCCGATACCTTCGACTATCTTCTGGAGTTTCGGGGAATATTCACCATAAGGATAAGCGAAGACCTCAGGTGCCTTCCCCAGATGCCTCCGGAAGAGTTTTTGAGCCTGAGCAATATCGTCACGAACCCGCTTTTTCCAGGCGAGGAAGGTTTCGTCCGGCTTTCTCTCCAGCAGGTAGTCATGAGTGTGGGAGTGATTGCCGATTTCAATCCCTTCCTCCTGTACCAGCCTCAACTGCTCCCAGCTCAGATACCCCCCTTCCCCGACGGAACCGGTGCTGACAAAGAGGGTAGCCGGATAGCCATACTCCTTCAGCAGGGGCAGGCCGGCCTCGAAGAAGGAGGTGAAGGCATCGTCAATGGTCAAAACGGCACAGCGCTCAGGAAGATCGGCGTCGTTTTTCAGACGATTGACAAGGTCGCCGAAGGAGATGACTGTATAGTTTTTTTCTTTGAGATAAGCGAGCTGGTCCCGAAATACCGGCATCTCGATGTTGGTCGAGGGATACCGGGAATCGCCAAAACGGTGATAGACCATGATGTTGGCATGACCGGCTGCAAGGGCGGGAGCGGCGGAAACGAGCAGAATCAGGACGCAAAGGATGAGATAAAAAAGCGAGCGGGACATTAGACTCTCCTGTAGTCGAACAGAATAGTATTTCTATTTGCGGGTCCGTGCCGAGGAGAAGGTTTACTCCTTGACCCGCTGACGCAGATATCGGCGGATGCTGTTACGGGCTTTGGGCGTGATCGCCCAGTCGAGCCATTTCGGCAGAACCTGCGCTTTGGATTCGCACTCGATAGAGATCTGATCGCCATCCATGAGGTGAGATTTGAGTTGCCGGCTCTGACCGTTGATCCGCGCCCGAGCAGCATACAGCCCGAGTTCCTCGTGTATTTCGAAAGCAAGATCGAGCGCACTGCTGCCCTCGGGCAGTGAAACTGTCTCTCCCTTGGGAGTATAGACCTGAATGGAGGAGGATGCCAGCCGCAGACTTTCGGTATCGAAGGCCGATTCACCATCGACGAGCGCTCCCATGAGTGCCTGAAAATTGGCTTTTCTGAATTCAAAACCGGGAGCCAGAACGCCCGAATCATTGAACCGGGCCAGCTTTCGGGTCGTTATTTCCACCCGCATTCTGTGTTCTCCAGCCTGAACAGTGGTTTTCAGGGACTGATAGCCGAAAGGCGAAGTGGCGCTGAGATGGTCTCGCAGTTTTCCGGGAATCGGCGGATACAGCCCGTGCAAAACCCCAAGGGCCAAATAGGCATCCATGGTGTGGTCGACACGGATTTCCAGGGAGTAAAGAGTCGAAAGACCCCGGTGCATGACCTTGGCGGCTGTCAAGGAGAAGGGGCGCCAGCGATCGATCAGATTGAAGGAAATCTTGTGATGCTCGAGGGAATTATGGGCTCTGGCCCGCATCTGACGACGGAAGGTTTCGGTCTCTTCCCTGACCTTCTCCAGGACCCCCATATACCGTTCACTGCGCCGGGGATACAGGATCTTGTCCGACAGGGCCCGCAGTTCCGAGGCGACATCACCCATGCCGAGGTGACGGGCCAGCGGTACGTAAACGGTTCCGGTCTCTTCGGCGATCAGCGACTGCTTTTCGGGGTGCAGGGCTCCAATCGTTCGCAGGTTGTCGAGCCGGTCCCAGAACTTGAGGCAGAGCACGCGGATATCGCGCATGGCAAGCAGCAGCTGCTTGCGGTAGGTTTCCGTTTTCAAAGAGGCCCTGCTGAGCTTTTCATCCGTGACCTTGGTCAGGCCGTCGACCAGCAGGGCGACTTCATCGCCGAACTCCTTTTGAACCTCCTGCAGCGTCACAGGCGTATCCTCGACGACATCGTGGAGAAGAGCCGCCATGATCGAGGAAAAGTCCATCCAGTGCCTTGCAGCCTGATGGGCGACTCGCAACGGATGGAAAAAATAAGGTTCCCCTGATTTGCGGAACTGCCCCGAATGTGACGTGCGCGCATTATTGATAGCCCGGTTGATGGCATCGAGACCCCGGTCGAGTTCCTCCTCGCTGAGTTCACCTCCGTAATGGGTAACCAGCAGTTCCATGATCTCGTTGATCATGCGCTGAATTTTGCGATCTTCCGATTCCGACACGCACTGCTCTCCTGCAGAGATTAGCCTTTCAACCACAACGAATCAGGTATGTTATGCGAGATCGCTTGCTCCCGCAACCCCATTCCGACTGAAATCCGTCTGCCGATGTTCCGGCAGGCCCTTCGACTTAACCAGGCGGCCAGGTCATATCGCGTCCGGCGAGCAGATGGAAATGGAGATGCCAAACGGCCTGCCCTCCGCTTTCGTTGCAGTTATTGACGATACGGAAGCCATTCTCGTCAAAGCCGAGTTCGTGGGCAAGTCTTCCGGCCACCTGGAAGATGTGACCGACCATCTCGTTGTCGGCGGTCGTCAAGTCGAGCGTTGTCCGGATGTGCTTGCGCGGTATAATGAGGATATGATGCGGCGCCTGAGGATTGTTGTCCTCGAAAGCCACAATCGTATCGTCCTCATAGAGAAACTTCGAAGGGATCTCCCCTGCAACTATCTTACAGAAGATGCAGTTGTTGCTGCTCATCGTCCTTACTCCTTTCGTCATCCGGGGAGGAGCGCCTGGCCTCCTTGCCGTTGAGGGTGATCAGGTTCCACCCTGATTTGGCCGCTCTTTTCAGCAGACTTTCCTGATGGCTGAAAAGAATGATCTGATGGTGGGCCGCCATCTGCTCGAGCTGCTTCAGGGTTTCATCCATGCGTTTCTGGTCCAGGTTGACAAGCGGTTCATCAAGCAGCAGCGGCACGGAACGATCATGGAAGAAAATATCGATCAGAGCCATGGGCACAGCCACTCCGACGGCATCGACTGTGGCTCTGCCGAAGCATGGCAGCGGCTCCCATGTTCCCCCCCGGGCCTTCAGCAGGATACTGCCCCTGTCGTCGATGCGGATCTGGCGATACCGGCCGCCTGTCAGGTGCCTGGTATGGCGACCGATGGCCTCGGCGAGCTTTTCGATCCCACCGCCTTCGTGTCGCCCCTCGATCCGGCAGAGCAGTTCCCGTGCTGTTGCGAGAACCGCCAGACGTCGGCAAATGCGACTCTCTCGCCCTTTCAGCTGCTCTCCCTCTCGCTCTATTGTCCCAAGATCGCGCACTTCTGCAACCGCCTCTTTTCTCTGCCGGTGAAGTTCCTGAAGATGCACTTTCTTGTCGTTCAACTGAATCCGGAACTTCTCCAGTCGCTGTTCCGCCTCGGCGACGCTTTCCGGACCGGCCATATCCTCGTTCTGGTCCTGGTCTTTCACCTCTGCCCCGTCTGCGGGATTCTCGCCCAGAACCTTCTGCCGTCTTGCATCCAGCTCGACCGGATCCTTCATGGTACTCAAGGCACTTTCGATGTCGTCGAGCTCGTTATCTAATTCGCGAAGACGGGCGGTTCGTTCGCGAATGTGCTCCAGGTCTCTCGAAGACACAGGCAAGCCTGCATTCTCAAGCCGCTCGTCGATTTCAGCCAGGCGATCCTGGGCCATCTCTCTCTGCCTGTCAAGTGCCAGCATTCGTTCTTTTTTCTCTGCGATCTCGCTTCTCTTTGTGCTGAGCAGCCAGATATGGAGGACCCATCCCAGAAGACTCAAAAAAAGGGCTCCGAGCATTGCGACAGTCATCAGATCGGGATACAGAAAAGCGAGGACGCCGGCCAGAGCGAAGAAACAGGCCATGGCTCCTGTGGGGAAAAGCCAGGATGGGCCGGCTGCCGTGATCAACTCGCGCCGCAACTCGGCTGTCTCGGCTTGAAGACCGTGCAGCCCCTGACGCGCCTCTTCGGCCTCTTCGGCCAGAGGCATCACCTCCTCATCGGAATCGTCGCCGGGGCTCAGACTCTCCCTTTCATCGATAAGATCCTCCCGCCTGCGGATAAGCTGAAAGACTTTCTCCCGCTCGGCATCGATTTCGTCAAGCTCTCCTGAAGGGGATTTATCGTCAGGGCTCCCGGCGGTAAGTGCGGTACGGAAACGCTTCAGAAACGTTTCTCCCCGATCCAGTTCGCTCTCATCCATTTCGACTTCAATTTCGAGGCCGGCCATCTCTTTTCGCAGCTGGCTGACAGATTTCAGCGACTTCTGGCGCAGATACCAGCTCTCCTCAAGTTCTGCAAGCTGGTGCCGGATTCTCTGCAAGGGTCCGTCCTGCGGCAGATCCTCTCCCCAGGGATTGACATTCGTCTGGCTGAGATACTCCTGCTCTATTTCAGCAACCGCACGGTTCAGGGCTATATCGTCGCCTTTATCATCCTGGTGACAGAGCGCGAGAATATGCGAAGAAAGCATGCCGTCTGTTTGAAGGGGACCCCTTTCCTGCTGGAAAGTCAGAATATCACGAAATTCTTCGGCCCCGGAGAGACCGAATATCTCCTGGAGTTGTTCGGCGAGCTGCCGGGCCTGCTCATCTTCGCTTTCGGCATCGGGAACTCCCTCGAAGCGAAAGAGTGTCCGATACATGTCGTCCGTGTGTAAAAAGGAGATCCGTCCGCTGGCCAGGTCGCGATTCAGGCGAACGCTGCTGCCCTTCCCTTCGAGGAGCAAAGTCATTTTACAGTCTCCGTCGAGCCCCCAACTCTGTAGATTCTGCTTTTCCCTGCCTCCGTAAAGGGCGACGGCCACGGACTCCATCAAAATGGATTTTCCCGATTCGTTCGGCCCGTAGACGAGATTCAGCCCCCGGCGAAATTCGAAGGTTCTTCGCGTAAAAGGACCGTAACCCTGGAATTCGGCGGAGCGTATAATCATGACCGCCCCTCTTCGGCATTTTCAAGTTTCTCCAGGGCGGTGCGAAATGCCTCGTCGAGCAAAAGAAGATCCTTGCTCTCTGTTGCCTGTGAGCGGAGATGTTCCGCTTCTTCGAGCAGGCGGGCAAAGGGTTGACCGCGCTGTCGCAATATGGCCGGGAACCTGCCTTCGAGAAGCACACTGCGATCGTCTATCTCCAGTCGGGCAAACCGCTCGGCCAGCGAAATGTGCAGCGTCTCCAAATCGGGGAGAACAGAAGGCTCGCCTTTCAGGACAGCTCGAAAAACTGTCTCTGGATGGGCATGTTCGCCTATAGCTTCGGCAATAGATGCCGTAGTCTCAATTCCCGAAATGTCGATTTCGGCTTTCTCGAGAGTGCGGCTGTTGGCGGGAATCTTTTCGAGTTTCGTCGTTTCTCCGTCCAGAGTCACCAGGGCGCAGTGCCTCAGCCCTGTCTCCTCGAAGGAAACGGCTTCCGGTGTGCCGGGAAAGACCCCCTGTACGTCATCTTCATCTGCGAACTCCCGCCAGTTCCGGCAATTGCCCAAAGCGACATAGTCGAGCCCCCAACTTCGGAGCATTCTCAAATCGACTGCGGGCAGTTCGCAAAAATAATCTGATTGATCGCCATCGGCGCCTGCTTGCAGAATTCCGATATGAATTCCGGGCTTGTCGAGACGTGTCATGGAGGAGAGACCGGAGGGATCCCCATCACTGCCCCATGCGAATCCGTACAGATGCACCATGGTTGATTTCACATCCAGGGATATCGGCTGTCGGAGGCTTTTGACATCGCTCAGCAGGAGACCGGGAATGGAGGTCAGCCGGTAGATGTTGTCGGGCGTCGGGATGCCGTCCAGACCGCCCGGAAGGACAACCGGCACAATCTGGCGGTCGACCAGTCGCTGCAAGCCGTTGCAGACCGACTCGATGAGCTCCGGCTCCGGTCGCGGCGTCGCGAACAGGTTGCCGGCGAACACCATCAGGTCGACTTCATTCTTTATCGCCAGATTGATCAGTTTTTCGAAAGTCCGCAGTTGATCGCCCCGCCGCAGCGCTGCCAATTCGTCGTTGCCGGCAAAGGAGTAATCGAGAAGCAGATCAGCCGTGTGAAGAATCCGTATCATGAAGGAACCTGTTCGCCGGAATCAAGCTCCGGGCGTTAGAATATGTTGGCCTGAGGAAGGTCACGGCGCCTCCCTGTGGAGACAAATCAGAAATTCGCGATTGCCCTTCGGCCCCAGGACGGGGCTCTCATCAATACCGATCACCCTGCATTCCAGCTCCAGAGCGAGCGCCCGGATTTTATCGAGGACCTGTTCATGCATGGTCGAATCGCGAACAACACCTCCCTTGCCGACTTTCCCTCTGCCGACTTCGAACTGCGGTTTGATCAGGGCCAGGACGTGAGCCGGCCGCGTGAGAAGCTCCAGCGTTGGTGGCAGGACCTTGTCCAGTGAGATGAAGGACGCATCGATCACAGCCAGGTCGGGGCGCCAGGGTAGGTCGGCAGATTTGAGGTGACGGATGTTGGTGCGCTCGAAATTGACGACTCGCTCATCCTGGCGCAGGCTCCATGCCAGCTGCCCGTAACCGACATCGACAGCGATAACAGCCGAGGCGCCGTGTTGAAGGAGACAATCGGTAAAACCGCCTGTCGAGGCTCCGACGTCGATAGCGGTCCGTCCGGACACGTCAATGGAAAACACCTTCAAAGCCTTTTCCAGTTTGAGCCCTCCCCGGGAAACGTAAGGGATATCGGTGCCGCGCAGTCGGATACTGGAGGATACCGAAACCTGGGATCCGGCCTTGTCGACAACACGTTCCTCGACAAGGACCTGTCCGGCCAGCACCAGAGCTTGTGCACGCTCCCTTGAGGGAGCCAGACCCCGGTCGACGACCAGTTTATCAAGGCGCTCTTTCGTCTTCAACGAAATCGACCTGCGGCGAAAGGACTCGGAAAAGTCCGGAAGGATTTGTGTGCGAATCTGCGATTTGTACTGAAATCACACTAGCATAGGCGATAGAGGCGGGCAACAGTTTTACAGTCTCGAGAGTCCTGGAAGAACGGGTATCCACAGCTCCGTTCAGCCCGTTGAGCAGATTTTCAAAATCTCGGCGCCGATCGTATCGAGCGGAAGGACCCGACATGCGGCTCCCCTTTTGATCGCTTCACTGGCCATACCGAAAACGACGCTTGTCTGCTCATCCTGGGCGATGGTTTGGGCACCGGCTTCACGCATTTCGAGCAGGCCATTGGCTCCGTCATCGCCCATGCCGGTCATGAGAACGCCCACCGCATTGGTTCCGGCATAACGGGCCGCCGACCGGAACAGGACATCGACCGAGGGGCGATGACGACATACGAGCGGACCGTCCTTAACATCGACATAATATCGGCTGCTGCTACGCTTAAGCAGAACATGACGACTCCCCGGGGCCACCAGGGCGGTGCCAGGCAGAACCGTATCGCCGGCAGTCGCCTCTCTGACCGACATCCGGCAAATGGTGTTGAGCCGCCTGGCAAACGCTGCAGTAAAATTTTCGGGCATGTGCTGAACGATGACAATGCCGGGGGCATCGGCCGGCATGCCTTCCAAAAATACGCGCAGTGCCTCGGTGCCGCCGGTGGAAGCGCCAACGACGACGACCCGGTCGGTTTTCTCTATCGAGGAGGGCCGGAACTCGGCCTTGATCATGGCATCGGCCGAGAGTTTGGGGGCAAGGTCGTCGCGTAACGACAGTCTTGAAAGCTTTGCAAGGGAAGCCGCCCGAACGGCATCGCAAATCTGGACTTTTGACTCTTCAAGAAATTTTCTGGCGCCCATCCTGGGCTTGTGGATGATGTCGACGGCGCCGAATTGCAGCGCCTTGAAGGTTGTCTCGGTTCCCTTGTCTGTCAAAGACGAGCAGATCACCACCGGGATAGGGTGCTGCCTCATGATTTTTATGAGGAATGTAATGCCGTCCATCCGGGGCATTTCGACGTCCAGAAGAATGACATCGGGAACCTGTTTGCGGATCTTGCCGGCAGCGATATAGGGATCTCCTGCCGTTGCGACCACTTCGAGATCGGCAGCTTCATTGAGGATCGCCTCGAGAGTCTGACGCACTACAGCCGAATCGTCAACAATCAGGATCTTGGTCTTTTTCCCCATGTCATCTTACTCCGGATGTCGTGCCAGCATGCACTCCTGTTTATATCTTTCTGTAAACCGACGGGGCAACCTGCTGAAGCGGAAGATCCAGGCCGCTGAGAGTTTCCGAGTGTCCCATGAAAAGAAATCCTCCGCTCAGCAAATGGCGGCAGATCCGTCCGACAATGGTCTTCTGGGTCGGACGATCGAAATATATGATCACATTGCGGCAGAAAATAATGTGGAAGGAATGTGTTATCTCATAGTCCGGATCCATGAAATTCAGCTGTCGGAAACGTAGCCGGGACCGAAGCCGATGACCGATCCGGACCTGCCGGCGGTCCTTATCCTTGCTCTTCAGGAGATACTTCCGGCGAAGGGTATGGGATACGGGGAGGATCCTGTCCATGTCATAGATCGCGGTGCGGGCTGTATCGAGAACACGGGTCGAGAGATCGGTCGCCAGGATCGAAAAATCATCGTCCCCCTGTTCCCCGAACCATTCGGCCAGAACCATCGCCAGAGTGTAGGGCTCTTCGCCGGTAGAACACCCAGCGCTCCAGACCTGCAAATCCGCCTTCACGGAAGGGAAAAACCGCCTCTTGAGTTCGTCCATTCCGGTGGTTGTGAGGAAATCGAAATGGGCAGGTTCTCGAAAGAAGTCAGTTTTGTTGGTAGTCACTGCATTGCAGAGATTTGCCAGTTCCAGCGCCATCCCCTCCTCGCTGAAAAACATGTTGCGATACTCGCCGAAGCTTTTAAGACCGAGAGCCCGAAGCCTCTTGCGCAATCTTGCTTCAAGCATGCTCTTTTTCTGGGGCGGCATCTTGATGCCGAGACGGGAATGAATAAACTGACTGAACTTTATGAAGTCCTGGTTTGACATGATCTCTACAGACCTCAAATACGACTCCTTCTTCATCCCTGAAGGCTCCCCCCCTTTTTCGCAAACCATTCGTCGTTACTGCCGTTCCGAAGCCGGTAAGTCAGCATTTCTGGAACTTGAACGGGCCGCCGGCCCGGACTTTTCGAAGGACTGGCGCTCCTGGTTTTCAGCTGTGCGAAAAAGATGCTGCAGATCGAGGATCAGAGCGATGGTTCCATCGCCGAGAATGGTAGCCCCGGAGAATCCGCTGACCTCATGATAAAGCCGGCCCAGGCTTTTGATGACCGTCTGGTGCTCACCGACAACCTGATCAACGACGAAACCGATCTGATGGCCATCCACATGGGTGATGACAACCTGTTCGATTTCCGGAGGATCGGAGTGAATGTCGAAATGATTGCGCAGACGGATATAAGGGATCAATTCCCCACGAACATTGGCCAGGTCCCGTCCCTGATGTCGATTCATATCGCTCCTCTTGAGTTCGACGCACTCCTCGACGGCGGACAGGGGAAAGACGAAGCGTTCATCAGCAATCTCGACCAACAGCCCGTCAATGATGGCGAGGGTCAGAGGCAATTTGATGGAGAATTTTGTGCCCTTGCCCCGCTGGCTGGAAACTTCGATATTGCCACGCAGATCGTCTATCGCCTGCTTGACGACATCCATTCCCACGCCGCGACCCGAGATGCTGGTCACCGAGTCGGCCGTTGAAAAGCCCGGGGCCATGATAAGCGCTGCGAGCTCCTTGTCGGACACTTCGTCATCGGCAGACAGGAGTCCCCTTTCGACAGCGCGGCGACGGATATGGTCTTTATCGAGCCCTTGCCCGTCGTCATGAATGTCCACGACCACATTGGCACCCGAATGAACTGCGGAAAGAGTGACGGTTCCCTTGGGGGGCTTTTCTGCCTTCTCACGTACTTCAGGCTGTTCAATGCCATGGTCGATACAATTTCGGATGATATGCACAAGGGGGTCGTTGAGGCGCTCGATAACCGTCTTGTCGAGTTCGGTTTCCGCTCCGCGCGTCACCAGTTCCACGTCTTTTCCGAGTTCCTGCGACAGATCGCGGACCAGTCTGTTGAAATTGCTGAATGTTGTGCCGATAGGAATCATTCGGATATTGAGGATCTCGTCGCGCATCTCCCACGTCAGATGTTCGACCTGTTCGGCCACGGCGAGCAGGTCCTCGTCTTCGCGATCGGTCGCCAGCTGGCTCAGCCGTGCCTGCATGGTGACCAGTTCACCGACAAGGTTGACAAGCGAATCGAGTTTGGCGCTTCGTACCCTTATGGTCGAAGCCCCCTGGGACTGACGTCTTTCCTGGCGCATGCGGTTGAGATGTTGCTGCTCGGCAAGAGCCGAATCGATCTGGCCGGCGTTAAGAACGCCCGCCTCCACCAGGCTTTCTCCCAGTCGCTTCTTGGAATGGAGAAATTTTTCCAGATCGCTTTCCGGAAGTTCCCCGCGGTCGACGAGGATATCTCCGAGCTTCTTGTTGTCCTCGTCGCCAACGACCCACCCCTCCTCATCGATAATGTCAATGTGGATGTCGCTGTCAGCCTCCACGAAGATGAAGACGTCGCGGATAGCCTCATAACCCATTTCTGTGGTGAGAATGATATCCCAGTAAAGCAGGCAGGCTTCAGGATCAAGCTCTTCGAGAGAAGGGATGAGATCGGTCTGTGCAACAATGAGGCATTCACCCATTTCGCGGATTTCCCGGAGCAGTCCGAGCGGGTTCACTCCACGCAGAAAGATATCACGGTTGGGTTTAAAGCGGATTCGAAACGTCTTTTTTGGATTATCATCGGAATGAAAATCGGCGAAGCTCTGTTCGCTCTCCACGTCGTTCTGTGGAAGGTAGAGCTTGAAGCGATCCGTCAGGTCCCGAGCAGTTTTTTCCTCGACCGGATCCCCTCCCCGTATTTCTTCGAGAAGAGCCGTTATGTGGTCTCCTGCTGCCAGAGTCAGGGTAATCAGATCCTTGTCGATCTGAATTTCCCCGTTGCGGACCCGGTCGAATACCGATTCGACGTGGTGGGTGAAATCAGAGATGGAATCGAACCCGAACATCGCCCCTGAGCCTTTGACCGTATGCAGAGCCCGGAACACCCGATCGATCAACTCCTGATCCTGAGGATCTTTCTCCAGCTTCAGAAGCGATGACTCCAGGGAACTCAGAAGCTCTCTGGCTTCTTCAAGGAAGGCTTCCCCATGAAAATCGTTCATATAAGTACCCTCTGCACGACCGCCAAAAGCTGCTCGGGTTTGAATGGCTTGACAATCCAGCCTGTGGCGCCAGCCTCCTTGCCCTGTTGCTTTTTCCCGGCTTGTGATTCACTCGTTAACATGATGATCGGGATAAATTTTCCGCCAGGGAGCTTGCGGGCTTCACGAATCAGTTCTATCCCGTCAAGCCGCGGCATATTGAGATCGGTGACGATCATATCGACGGCCTGCTCCTGCATCATCTCGAGCGCCGCCTGTCCGTCATCAGCCTCCAGTACATCATAGCCGGAATTCTTAAGGGTAAAACTGACCATCTGCCTGACACTGGCAGAATCATCGACTGTCATGATTCTTTTCGACATGGAATCAGCCCTCCTCCTTCCATAAACAGGCATCTTCATCGGCCAATGACCCTTTGAGGTGGGCGCTGTAGCCGCAAAGAGCGGCAGCCTCCCGAACAACCTCTGAAACGCTTTGTGGATTCAGGGTCAACGTTTTCTGCATTGCCCCGGCCATACGCTGCCCGGCCAGAAGAATCTGGAAAAAGGACAGATCGACACTCTCAACACGAGAGAGATCAAGAATTAGGGCCGGAGTTTCTCTGATCGCCTCTCGAAGACCGTCCGTGAGGGCCGCAGCATTCCTGATGGTGGCGTCCGGGGGAACCTGAAATGTGTTTTTTGTCGTTGCGGATGAGACCTGATCTTTCATTATGACCTCTCGATCGGTATGCTTGTCCGGGTTGCAACCATAAACGGCTTCTCCGGAAAATCCACCGGACTCCGGCTCATCTTGTGGTGCCTCTCCAATGTCTCGTTCGTCCTTGCGGGAGCCCTGATCGTTCCGGACTAGAAGAGTTCAACGTTGTCCCCGAACTCAGTGTCCCGTTCGCCTTCGTCGGCTTCCCAATGTACGAGGCCGGTACTTTCACCAATAACAGATCGGTGGACTTCGCGCTCGCTGCGCATCGTGTAGCGACCCATCAGGTCACCATAAACACCTGTGTCCCTGCCCGTTGTACCATGGATCGCTTCCGGGGCAGACAACTCCCTGATATTTTCAAGAATCGAACCAAAAACCCTGATCGTCTTTTCGCGAATAGATACGCCGGAGGCAACCAGATCGATATCTTCGGCCAGATTACGTCCTTCTTCACCGATGCCGGTGAGGTTGGTAACGATATTCTCCTTCAGACCCTGTAATGATTGAAGAAGGGTTCCGACTTCTTTAATGAATTCATTGATCCTGGTGGTCTGTAGTTCCAGGTCACTCCCCTCTTCGCTGCCGAGTTTCTGAGCGGAGCCGGTAATTTCCCGAAGCATACCGGCCATAGTCGTCGTCGCGCGAAGAGCATTACCAGAGAGTTTCTGAATCGCTTCCGCAATGACTGAAAGGCCTGCACCGCCATCCCGTGTGCGCCCGGCTTTGATGCCGGCATTGAGGGCCAGTACTTTCATCTCGCCGCCGATGCGTTCGATCTCCTGGAGGAAATCGTCCATCTGGGCCACGCTTCTGGACAACTCCGTCAACGTAGCGGCCGATTTCTTGTTGGCCTCTGCATTCTCGTTCAGTGCCTCGGAGATCAAGGCCGTTTCCTGCTGCATGGCAGCAAGAAATGAAAACCCGGCCTCGTTGGTTGTACCTGCAATTTTCACAGTCTGTTCCGCCATTGTCAGACCGCTGACAGCAATCTCGCGCAGACTCTCTTCCATGTTCTGAACGGCCGAGAGGAGTTGATCCCTGGAGTGCTCGAGTTGAGCGACCTGAAGTCGACACACCTCCCCGGCCATCCGGTCGAGTTCGCCATGGGTGATGCCGTCCTGGATTTTCTCTCCAACTCGGCTCTCAAGATCCTGAAGGGCTGTGGCCACATGTTCAATCTGCTGGCGTGTCAAGTCGTGGGACTGGATTGATGACACAACGTTACCAATCTTGTCTGCTATGGAATTGATCAGCAATGCAATCTCTTCAGTGTTCTGCGATGAGAGCTGATTTTCCTCTGCAAGAAGAGCCACCCTGTCCAGGGTATCTGAGAGAAGACGTCGCGTCCGCTGGCCTTGCTTGTTTTTCAAGGACTTTATATTGTCAACGGCTTTGCCAACAAAGTTTTCCAGGTTCTCCAGCTTCTCCTGGACCTGCCTGGCCTGCTGATCAATGTTGTTTGCCAACTGGACGAGATCATTGGCCAGGATGTTGAAACCCTCCTCATCAGCGACATTGCGGGCATTTTCTATTTTTGTGGAAAGCCCCAGGACCGTCATGTTCTTCACTATTTTTCTGAATCCGAAAACCGACTCCTCGACCGAATCGAGTTTTTGCAGAACGTCGAGCAAGCGCTCATTGGCGTCGGTGGATTCATTTTCGAGAGTTTCCGTGTATACCCCGATCCGGCGGAGAAGATTCTGGAGGCCCTCGATCGTGCCGGTGATCTCCTCACCGTGCATCAGATTAACAATCGCCGAAGCTCGCCGAGACAGGTCCCCGGATCGTTGGTGAAAAACCTGGAGCCCCTTCCCGATATCCAGAAATTCCACTTCGGTGGAAGCGGTGAAATCATTCAGGCCCTTTCGAATGCGGACAAGTTTGTCCGTCAGAGCAGCCCCTTGTGCCTCTGAACCCTCGGTCAAGCGAATATCTTCATCGGTGTCAGCCAAAGCCTATGCCTTTTGTCATAAACCTGAAATATAAATGGAATGGCCCGCCTCCCGAAGGCAGAATCGGTGCTCCCCCGGGTCATGCGCACAGATCAAAGGCGCAGGATTGCCGCACCCCAGGTCAAACCGGCGCCGAAGGTGACCAGCCCGATCAGAGATCCTTCGCCGACGCGCCCCTCTCGCCTTGCTTCATCGAGGGCTATGGGGATGGACGCTGCCGATGTATTGCCGTACCGGGCCACATTTTTATAGACACAGTCGGGATCGATCTCGAAATTTCTGCTCACGGCATCGATAATACGCATATTGGCCTGATGGGGTATCAGCAGATCGAGTTGAGCTGCGTCGACCCCGGCCTGGTCCAGGGCGGTATTCAAGGCTCGGGTCATGGAAGAGACGGCGTTGCGGAACACTTCACGCCCCTTCATCCTGATGGTATGCAGCTGTTCGGAAACATTTTGCACCGTGGGGGGATTCACGCTGCCGCAGCCGGGATTGATCAAAAGTTCGCTCAATGATCCATCACTTCTGGTCTCTACGGACATGATACCGCGCCCGTCCTTTGAGGGAGCGAGGACAAAAGCGCCGGCACCGTCGCCGAACAGAACGCATGTATCCCGATCCTGCCAATTCACCATCGATGTCAGCACTTCGGCGCCGATGACCAGAATGTGTCGGGCGGCGCCGGCACGGATCAGGCTGTCTGCAACCTGTAGGCTGTAGACCACCCCCGAACAGGCCGCAGACAGATCGAATGCGGTCGCTCCGGCAGCGCCGATCAAATCCTGGACAAGGCAGGCGGTGGAAGGAAACTTGTAATCCCCGGTCACCGTAGCAACAATGATAAAATCGAGTTCACTGGCGGAAATCCCGGCATCTGCAAGAGCTCTATTTGCGGCTTCGGCAGCGAAACGGGATACACCCGTGCCTGGCTCGGCAACGTGACGCTGCTCTATACCGGTCCGTTCTTTAATCCACTTGTCGGACGTATCGACAACCTTTTCCAACTCCCGGTTGGTCAGGATTTTTTCAGGAACGGACAAACCGGTTCCCAGAATCATGGACTTCGGCACGGAATCTATCAATTTCATCACCTTTCAGTCATAAAACTCAATCAGGTTGTCTTGAAGAGAACCATCTTCCCCTACGAAAGCAGAATGTACCTGTTATACCTGCTTTAATCCAAAGATGGAAGCTGCGACCGAAAACGGCAACCCACAAAATCATTTAGAGGGATGACGGTTGAAAATCCCGCAACTTCAACTGGACCGAGGTTCGACCGCGGTAATGATTCAGGGCGGGAGAGAAAAGCATATCGACAGGTCCCGAAAAGGACCCTTTTCGTGGCGCCATGGCAAAGCCTATCCCTGCGAAGCTGTAGCCTCCCTGACAGGCGGTGAAGCGCAAGTGATTTTTCCCGACGATCTGGACCTGTCTCAAAGAGAGGTTTCGTGCCAGAAAAACAGGCTCCGGGTTGCCCATGCCGAAAGGAGCCAATGACGCGAGTTGTTCGACCTCCTGCAGCCCGAGCTCATCGAAACTCAGTTCACCGTCATGAAGAATGCGCGGCATCAGATCGTCTTCATCGAGTATTTTTTTTCCCCGATTCTCAAAGGCAAGGGCAAACGACGGAATATCCGCCGAACTGATCGACAAGCCTGCGGCACATTCGTGACCGCCGAAAGATCGCAAGTGTTCGCGACAGCAATCAAGGTTCCCGTGCAGATGGAATCCCGGGATTGAACGGGCCGAGCCTTTGCCTTGCTCTCCATCGACCGCGATGAGCACCACAGGCCTGTGAAAACGCTCCACCAGGCGGCTGGCGACGATACCGATAACCCCCGGATGCCAGCGCTCGTCGGCGAGAACGATCGTACGGTTCTCCTCCGTGGGTCTTGCGGCAAGCTGATCCATCGCCTGCTGCAGTGTGACCTCCTCGATCTCCTGCCGGCGGCGATTGGACAGATCGAGCTTTCGAGCCGCCTCTGTTGCCGCCTCATCATCGGTTTCGAGAAGCAGGCGAACGCCGAGTGCCGCATCCTCCAGACGCCCGGCGGCGTTCAAGCGCGGAGCAAGTCGAAAACCGACGGCTCCGCAATTGACCTCCTTGACCTCGGCCACATCCTTGAGCGCGCGGACGCCGGGCCGCTTGCTCTTTTCGAGGACAGTCAGTCCCGCCCGCGCCAGCAGGCGGTTGACTCCGACCAGCGGCACGACATCGGCGATTGTTCCGAGGGCGACCAGGTCGAGACCGTCCCGCAGGTCAGGTTCTGCTGTCGAAGAAAAACATCCTCTTTCCCTCAGCAGTTTGCGCACGGCGATCATCAGAAAGAAAGCGACCCCGACCCCAGCGAGATTCTTGTCTGGAAAGGAGCAGGAGCCAAGGTGCGGATCGACGATGGCGCAGGCATCCGGAAGTTCGTCACCGGGAAGGTGATGATCGGTGATCACCAGATCGATGCCGTGGCGACGGGCCAGAGCCGCCTCCTCCACTGCGGTAATGCCGCAATCGACTGAAAGCACGACCTTGATGCCCTCCATGGCTGCTTTCTCTATCGCCGTTGAGGACAACCCATACCCTTCGACGAGGCGCAGGGGAATGAAATAGTCGACATCGGCGCCGAAACAACGAAGAGTTTCCACGAGCAGGGATGTCCCGCTGATCCCGTCCACATCGTAATCGCCATGGACCAGGATCTTCTCCCCGGCTTCTATAACCGAAACGATACGTGAAGCCGCGGCAGTCATGCCGGACATTAAAAACGGGTCGGGCAGTGATCCGAGGCGGCCTTTGAGGAACGTCTCGACCTCTGCTGTCTCGTTGAAGCCACGCGACGCCAGGACCTGGGCGGTCGGCAGAGTCAACCCCGGCAAGGCCATGAGTTGATCAATCGCTGCAGCGATGTTTTCTGCCCGATGAACCCATTTGTGATGACTGACCTGTTCCATGATGCTCCGGTTGTAACTTCAGATATTGGAGGATACGCGGCCGGTGTCGTTCATGGGATGGGAGGAGAGTAGCGGTTCAATACAAAGGGGATGAAGTCCCCTCGCTGTCACTCGTATAAATAAAGCCGGACCGAGGGTGGCGGTCCGGCTTCAGGTATTGACCTTATTGTCCCCTGGAATTGTTCTTCAGGAATTCCAGCTCCGCCCGGACCTGTTCAGCCTGGGGACCTGTCGGATTGACCTCGAGGTATTTCTCCCAGACTTCAATCGCTTTGTCGAAATCCTGCAGGTCATACCGATAGACGATGCCCATATTGAAAAGACTGACTGCATGAGAAGGATTGACCTCGTTCGCCTTGGCGAAATTTTCGATCGCCTTGTCGTACCAGCCCATGCGTCGGAACATGACGCCCTGGTCGGTAAGCACGTCTGCATCGTTGGAATTGAGGGCCAGTGCCTTGTCGTAGGCCTCGATCGCCTTGGTCGGTTGATTGCTGTCGAAATAGGCATGTCCCAGCCGAACCCATGCGTTGCGGTTTTCAGGGTCGTCGGCGACGATCTTCTTGAGCTGCTGAACCTGCTGTTGCTGGTTGCCTTGGCCACCGGTCGTCGGAGGAGGCGCAGAAGCTGTCTGCCCTGGAGTCGGAGTATCCTGCATGACGTTGGCTCCGATGATGCCGACAAGCAGACCGACGACAAATGCAATGCTGACAAGCAGCATCATTTCGTTTTTCTTTTCCATGGAGCATGTCTCCTTTAAGCCGTCTCGGCGGGCCTGGATTTTTTGTAATCCTCCCAGAACACCAGCATCGGACTCGCCACGAAAATAGAAGAATAGGTACCGACGAGAACGCCGATCAGAAGGGCGAAAGCGAAGTTGTGAATAACGCCGCCGCCGAGAAAGAAGAGGGAGAGGACGACGAGCAGACTCGTCCCCGAGGTCAGCACGGTCCGCGACAGTGTCTCATTGATACTGCGGTTGACCACTGTCGTGAAGTTCTCCTCATGGTGCCGTCCCCGGTTCTCTCTGATCCGGTCGTAGACGATGATCGTGTCGTTGAGGGAATAGCCTATGATTGCCAGAAACGCGGCGATAATGGGCAGGTCGATCTCGCGATTGAAAAGCGAAAAGACCCCCAGCGTAATCAGTACATCATGAAACAGGGCGATGATGGCACCGAGGGCGAAGCGGAATTCAAATCGCCAGGTGATGTATATCAGAATCCCGACCATCGCATAGGCGATAGCCAACAATCCCTTCTTCCGAAGTTCCTGGCCCACCTGCGGTCCAACCATCTCGACACGGCGAACCTGGAAATTCTCTTCTCCGAACCTGCTTTCGAGCGCTGTGGAGACGTTTTCCGATAAATCTTCTCTGTCGCTCGATTCCGGGGTCCGGATCAGGAACTCATTGCCTTCGTCTCCGAAATGCTGGACGCTGATGTTCTGCATTTCGACATTGCTAAAAGCCTCCTTGATTTCCGCCGCGTCGGTCTCAGTGTGGATCTGAACCTGTATCAGCGTCCCACCGGCAAAGTCGATGCCATAATTGGGACCTCCCTTGACCAGCAACGAGACGAAGCCGATCAAAAGGATGACAGCGGAAAGAGAGAGAGCAATGGTGCGTTTACCGATAAGATCGAGATTAATTCCGGGTTTGATCAGTTCCATGAGCCTCTCTCCTTTATATACTCAACCGCTTGGCACCGCGCCGGGCGATAAAATAATCGAAAATAACCCTGGATACGAAGATAGCGGTGAACAGTGAAGCTATGATGCCGATGGACAATGTCACGGCAAACCCTTTGACCGGACCGGTGCCGAACTGAAAAAGAACCAGGGCGGCAATCAGGGTTGTGATGTTGGCATCGATGATCGTCAGAAAGGCCTTGCTGTAACCGGCATTCAGGGAAGCGACAGCCGATTTTCCAAGGCGCAGCTCCTCGCGGATGCGCTCGAATATCAGCACGTTGGCGTCCACGGCCATGCCCACGGTCAGGACGATCCCCGCGATTCCGGGCAAGGTCAGCGTCGCTTTGAGCAGCGACAGCAGCGCCATGATGAAGACGATATTAAGAGTCAGAGCGATATTGGCCACGATACCGGACAGCTTGTAATAGATGACCATGCAGAGGATGACGAGCACACCGCCAACGATGACCGAAAGGACTCCCTGGTTGATCGAATCCTGACCGAGGGAGGGCCCGACAGTTCGTTCCTCGAGAATATTCACCGGAGCCGGAAGGGAACCGGCCCGCAGGATGATGGCGAGATCGGACGCCTCCTGTTCGGTAAAGGAGCCGGAGATCTGGGCGCTCCCGCCGGAAATTCTCTCTCTGATCACCGGAGCCGAATAGACTTGATCATCAAGGACGATCGCCATTTGACGGCCGACGTTGGCGGCTGTGATCTGATCGAACCGCTTGGCGCCGAGGCTGTTGAAATCGATGGAAACGTAGGGCTGGTTGAATTGGTTATCGATCCGGACCCGCGCATCATCGAGGAGATCTCCCGTCAAAATCGTCTTGCTCTCCACCACGATGGGCGTCTCGTACTTCCTGCCGGTATTCGGATCGACCTCCCTCTTCATGAGAAGTTCGGTTCCGGGGGGCAATTGGCCTTTTTCGGCCGCTGAAGGATCGATATCTTCGCGCACCATCTTGAATTCGAGTCTGGCCGTTTTGCCGATGAGGGATATCGCCCGATCAGGATCCTTGATTCCGGGAAGCTGAATAAGGATCCGATTGTCGCTCTGACGCTGAAGCAAGGGTTCGCTTACGCCGAATTCGTCGACGCGGTTACGCAGTGTCTCCAGCGCCTGGCGGACAGCGGAATCTTCGATATAGGCGATTTCGTCATCACTGAGTCGATAACGTTTTTCAATAAAATTGCCCTCGTCGCTCGTGGTCATCGATTCAAGAAAAGGGAAATTTTCCTCGATCAATTCTTCTGCGGTGTTGCCCGCTTCTTCGTCGTACACAATCAGGGCAATGGTGTTATCCGGACGGCGTTCGACCCGTTTGTAAACGATGTCTTCGTCAGAAAGCAGATTTTCCGCTTGATCGGCAGTCGCATCGAGTCGAGACTCGACGGCCTTCTCGACCTCGACGCCGAGAACCAGATGCATGCCGCCCTGCAGGTCAAGTCCCAGGTGGATCGGGTCAAAGTTGTCTTTGATGACATCTGGCAAGCCGTCACCTACAAAAGTGGGGGCCAGAAAAATCACCGATAGAACAAGACAAACCAGAACCACAAGGGCCCGAATCTTGAGGCTTTTCGACATATCGGCTTAAACTCCTTTCGGCATGAGGCCGGTGCCATTCACATCACAAGGAGCGCAATAGCAATCCCTGATCAACAGGCAGGAAGCTGTGTTATTCGCCCTGTTTGCTGACAACAGAGGCGCGGTTGATCTTGACTTTAACACCGCTGGCAATTTCCAGGGTGGCGGTCGTGTCCTCGATAGCAGAGACGCGGCCATGGAGACCGCCGGCTGTAACGACCTGATCGCCGCTTTTCAGATTTTCGATGAGTTCCTTGTGTTGCTTGGCACGCTTCTGTTGGGGCCGGATCAGCAGGAAATAGAAGACGGCGAACATCAGAACCAGCATGATGATGCCGCCATAAGGGTTTCCGCCCTGGGCGGATTGCGCATTCTGTGACATGGCAAAAGCTTCAGAAACCATTGGGACGTTCCTCCTTGATATTAATGTTTCGGGTAGAGTGTTAAAAACGTGAACGAAAAGTTGCGATCACGCAGAGCCGTATATCTCGATTACTGACGTTTTCTGTAAAACTCCCGGCGAAAATCCGAAAACAATCCCGCCTCGATCGCCAGGCGCATGTCCTGCATCAGATTGAGGTAGTAATGCAGGTTATGATGCGTGTTGAGCATAGCGGCCAGGACTTCATTGCTGCGATAGAGATGCCTCAGATAAGCCCGGCAGTAGTTGCTGCAGACATAGCAGCTGCAATCCGGATCTATCGGCTGGTCATCCCGTAAAAATCGGGCCTGTTTGATGCTGATCTTGCCGAAAGTGGTGAAAAGTACTCCGTTACGGGCATTGCGGGTCGGCATGACGCAATCGAACATATCGACGCCGCGACAGACCCCCTCGACCAGGTTTTCCGGCGTTCCGACTCCCATCACATAACGTGGCTGGTCTTCCGGCAAAAACGGGAGGGTATAATCCATCACCTCGTACATGACCTCTGCGTCCTCCCCGACCGACAACCCGCCCACTGCATAACCGTCAAACCCGATTTCGACCAGATCGGCTGCGCTTTTCTCGCGAAGATCGGGGAACATCCCCCCTTGCACGATTCCGAATAGAGCCGAACCGTCTTCGCGTTCATGGGACTGTTTGCTGCGTTGCGCCCACCTCGCCGACATGTCGGTCGACTCGGCCACATACGCCTTCGAGGACGGATACGGGATACACTCGTCGAACGCCATAAGAATGTCGGATCCCAATGCCTGCTGAATGTCGATCGACAACTCGGGCGTCAGAAAATGCCTGGAGCCGTCCAGATGCGACTGAAAATGCACGCCCTCTTCTGTAATTTTGCGCAGGTCACCGAGGCTGAACACCTGGAAACCGCCGCTGTCCGTCAGGATAGGACAATCCCAGTTCATGAACCGATGCAGGCCCCCTATCTCCCTGACCAGGTCATGCCCGGGTCGCAGAAAAAGGTGATAGGTGTTGGCAAGGATTATTTGAGCCCCGAGCTGCTCGAGCGTCTCGGGCAACATCCCCTTGACGGTGCCCAAAGTGCCCACCGGCATGAAGACCGGCGTCTCTATAGCTCCGCGGCGAGTCTGCAAACGACCTCGACGAGCAGGGGTACCGGAATCCTTATTTAAAAGATCGAAAGTAAAAGCCACATTCTCTACTTTATCAACATACAGTCGCCGTAGCTGTAGAAGCGAAAACCCTCGGCGATCGCCCGATTATAAGCATTCAGGATGAACTCACTGCCGCCGAAAGCACAAACGAGCATCAAAAGTGTGGATTTCGGCAGGTGGAAATTGGTCACCAATGCATCAATGATCCTGAATTCAAACCCTGGATAGATAAAAAGGTCGCTTTTGCCTGTTCCGCTTTTCAGCTGACCCTCATCGTCGACAAAGTACTCAAGTGTTCTGGTCGTTGTGGTCCCGACTGCCACGATCCGACGATTTTCACCCCTGGCCTGGGTGACAGCTTTTGCCGTCGAGGGAGGAACAGTAAACAGTTCGCTGTGCATACGATGTTCTGATATATTTTCGACCTGAACCGGCGTGAAAGTCCCCGGCCCGACGTGAAGGGTCAGAAAATGTATTTCAACGCCCTTGTCCGCCAGGCGTTCGAGAATCCGGTCGGTAAAATGCAGACCGGCTGTGGGAGCGGCAACTGAACCGCTCTTGCGGGCAAACACGGTCTGGTAGCGGGCCCGGTCGGACGCCGTATCCCCGCGCCTGATATAAGGCGGCAAGGGAATATGTCCTATCGATTCGATGTAGGCGAGAAAATCTCCGGCGCAGCTGAAGCTCAGGCGCCAGTAGCGATCTTCCTCACGGGAACAAACGACCGCCGCCAGTTGTTCGTCGATAATGATCTCTGTCCCGGCTTTCGGCATCCGGGAGGAACGGAGTAGACACAGCCATTCCTCGTCCCCATCAAGCCGCCGGACGAGCATAATCTCGATCTTGCCGCCGGTGGCCTTGCGCCCGTAAAGACGCGCTGGAAACACCCGTGTATCATTCAGAACCAGCACATCCCCGGCTTCGAATTCATCGACAATATCGACAAACGATCCCGTATCAAGTTGCCGGTTCTTGCGATCAAGAACCATCAGTCGGGACGCTTCACGGGACTCTGCAGGACTCTGGGCTATCTGTTCCGCGGGCAGTTCAAAAATAAAATCGTCAACACGCATAAGTCTACAGATTAACCACCCTGTTCCTGCAATTTTGACCGGTCTAAAAAAAACATAAAAGCCAAAACAAGTCAATCGCTTTTCATCCCTGGAGGCGGGTGGCCACAAATACAAGAAGAAGTCCTGCGGCCAGCAGACAGAAGCCCATTGTCCGCATGGAAGACTCCTGCATCTGGATCACCCTCATCGCCATCTGCTTGACCATCTTTGGAGAAAGGAAATAAGGGATCCCCTCAACGAAAAGAACGCATCCGAAAATGGTCAGCCAGAACATTAGCCTCCTCCAAACTTCCGTTAATTTTACAGATATTTATACTTGGCAAAACATTTATTCCCATGTTTATATGTGTCTTTCGTGAGGGACGAAAATTCCCCTTTCGTGATCCCTGCGGTCGTGATTTCCAACAACCAGCATCAAACACAAACGGACAGTGCATCTTGGCAGGCATTTCACTTAAAATCAAGGTCATCGGCATCGTCCTGATCACCATGATTGTCGCAATGGGGCTTATAGTCTGGCAGAACCTGCAGACCCAGAAAGCCATGTTGTCCCAGTCTGCCATCGAGTATACAGGAGTGCTCACCGAGACGATACATCACGGTTTTATTACGGCCATGACCGGGAGCGAAAATCCCGATGTCCATGAAATCATGAAGCGTATCAACCACTCTGACACCATAAAATCATTACGTATCTTCGATGACTCCGGGCGAATACGTCTTTCAGCCAACGATGAAGAGATCGGTGATTTCATCTCCGCATCTTCTCTGCACTCTTTTAAAGAAAACGGAACCCTCGAACCTCATCTTCATGAGGACACAGGTGTTTTCTGCACCATGATGAAGATCCGGAATTCACCAGCCTGCCATCAATGCCACGATGCCGATAAAGCCGTTCTGGGCATTCTCAATGTTCACACGACCCTGGACCATCTCAAAAAGCTGAAGCTGGAAAGTCGCCAGACCACTATTCTTACCTCGGCCGCTACTCTTTTGTTCATGATCTGCATTATCGGCCTTTTCTTCATCGTCTTCGTCGAAACACCAATCCGCCGCCTGGTGAGAGCCATGACCCATGTGGAAAAGGGGGAGTTCGAAGCCAGCATCACCCATCTTGGCAATTCGACGGAAATGGCCCTGCTCTCCAGCAAGTTCAACGGGATGGTCGACCGACTGCAGGAGTCGATCAACACCAGGCTGACTCAAGAAAAAGAGATCGCCATCCAGGAAGAAAAGCTGTGTCACCATGAAGAAATACGCCAGATGAACACCGCCCTTGAGGAACGTCTTCAGGAGATTGAATACCTGAATGTTTCTCTGGAAGAACGCATCGAGGAAATCGAAGAAGCGAACTACAGGATTGCCGATCTGGCCAGCGAGCTGGAATCCAAAAATGACCGGCTGCGGTCTGCCGTTGACAGCCTTTCAACTCTCAATGAGATGGGTATGGCCCTCAACTCCACTATGGAACCCAGGCAGATCTTCGACCTTCTGCTGCAGAAAACGGCCGCAACCCTGAGAGCGGAAATAGGCTATCTGCTGCTATACGATGAAGGCAGCGATCATTTTACCATCGGCGCCATTCAAGGCGTCAGTTCACAATTCAGCCAATACGATCGCATCCCTATCGTTGACGGGGGGGTATCAAAACATGTCATCAACAACGGGGAGCCTCTGCTGATTGAAGATGTCCGTAAAGTGGACCATTTCAGCAACATCGGTTTCCTCGGTTTCTACCGTGAAACAATCATTTGCGCTCCTTTGCTCATCAAGGGAAAAATCAGAGGGACCCTGACGGTCGCCAACAAAAAGGACGCAACTCCATTTACGAAAGAGGATCTGGAGATGCTTTCCACCATCGCTGCGCAGGCCAGTATCGCCATCAACAACGCCAACCTCTATGAAAACCAGGAAAGAACCTACCTGGCTACCGTCCAGGCCCTGGTGTCCGCCATAGAGGCCAGCGACGCTTATACTCGAGGTCACTCCGAAAGAGTTCGTCACTACAGTATGGTGCTCGGCGCCCGTTTTGGCCTGGATACGGTTTCAGGCAGACATCTGGAGCAGGCCGCAATTCTCCACGACATCGGAAAGATCGGAATCGATCTCGGCCTTCTTCACAAGGAGAGCGAGTTATCTTATAGTGAGATCGACCAACTCCAGCAACATCCGCATATCGGGAACAAAATTCTGGAACCGATCCATTTTCTCAAAAAGGTACTCACGATCATTGCCCAGCACCATGAGCGCGTCGACGGCAAAGGCTATCCGGCAGCTCTTCCCGGAGAGGACATCATGCTGGAGGCGAAAATCCTCGCCGTCGCCGACTCCTTCGATGCCATGACATCCGACCGCCCCTATCGCACGGCTCTGTCAAAGGAGCTGGCGATCCAGGAGCTGGTCGATTGTTCGGGAGCCCAGTTCGACCCTGAAATCACCGCTGTCTTTGTTGATCTGCTGGAAAAAGGGGAACTCGACATTCTGAAACGAACAACTTGATATGTCTTATTTTCCGGCCGGCTTTCTTTTCCTGCGGCGAGGAGCATGCCGCTGAACCTTTTCGCCCTCTTCCTCTCGCAGCAGGACCCTGCCCTCTTCTTCTCTGCCACACAAACGTAGCGCCTCCCTGACATCCTTACGGCTGGACGATCGATGGGAAAGGAGCAGCGCCTTCTGTAAGCGGCGTTCTTTCGCTGAACGAGGCACATGGACCTCTTTTCCCGTGAAGGGATCGATGCCGGTGTGGTAAAGACAGGTCGATAACGTCCCGGGCGTCGGTGTAAATTCCTGCACCTGCTCCACGCGCATCCGATGCCGTTTTAAGAACAGGGCGACGTCGACCATATCCGAAACGGTACTGCCTGGATGGGACGCAATGAAATAGGGGACCACTGCCCTTTTCAACCCTTTTTGCCGGCAGCTGTCCCAGAATCGACGCAGAAAATCCTCAAAAACACCCGGTCCCGGCTTGCGCATGATTGCGGCCACGCCCGGCGCCGTCGTCTCCGGTGCCACTTTGAGAAGTCCGCCCACATGGTGACTGACCAGGGCATCGAAATAGTCCCTCTGATGTTCGAGCAGGTCGTAGCGGATTCCTGAGGCCACATAGGCATGCCGGACCAGGCTGTGGCGGCGCACTCTCTCAAGCATGCGCACCAGGCGGCGGTCGGATGTCACAAGATGGCGGCATGGCCTTGGCATCAGGCAACCGGGTCGTCGGCAATGCCTTGCAGCCTCTTTGCTGCCGCACTGCAAACCGTACATATTGGCCGTCGGGCCACCGATATCGGACAGGGTGCCCTTGAAATCGGGGTGGGCCGCAATCCGATCGATCTCGTCCAGAACAGACTGTTCACTGCGGGACTGGATCGTCTTTCCCTGGTGATGGGTAATGGCGCAAAAGGCACAGCCACCGAAACAGCCGCGATGGGTGGTCACAGAGAACAGAATCTGCCGACTGGCCGGGATGTCCTCTTTGTAGGCCGGGTGAGGGAGCCTGTTGAACGGAAGGGCATACAGGCGATCCATCTCCATCTCGCTCAAAGGCTCGGCGGGCGGGTTGACAATAACGAAACGGGCGCCATGCTTCTGGGCCAGTGGCTTTCCACATAAAGGATTGCTCTGCTCAGCCGCCAGGCGAAAGGCCGTGCTGTACTTTGCCTTGTCAGCAGCGACTTCGTCGAAGGAGGGCAACACCACCGCTCCCTGAGGTTCTGTGGTTTCAAGGCGGGCGGTGCCGGGGATGTCAGTCAGATCGGAAACAGATTCGCCCGATTGCAACCGTTTCGCGATTGTCAGCAGCGACTTCTCCCCCATGCCGTGGACCAGAAGGTCGGCCTTGGTATCGACCAGGATCGAACGACGGACCCGATCATCCCAGTAATCGTAGTGTGCCAGCCGCCGCAGGCTGCCCTCTATGCCGCCGATGACCACCGGCAATCCCTTGAAGGCCCCTTTGACGGACGCCGTATAGGTAATCAGGGCCCTGTTGGGACGAGCTCCGGCCCGGCCGCCGGGGGTGTAGGCGTCGTCTCGGCGCAGTTTTCCGGCGGCCGTATAGTGATTCACCATCGAATCCATGGCGCCGGAAGATATGGCGGCGAAAAGACGGGGCCGCCCCAGTACCTTGAAGGCATCCCTGCTCCGCCAATCCGGCTGTGCAATTATACCGACCCTGAAGCCTGCGTTTTCAAGAAATCGCGCGAGCAAGGGCACGCCGAAGGCGGGATGATCGATATATGCGTCGCCCGAGATGAAAAGAATATCGAGTTCGTCCCAGCCCCGCTCCGCCATCTCGCGCCGAGTCATGGGAATAAAGGATGATGAGTTCAAAGGGCTACCGGCTTTTTTGGTCACGGATAAAATTTTCCACGGAACGATCATAGGTGCGTTCCGCTTCGACGCTGAAGAAACAACCCGGAATCTCGCCTTTCTGGCGATGATGGATCACGCACTTGCAGCAATTGCCGAGTTTGTCGCAGGCCGTATAGGTACAACTGCAGTGTTGGAGCGATTCCTTCGAAATGCATTCCATGTCGCAACTCCCCTATTTAATTCGAACTTATAACCCAAGAGAAGATTGTCTCAACGCAAAGTCGCAAAGAATGAAGTCATGGCGCAAAGAAAAAGCACAAGACCTTTGGGGTTTCGTTTTCCTCTTTG
>JAWOCM010000054.1:0-3074 GCA_046483795.1 Desulfuromonadales bacterium | reverse complement strand
TTTCGGCCTGGGGCAGCTCCTGTCCCTGGTCTATTTCATGACCTGGATCTATCTGGTGGCGAGTTACATCGGTGAACTGAGTCTCGCCGAGGTCACAGAGATCTTCATGAACGCGCTGATCATCGCCCTGTTCGTCGGTCTCGGGCTGAACATCAACGCCTTTCAGATCCGCAACCGCAGTGGCAAGTACCTTTCGCTGAAGAGGCGCAGCCGCTATATACGCGACCATATCGGAAATGTGCTGGCCTTTTTCATCGTGCCCTTCTGCGTTTCCAGCGCCTCCAGCCTGGTGGTGGCCGGCGACAACGGCAACCTGGTCCAGGCCCTGTTCAGGACCGACAGCTATGTCCTCATCATGGTGGGCGGTTTTGTCGTGTTCATCCTGCTTCCGGCGTTGTACCTCCTGTATCGCCAGGGCTGGCGCTGACGGGTTCAGATCCAGTGTCCCGCGACGGAGAGTTCGCGACCAGCAGTCGTTTCCAGACAATCCCCTTGCTGCGGGTGGCTCCCCGGCCGTCAACCACCGCGCAACAGTGCGGGCGGTGCGCATCAGTACATGATCCTTCCTTCGGGACTCGATACCCAGACCCCGAAGGTTGTGGTAGTAAAGGAGCATGGATCGCGTCATTCCGCACGTGAGGCAACTTCCGGCAACCCCGGATCTCGCTCCTTACGTGCATCGTTTTATGCATGGCGTCTCTGAAAGCCCTGGAGAATTACGCATCCCACCCACCGGCGGGATCTTCCTCAGTTACGTTGTCGGCAGCCCGCTGATCGTCCATTTCAATGAGCGGGTTTACGACAGAAGTCTCCGTCTGTTTCTGGGCGGCCAACTCTGCAAGGAGCGTCCGGTTCTGCGCAGCGAGGGCCGCTTCGAGCTCATAGGCGCTGAACTCACGCCCACCGGGTACTACAAGCTGTTTCATCGGCCGGCGAATCACCTGACCGACTCCATTGCCGACCTCTCCGAGATCCATCCCGACGCAGCGACTCAGTTGGAATGTCATCTGAAGGGCGCCTGCGAACTCAGTGACATTATTGCCAGTTTGGAACAAGGTCTCAGCCATCTCGCTTGTACGGCAATCACGGCTCCCGTCGTCGAGGCCATTATCGAGGAAATCCATTGTCGCAACGGGGTTGTCCGCGTGGCGGATCTATGCCGTAAGCAAGGGATCTCGACCCGCCGGATTCGGCGCTACTTCGAACACGCCGTCGGTGTTTCGCCCAAGCATTTCGCCAAGATCTGCCAGCTAAACTCCGTGATCAGGGCGATGAAGGAAGCCGACGGTGAACGGCTACGGTCGCTGGCGCTCGACCATGGTTTCTACGATCAGGCCCATTTCATCCACGATTTTCAGAGCCTTGTGGCCATGGATCCGAGTGGTTTTCTCCGTGACAGTTCGCCGTTCCTTCGCACTTATTTGGGAAACGCGTCTCGGCTGCGGAGTCGAGCGGACAGCCTCTGATCGGCCACGGATTCAGTCGGCGAGAACGGAACCGCCCCGCCCACGCCGGGCAATTCACAAATCTGGAGTGACCGTTTTTTACAACGTCACCAAGAGTGCCCGTTGCATACTTGCCGCGGGTGAAATTGGCGCAGTGGCAAGCCCTTGAGGGGGCTTCCGGCTCGGCCTCTGAAGACAAGGCCTTGGAAAGCGCCATGACTCGGACAGGGTCCTCAAGGCACAGGCCGATGCCGGTCTAGCCCGTGATACCCGGCGTCATGAAGTCCGCGGCGCCATCAGGTCAACCAGGTAATCGACGAGGGGAGGATCATGGAGAAAATGGGTAAACCATACGGGCCCCGCCAGACGCGCTTACTCGCGCTTGGGGTGGCGGCCGCGCTCTTTGCTGCAGTGCTCACCGTGGGTTGCGGCAGCAGCTCATCGAACAATGACACGAATGAAGGGAATGGAGGCGGCAGCAGCTCATCAAACGATGATACGAATGAAGGGAATGGAGCCGGTGGAACGGGCGGAACCACCTCCGGGAAAATCGATGCGCAGGACATTGCCTTGGCAGTGTCGTCGCTGCCGTCGGAATTCGATTCCTATTATGAGCTGCTTGTAGAGATAGGATCCGGGTCAGAAAGCGGGTCCAGCGCATTGGCACCGGGCTGCGATACGGACAGCATCGATATCACGGAACGTGATGCCGGCTACGAAATCGATATTGATCAATGCCGGGTTGAGATCCTGGACACCCTCTCCGAATTCAATGGAAAGACGACCTACAAGGAAAAGGAAGAAAAGGAGAACGGGGGAGCCCTTGACTACGAAGGGTATACGTCGTCGCTAAGCAAGGAGAGTGACAGGCTCACGACCACGGCTGATGGGACCATCGACCTGAAAGTAACCGAGACTAGTGTCGAGGCGGGCATTGTCACACTTGATGTCCGCTTCGAGGTGGATGTCGCCTGCGGCGGCGAAGAGGTTTCAGGATCAGTCAGCTATGCCGACCTGCTGATCCAGAAGGGCAACGATGGCGGGAAGTCGATCGAAGGTGACTCGGTGATATCGTTCACTGATTCCAGAGGTGATACGGCTAGCGCCTCGCTGACAATCGACACGGAGGAGCCGATGCGTTTCGAAGACGAATTCAGCGCATACCCCTCCTCTGGTAAGGTCGAGGTTATCCAGGATGGTAACGCCGTCATCTATGAATTCGTTGAAGGCGGGGTGTTTATCGATGACGAGTTTGTAAGCTGGGAGGACATTGAAGACGACGACTTTGACCGCGTGCGCGCCGAATGCAGCTTCTCCGATTTTGATGCCGATTTCGGTTCGGATTTCGATACCGATCTCGTTTTCTAGCCCGAGATCTGGGTCCTGAATCGCTGCTGGTAAAGGCGGGGCGGGGCGGGCCTCCGGGCCCGCCGTGTCCTTGGCAGGGACCAGATCGCTCTGATCTTCAGCGGGCGCCTCTGGCCGATGAGCCGGACCTTGTTCCAGGGGTGGGGCCGCAGGTCACGGTTGGCGATTTCCGGGACAGCCACTATCTTCGAGGTTCACCAGCACGCCTGCTGCGAATCACCCTGGGCAATCTGCCAGACGCCGAACTTGTGGTGTTGCCGG
>JAWOCM010000053.1:0-64301 GCA_046483795.1 Desulfuromonadales bacterium | reverse complement strand
CGCAACGCCTGTCGCAGCGATGCGTTGGGCGTCGTTTGCGGTTTGCTGGTCGCCCTCGAGAACGGCGAATCCGTGACGGGTTTTAAGGTCCGACAGGGTCCGTTCCAGGAGTGAGGTCTTGCCGGAACCGGGGGAACTGACCAGATTGAGGACGAACATCTCCCTGTCGTCGAACAACGCCCTGTTGCGTTTCGCCAATCGGTCGTTCTTGGCCAGCAGATTTTCCTCGATGCTGAGGGTACGTCCCTGGTGATCGTGGGTGTGGTCATGGTCGTGATCGTGATGGGTGGCACAGCCGCAGTCAATACACATGTCAGTCAATCTCCATTTCGCTGATGCGCAACTCTTCGCCGCACAGCCGCTCTACGGCAAAACCTGCGCATTCGGGACAGGCAAACGTGAAAGTGTCCAGATCGAATTCGTGCCGACACTCCCGGCAAAGGCCCCGACCCTGGATGCGCCTGACAATCAGCCGCGCTCCTTCAGCCATGGTGCCGGCCGTGCACGCTTCAAAGCAGAATTCGACCGCTTCGGGAACGACGCCGGAGAGGCTTCCGATATCGACGGTCACGGAGGCGATGCTTCCGGCCTCTTCCTGCCGGGCATGCCGTTCGGCGATTTCGATGATGCTCTTGGTGATTCCGACTTCGTGCACGGGTCAGGTCAGCCTTCCATCTTTCTTGTTTCGTTCAGCGTCGCCGTCATCTTCTCTTGTAATACAGATTGGTGGCAAACTATAAGGGGTGAGGGGGAAAAATCAAGAGGCCAAAGCTCCCTCCGCGGAATCCGGAACTCCCAGTCGCAAATTAAAGAGATTGAAATGGAAGCGGACTTGACACTCTCGCCTGTCTCGATAATCTTTTTCCTCGGGATGGTTTCCGGAACATTCAAACCGAAGGGAGGATACAATTATGGAAATGCCCAAAGTAATGGACTGCTCGGTTGACGGTTGTGCGTACAACAATGAAAAAGAGTGCCACGCCATGGCGATCACAATCGGCGACGCACCCGACGATCCCTCCTGCGATACCTATTTGGAGGCGCCCGGTAACGGCGGCGTCATGGATATGACTGCAGGCGTCGGAGCCTGCAAGTCCTACGAATGTTCCCACAACACTGATTACGAATGCACCGCTTCCAATGTTCGAATCGGCATGAAGGGGGATGAGCCGGACTGCCTGACCTTCACGACTTGATGGAACGATCCTGGCGGAATGCGATTCAGATTACGTTCCGGAAACCCGACCGAAAACGAATCGGTTCCGCCAGTTTGTCCTGCCCGTGACGCCACTTGAGCTGCTCGCGGATTTTTGAGGGGGGATTGATTGAGCCCCCCTTCACTTTTGCTTCTGAGCTTCCATCAGCAATTTTCTGGCCCGCGGTTCGTCTTCTTCGGCCACATGGATCTGACGGGGTCCAAGTTCCTCTACCGGTTCTTCGAGCAGGAAATATTCCACTCCCCCTTCCTGGAGGATTTTTTCGACCCATAGCTGGTCCTCTTTGTCTGCTGGATCGTAGAAAAGAGTCATAATATTTGTGACCTCCATTTCTGTCGAAGGCAGCCGAAGATCGATTCATTAGCGTTTCCGGTAGCACGTTCCGGAGTCGGCCATGAAGTCGCAGCTATCTTTCGGCGATTCCTCGAGATCGACGATTTCGAAAAGCTCGTCCGGTGCGTCGGATACAATGTCCCGTATCTCCTTCTCCGAATATTTGTCTTTGAAAACAAGCACATTATTCGTACTGTCGCTGATTTCGAGATTCTTCCCCAGTTCCACCGACCACCGATCCCGCCAGTTCAGCTCATCTTTGACTATCAAGGCTTTCATTGAACCCTCCCTTTCTGGAAATTTCGTCGTATGATTGAATTATACCTGAACGGGCGAATGTGGCAATCGGCTTTAAAAGCCGGGAAAGGAAAGTACGATGATTCCGCAAAGTACGCGTCGATTGATCGAAGAGACCGATTACGCTCTGCTTGCCTCGGCCAGTGCCGGGGGTGAGCCGCATCTGGCTGCCGGTTACGGGTTGCGTGTGGTCGGGGACAATCGTGTGATCTTCGATGCCTGGTTCTGTCACCGGACGCTGGAGAATATCGCCGAAAATCCGAATGTGGCGGTGATGGTGCTCGACCGGTCGGGTCGGAAAGGATATCAGCTGACGGGACAGGTGGAGAAGACGGAGGAGGTCGCCATCCTCGACGGCTTTGTCCCCACTGCCGAAAAGCCCGGAACGCCTCAAGTCGAGGAGACCTTGCTTGTGCGCGTCGACGCGGTGACGCGCTTTTCCGGCGGAGTACACACGGACCACCCCCTGTGACGCGGAGAGCAGAGGGGAAAGATAGTGGAATGCCATAGGGCTGAAAAAGCGGGTCGGAAATTGGATCTTCGCGCTTGAATCAGGCAATCGGAACTGTTCCCGGCCCGTCCCGAAAATTCTGCTGACGCCGGCTTGCTGTTGACTTTGCCGACGCCGGTTGCGTATGATGAGTAAATTGGTATCGATTCTACGGAACAGTTTCAATTTCCCAGGTGATAGCCGCTTATGTCCCTACTGAGGATTCGACATTATCCAGAAGAGGTTTTGCGCCGCAAGGCCGAGCCGGTGGACACGGTCGATGAAGAAATCCGCATTCTGGCGCGCGACATGGCTCAGACGATGTACGATGCTCCCGGCGTCGGGCTGGCTGCTCCGCAAGTCGGGGTATCCAGACGCCTGGTGGTGATCGATTGTTCGGCCAATGACGAGCCGCCGGAGCTGATCACCGCTGTCAACCCCCGAATTATAGAGGCGAGCGGCGAAAGGGCCGAAGAGGAAGGCTGCCTTTCGGTGCCTGAGTTCTATGCACCCGTTTCCCGTCATACCTGGCTGAAGGTCCGTTATCTCGACCTCGACGGGCAGGAGGTGGAGCGCGAGGTGGAAGATTTGCTCGCGGTAGCCTTCCAGCACGAGATCGACCATCTCGATGGAGTCCTCTTCATCGATCATCTCTCCTCTTTGAAGAAGAGCCTTTTCCGGAAGAAATACAAAAAAATCATGGAACAGCATCAGGAGGCCCCGTGATCGACCCCCGAGAGATCCGCACCGTCTTCATGGGGACCCCCGATTTTGCGCTCGAAACTCTCAAGGGGTTGATCGAGGCAGGGGTCGACCTGTGTGCCGTTTATACCCAACCGGATCGTCCCAGCGGACGGGGCAGAAAACTGACGCCGCCACCGGTCAAGGTGTTGGCCGAACAGCACGATATCCCTGTGTTTCAGCCGCCCAAACTGCGCGCCCCCGAGGCGGTCGAACAGTTGCGGGAGCTCGAGCCGGACCTGATCGTCGTCGTCGCCTTCGGGCAGATTCTGCCCAAAAGCGTGCTGGAGATTCCCGAATACGGCTGCATCAACGTGCATGCGTCGCTTTTGCCGCGCTACCGTGGTGCGGCACCGATCAACAAGGCGATCATCGACGGGGAGGAATCCACCGGCATCACCACCATGCTCATGGACGAGGGCCTCGACACCGGCGACATGCTGGTGAGAAAGTCGCTGGCGATCGGTCCCGAGGAGACGGCGGGGGAACTTCACCACCGCCTGGCCCTGCTGGGGCGCGAAACCATGGTGGAAACGCTGGCCCGCCTGTGTGCCGGGACCCTGGAGCCCGAGCCGCAGGATGACGAGAAGAGCAGCTATGCGCCCATGCTCAAGAAGGAAGACGGTCGCATCGACTGGAGCCGCAGCGCCGAAGAGATCCACAACCAGGTTCGCGGTCTCGATCCCTGGCCGGGTGCATATACGAAGCTGGAGGGCAAAGACATCAAGCTTTTCGGCACCTCGCCCCTCGAAGGCAGCGGCGAGCCGGGAACGGTCCTCAGCGCCGATTCCGAGGGAGTCCGCATCGCCTGTGGCGAGGGGGTTCTGCTGTGCCGCGAATTGCAGCTGCCGGGCAGGAAACGCCTTCCCACCGCCGATTTTGTCAGGGGACGAACCATGGTTCCCGGCACCCGTCTGGAGTTTTAGCGTTGACGGAACAGATTTCGGATCTTCGCGCGGAGAAGCCTCGCAAGCGTATTTTTATCGCGCTGCTTGCCGGCGCCTGCGCTCTGGTAATCGTCGTGGCGACGCTGCTGTGGTGGGTGCCCAACGTCGGCATGGGGAATATTCACCCCGTCCTGCCGATCCTTTTCGGAGCTGTGGTGTGGGGAATCTCGATCGTTATCGTGGCCGGGCTCGGCCTGCTGATCCTGACCCTTCTCACGGGCCGGGATCTTTTTGTGTCCCGCCGTCTGCGAGGCCTGGTCATCAAGTACCTTTTCCCGGGCGTTATCGGCTTCGGCCGGATGCTGGGGATCGATCGCGATACGTTGCAGCAGTCTTTTGTCGCTCTGAACAATCAGCTTGTCCGTGCCCGAAGCTTGCGGGTCGAACCGGACCGGGCGATGATTCTCCTGCCGCACTGCATCCAGCTCTTCGACTGCGATATAAAGATTACCGGCGAAGTGAAAAAGTGCATCCGTTGCGGGAAGTGCGACATCAAAGACCTTGTCGAGCTGGCCTACAGTTACGGTATCGACATCGCCGTGGCGACCGGCGGAACCATCGCCCGCAAGCTCATCGTCGAGAAGCGTCCCAAATTCATTCTGGCCGTGGCCTGCGAACGGGATCTCACCAGCGGCATCCGCGACGCCTATCCGCTGCCGGTTATCGGTGTGCTCAACCGCCGTCCCAACGGTCCCTGTTTCAATACCAGCATCATGCTGCCGGAAGTTCAGAAGGCTCTGGACGCGCACATCATCACTTGATTTTTGCCCGAGCGTGATTAGATTAGTGTACATTCGGAAAAGCCGGATGGGCACTGGCAAGTTTCTGTCCGGAAACTAGATTAGCCAAGCAGAGAGCGCAACCCGAATCGTTCCCCTTACTCTTTTTTTTTGTATGAGGTGAGTCAGAAAATGAACAGATTGCGTACCACATTATTATTGGCCGGTCTGACCGGCCTTCTGGTGATCGCCGGCGGCGCCATCGGCGGGCGGGGAGGCGCAATGCTCGCCCTGGTCATGGCCGGTGTGATGAACTTCGGCGCCTACTGGTTTTCCGACAAGATCATCCTGGCCCGGTATAAGGGCAAGGAAGTCAGCAGCGGCACCCTTTACGAAGTGGTGTGGGAGATATGCCGAAACGCCGGCCTGCCGATGCCCAAAGTCTATGTGCTGCCGCAGCCGACCCCCAACGCTTTCGCCACCGGACGCAATCCGGAGCATTCCGCGGTGGCTGCGACGGAGGGGCTTATGCAGATTCTCGATCGCAACGAACTCTCCGGTGTGATGGCGCACGAGATGAGTCACGTCAAGCATCGGGATATCCTCATCGGTTCGATCGCCGCGACCATCGCCGGCGCCATCACCTACCTGGCCTACATGGCCCAGTGGGCCGCCATCTTTGGTGGATTCGGCGGTGACGACGAGGAGGGCGGCGGAAACATGGTCTCGATGCTGCTGCTGGCCATTCTGGCGCCGATCGCCGCCGGTCTGCTGCAGATGGCGGTCTCGCGTTCCCGCGAATATCTCGCGGACGAAGGCGGAGCCCGCCTGTGTGGCAATCCCGGCTATCTGTCCAATGCGCTGCGCAAGCTGGAAAGTGCCAACAAGCAGATCCCCATGCAGGGACACAATGAAGCCAGTGCCCACATGTTTATCGTCAATCCCTTGCGCGGCGGAGGGATCAGTTCCCTCTTTTCCACCCATCCTCCGGTGGAAGAACGGGTCCGGCGTCTTGAAGGAATGCGGCTGGTCTAGACCCCGCATCGGTCTTCCGATTCCTGTTGAATTTTCCGTGGCGGATCGTCCTGAATGGCGTTCCGCCGCTTCTTTTTTGAGGTGATTGTGCCCGATTCATCGCCGCGTCAGGCGGCCTTCGATATTCTGCGCCGGGTTGAGCAGGGCGCTTTTTCCGATCTGGCGCTGGATGCCGCCCTCCGGAAGTATCCGGACATGGCTGCCAGGGACCGGGCTCTCGTCACCGAGATGGTCTACGGTTTGCTGCGCCATCGCGGCCGGCTCGACTATTCTGTGCAGCGTTTCTGTAGAAAACCGCTGGACACGCTCGATCAGGATGTCTTGCTGTTGCTGCGTCTGGGAGCTTACCAGGTTCTGCAACTCGACCGTGTGCCGGATCACGCCGCCGTGCACGAAACGGTGGAGTTGGCCAAGCGCAATGGCCTGGGCCGCGCTGCCGGCTTCGTCAATGGCGTTCTGCGCAGCCTGGTGCGTCAGAAGACTTCGATTCACTGGCCCGAGGCGAAGAACCATCCGCTGGATCATCTGCAGCACGCCCTCTCGCTTCCGCTCTGGCTGGCCCGGCGGTTTTTGCACGACCTGGGCGCTGAAGAGGCGCGCGCGCTCGGGGCAGAGATCCTGAAGGAGCCGCCCCTGACGCTGCGGGTCAACACCCTGAAAATGAATCGTGTTTCCTACCTTGAGGCATTGGCCGAGGCCGGCATTGAGGCAAGCGCTACGCGATATGCGCCTGAAGGGGTGGTGGTCTCCGGCTCCCTCGGCGGTTCTCTGCCGGGCGACGAACAAGGGTGGTATCAGGTTCAGGACGAGGCGAGCATGCTGATGGCTCATCTGCTGTGTCTCCGGCCGGACGAGCGCATTCTCGACGCCTGCGCCGCTCCCGGAGGCAAAACCACTCATCTGGCAGCCCTTTCGGACAACAATGCAAAGATCGTTGCCCTCGATCTCTATCCGAACCGGGTAAAAATGATCGAAGAAGGAGCCCGGAGGCTCGGCTGCGACAACATAGATGCCCGCTGTTGGGATCTGACGTCCGAACCTGCTTTTCTGGAGGCCGGAAGTTTCGACCGGGTTCTGGTCGATGCACCCTGCAGCGGTTTGGGGGTGCTGCGGCGCAATCCGGAAAGCCGCTGGCGCCGCAAGGAAAGCGATATTGCACGACTGGCAAAGCTGCAGAGGACGGTTCTGGGGCAGGTCGCTTCGATGGTTCGACCCGGCGGGGTACTGCTCTATTCGCTGTGCACTGTGACGGCCGAGGAAACCGATGGCGTTGTCGAAAACTTTCTCGCCTCCCATCCCGAGTTTGTCCGCGAAGACCTGCGCGATTCGACTCCTTCGGCCTGGCACGAATTGTTCGACGCCAGGGGGGCGCTGCGGACCTGGCCCCATCGGCACGGCGGAATGGATGGGTTCTACGCGGTGCGATTCAAAAAAACAGTGACAAGTGACGTGTGAGATGTGATAGCTTTTCGATATGTCACCTGTCACTTGTCACCCGTCACGTGGTTCTACTGGAGTCAAAACATGATCAAGATCGCCCCTTCGATTCTCTCCGCGGATTTCGCTCGCCTCGGCGAGGAAGTACGGGCCATAGATGCCGCTGGTGCCGATTACATTCATATCGACGTCATGGACGGCCATTTCGTGCCCAATATCACCATCGGCCCGCCTGTGGTGGAGGCCGTTCGCAAGGTCACGGAGAAACCCCTCGATGTGCATCTGATGATCGAGAATCCGGATCATTACATTCCGGAGTTCGCCCGGGCCGGTGCCGACATCATTACCGTCCATGCCGAGACCGTTCCCCATCTGCACCGCACTGTCCAGCTCATTCGAAGCCTCGGCAAGAAGGCGGGCGTCTCTCTCAATCCGGCCACCCCTGTTTCCAGCCTCGAGATCATTCTCGACGATCTCGATCTGGTGCTGCTGATGAGTGTCAATCCCGGTTTCGGAGGCCAGAGCTTCATCCCCTCCTGCCTCGAAAAGATCAGGACCTTGCGCCGAGAGATAGAGCGCCGCCTCCTGAGTGTCGAACTCGAGGTGGACGGTGGAGTCAAGGCGGATAACATTTCAGAAATCGCTGCCGCCGGAGCCGACGTCTTCGTGGCCGGCAGCGCTGTTTTCAGTGGCGTCGATTATGTCTCCACCATCGAGACGCTCCGCCGCAATGCCCTTTTCGTAGAGGCCTGATGCTCGATCGTGCCCTTGTTCGCCAGAGCCTCGACAGCCACCCGGTTCGCACCCTCGGCAGAAAAGGGCTGCGTCCGGCGGCCGTGCTGTTGCCGCTGTTCGTTAATCAGGGACGCGAGCATATTCTGTTCACCCGCCGCACCGATCATCTGGACAAACACGCTGGCGAGATCTCCTTCCCCGGCGGAGGCAGGCACAGCGAGGACGATGATCTGCTGGCAACAGCACTGCGGGAAACCGAAGAGGAGGTGGGGATCCGGCCTGCCGACATAGAAGTCCTCGGTCGCCTCGATGACATTCTTTCCATTCATGACGTGTGCGTGACCCCTTTCGTCGGCACCTTTCCTTATCCATATCCTTTCGCCCCGTGCGATTTCGAGATCGCAGAGATTCTCGAACTGCCTCTGGACGCTCTGCTTGATCCCGGGATTTTCCGCTGCGAAGACTGGAGTTTTCAGGGTCGCACGGAGCGTGTCTGTTTTTTCACGGTTCAAGGGCACGAGGTGTGGGGCCTGACGGCGGCGATTCTTGTCCAGTTCCTGCAGCGACTCGAACTCGGGCATTTTCGGATATCATCTTGAACTGGCGCAATTTGCCGATAGAATGGGATGGGCGTACTCTTCCGGGAAGGTGTTTCTAGTCATGTCTACCTTTATTCGTTTCGGTCTGCTGACCAAGGTCGTTTTGACCATCGCGGTCATCATGCTGATCTTTTTTTCCCTTTCCTCCTATTTGACTTACCGTCAGCAGCGGGCCTACATCATCGAGGATGCCGCAGAAAAGGCAAGGGTCATCGCCTCCGAGGCGATCCGTGCCCGGGAATATCTCTCCAGCCAGCTTCAGGCCGGCGATGTCGAGTTGTCCGTCGAGCGTTACGGGCTGATTCCGGTCGTCGCTTCGACCCGTATCGGCGCCCTTGTCGCCGAAGATCTCGATTACGAAATCCGCCAGATCTCCAAACGTTACCGGAACCCGAAAAACGCCCCTGATCCTTTCGAATCAAGAGTACTCGACCGGTTCCAGGAAAATCCCTATCAGGAAGAGCATCATGGCATCACCGAGATCAACGGTGAGCCGGTTTTTCGCTATCTTCAGTCGTTTACGGTGGAAGAAAGTTGTCTCGAATGCCATGGGGACCCGGAGCGGGCGCCCGACTACATCAAAAAACTCTTTCCGGAAGAATCCGACCAGGCCTACTATTACAAGATCGGCGAGGTCATCGGTGCGGCTTCGGTGACCATTCCCATGGCCCGGCTGCAGGCCCAGCTGTGGAGCAATGTGCGCAGCGAACTGATAGCCACGGGTGGGATCTTTCTGGCTCTGGTCCTTTCCCTGGGCATACTTGTGCGGGTGGCTGTAACCCGGCCGATCAGCCGCCTCGCCGAGGCCCTGTCCAACATCGTGCGCACCGGCCGTTTCGAGGAAAAGCTCGAAATGCGCAGCAAGGATGAAATCGGCGTGCTGACCGGCGCCTTCAACGAAATGATAGACCGCCTCAAGGATCAGACCGAACACCTCGAAGAGTCGGAGCGACGGTTCCGTACTTTGACCGAAACCGCCCGCGACGGTATCGTGTCCTTCCTTGCCGGCGGCCAGATCATTCTCTTCAATCAGGCCGCACAGCGTCTCTTCGGATACAGCAAGGCCGAAATCCTCGGCGAGAACGTGGAGAAACTGATCCATCCGGAGAGTCGGTCCGTTCACGATCAGGGGATCGCGGACTACCTCAGGGACAATGCTCCCGAGCTGATGCGTCATGTCCAGACCATCAAGGCCTGCCGCCGCGATGGAACGTTGCTGCTGCTGGAGCTTTCCCTGTCTGTGGCCGACTCGGACGGTCACAAGTTCTACACAGCCATTGTACGAGAGGCGGATGAAAAGGAAAGCGGGACGGGCTGAGCCCTGTTCGTATGAACAGATCGCTCGAATTCCTGGGGAGTGCTTGAGGATCAAGGCGGGTCGACGACCGGAAACTCATAGAGTCGGGAGGTTGTTATCTGACGTCGCCCTCCGGCAGGGCGATGAGTTCATCGGTTCCGTTCGCCGGATTTGAGCTCGAGAACCTGGTCGAGGCGACCCTCCTCGTCGAGCTCGAACAGCTCGGTGCAGCCGCCGAGAAGTTCCCCGTCGACAAAAATTTCCGGCACCGTCTCACGCTGCGAGCGCCGTCGCATCTCCTGTTCCCCGGCGGGGTCTGTGGTAATGTCGTGTTCGGTGAACGGCACGCCCTTGATGTGCAGCAGCTCCTTGGCTCTGTGACAGTAGGGGCAATAGCTCTTGGTGTATATCTCGACTTTTTTCATACAATGCAACTCCGACGCTATGATAAAGAAGGAAGTGTAGCGGAGATTGCCCCGCACGCAACCGCTTTTTCCACCAGTATGCAGGAAGGTCTGTTTAATGAGGATTTTCGTCAAAGCCGTCGCTGTTTTGCTGCTATCGACAGGACTCGGAGCTTGTTCCATGTCGAGCCTGCCGGACCAGCGGAGCAGACTGGTCAGCAACGTGCAGGATTTCACGCAACGCTTGCGCTGGCTCGATATCAACAGTGCAGCCGACTATTTTGAACAAAAGCCCGGCAAAAGGTTCCGGGAAATGTTTGACGAAGCTGACGATCTTTACATCGTCGACATCCAGGTCAATCGGGTGGACATGACGGCTCCTGACAGTGCAACGGTGGATTTCGAATATCAGTATTATGAACTTCCCTCGGTCAGGGTCCAGACCCGCAAGGTCGAACAGGAGTGGAACCTGCACAGCGAAGACGGGACTCGGGTCGGAGAATGGAAAATAGCCAGCGATTTTCCAGACCGGCTCTGAGGCCCTTGGAGGACGGTGAAACTTAATAGATTTCGGGCTGTTGAAAAGGATTTTCAGACACCTGAAACGGTAAAATAGTGCTTGATTTGCCGAATGCCTTTATGTTATTTACTTGCATACTGTATACAAGGTGCCAGACGCGAAAGCGGGTAAAGTGCGGAACGTGCATGCTAAATTGAGCGTTCCGCGCCGTTGCTTCAATGCGGCGGTCCCCCCCGACAGGAGGTCGATTTGACGCAAGTTGTTTTTTCCAGCTGGGGTAAAGATATCGTTGACAACCGGCAGGGCGCCGGTGAAGAGGCGGCGGAATTTGATCTGGGCTTGCCGGTTGCTTTTGACGGCGAGAAGGCGATCAGGGCTTTTATGGGATGGGACGGTCTGGTCGTCTCCGATCCTTCCGTTGATGTCGTCGCCATGGCCGCCGAGTACGCCCGGCGCGTCCAGGAGGATTACTGCTGCGCCAAATGCACGCCGGGCAAAAAGGGGACCAAGATCGTCCAGGATGCCATGGCGCGAATCGTTTCCGGTCAGGGCTCCGAAAAGGATATTGGAACGATCGAGAGCGTTTCGGCGCTGCTGCAGAACTGCAAATGTACATTGTGCATGAGCTCCTCGGTGCCCCTGCTCGATACAGTCAAGCACTTTCGAGACGACTACATGGCCTATATCCGGGGCGAACGAAAGGCGGCCGGTCCGGCTCCTTCCTACAAGGTCAAGCTGACCGCTCCCTGCCAGGACGAGTGCCCCGCTCATATCGACATCCCGGCCTACATCGAGGCCATCAAGGAATACCGTTTCGGCCATTCGCTGGCGGCTGTTCGGGATAATATGCCCCTGCCCTCCGTGTGCGGACGGGTCTGTCCCCATCCCTGCGAGTCGGCCTGTCGGCGCAAGAATGTCGACGAATCGATCAGCATCATGCTCCTCAAGCGCGCCGCATCGGACTACGAATGGAAGCATGACCAGACGCCGCCGATGCTGACCGACGACTGGTCGCGCAAGGAAGGATCACCCGGGGAAGCCGACCAGGCTCCTTCGGCCCCGACTTTCGAGTGCTACCTTCCCGTACAGCCCAAACCGCGCAAGGACAAGACCATCGCAGTCGTGGGCGCCGGTCCCGCCGGACTGACGGCGGCCTACTACCTGGCTCTCGAAGGTTATCCGGTCACCATCTACGAGGCCCTTCCCGAGGGGTACGGCGGCGGCATGATCGCCGTAGGCATCCCGGCTTACCGCATGCCTCGTCATCTGCTGCAGCGCGACATCGATATCATCAGCGCCCTGGGCGTGGAGATTATCTACAATACACGCATCGGCAAGGATATCCCCCTGACCGAGCTGAAAGAGAAATACGACGCGGTCTTTTTGGCACCCGGAGCCCACCGCTCCAAGCCGATGGGCGTCGAGGGCGAAGACGCCGGCTATGAAGGGTTCCTGAGAGGCGGAATCGATTTTCTCCGCGAAGCCTACATGGGTCTGCCGACCGGCATGGGCAAGAAGGTGGTGGTCGTCGGCGGCGGCAACACAGCCATAGACTGCGTGCGGGTTGCCCTGCGCGAAGGCGCCGAAGATTCGATCCTTGTCTATCGCCGAACCCGCAAGGAGATGCCGGCCGACTCCTGGGAGGTCGACGGCGCCGACGAGGAAGGGGTCCAATTCAATTTCCTGGTCAATCCGACCCGTATCGTGACTGAAAACAACAAGGTCATCGGGGTAGAGGTCGTCAAGATGGAGTTGGGCGAACCCGACGACTCGGGACGTCGCCGGCCGCAACCTGTTCCCGGGAGCGAGTTCGTGCTCGAATGCGATACGGTCATTCCGGCGATCGGGCAGGATCCCGACCTCGGTTTCATCCCGGAAGAGATGGGGATCGACATCACCCGCTGGAATACCGTCGCCACCCGATCCATCCCCTTGAAGAATGCCAAGGGACGGGATCTTCAGGACGAAATGGGCAACCCTCTCAGCCGTGTCCTGATCACCGACCACGAAGGTGTCTTCGCCGGGGGAGATGCCGAGATCGGCCCCCTGACCGTCGTGGCCTGCGTGGGCAGCGGAAAACGGGCCGCAAAGGTGATACAGCGATATCTCGAGGAGGGTGAATCGTATCTTGCCGACGACGATCTTCTCGACGACATCCTGACTCATATGGGTGTTTACGACAAGGACGAGAAGGTTGCCTGGCTCGATTCCGCCGATCGCGAAGATCAGGAAGAACTGCACGGCCCCGAGCGGGCCAGCGCGGGCAACTATTGCGAGGTCGAGCTCGGTCTGAATGACGAGCAGGCGATCCGCGAGGCCGAGCGTTGCCTGAGATGCTACCGCGTGGCCATGTTTGCGGTTTAAAAGGAACGAATACTGTTGCCGAGGGACGGAAGTGCGCGGTTCAGAACCAGAGTAGCCGGAACTCTTCCCTTCAGCCAGCTTTTGAGGTGAGAAATATATGGTCAGCTTGACGATTGACGGCAAGACGGTGAGCGTGCCTGCGGCGACGACGATCCTGGAGGCGGCCCGAAAACTCGATATTGCCATTCCGACCCTGTGTTGGTTGCAGAAGGTGTCCCCCACCGGTGCATGCCGGATCTGTGCTGTTGAAGTCGAAGGGGTCGATCGGCCCATGACTGCCTGCAATACGCCGGTCAAGGATGGAATCGTCGTCACGACCCAGTCCGACAACCTTGCCGTCATCCGCAAACAGATCGTCGAACTGCTCCTGGTCAACCATCCGCTCGACTGTCCCGTCTGCGACGCCGGAGGCGAATGCGGGCTGCAGGACATCTGTTACGATCTCGACGTCGATCGGCAGCACTTCGAGGCTGAGGACGTCAACCCCGAAGCCATCGACAAGTGGCCGCTGATCCGGCAGGTTCCCAACCGCTGTATCCTCTGCGAGAAATGCGTCAAGGTCTGCCACGAAGTGGTCGGTTCGAGCGCTCTTTTCGTCAACGACAGCGGTGAACGGGGTTTTATCGACAAGCACCTCGATCTCTGTGAATTCTGCGGCAACTGCGTCCAGGTCTGCCCGACGGGCACGATGATTTCCAAGCCCTTCAGGTTTCGAGCCCGGCCGTGGGAGATGACCAAATTTCCCTCGGTCTGTACGACCTGCAGCGCCCATTGCGAAGCCGATTTCCACGTAAAGAATCGCGAGGTCTACCGGGTGACCTCCGAGGAAGGGACAACGGTCAACGACGGCAATCTGTGTATCGGCGGTTTTTTCGGCCATTCCTACATGAACTCACCGGAGCGGCTCGATCATCCGCAGGTTCGAGAGGGGGGAGATCTCAAAGCCGCCTCCTGGGACGAGGCAATGACGGCCATCACAGAAAAGTTCAGTGAACTCAAACCTGAACAGGTGGCCGGCCTGGGTTCGCCGCGGCTGACCAATGAGGAGAACTATCTCTTCCAGCGGCTGTTCCGCGCCGCCCTCGGCAGCAACAATATAGACTCTGAAGCGCGATTCGGCGCGCTAAAGGCCCTTCAGGCCACAGAGCCCTCCCTGGGGCTTCGCGGTGCCAGCAACCGCATGGACCGCATCGGCAAGTCCGATGCCGTGCTCGTTTTCGGCTCCGACGTGACTGCAGAGGCACCCGCCATCGACTGGCAGATCGAGAAGTCGTGCCTCACCGGACACGGCAGCCTGCTCGTCGCAAACATGCGGAAGGTCAAGCTGAAGCGCCATGCAAACGCCTTTCTCAACTATCGGCCCGGCAGTGAAGTCCCGCTGGCCAATGCATTGGCTCGCTTGATTCTGGACAAGGGACTGGCCGATGAGGCGTTCCTGGATCGCTATGTTGCAAACCCCGAAGATCTCAGGAGCCACCTGGGCGGCATCGACATCGAAGCGGCTTGTGAGCGCAGCGGCATCGAACGGGCGGATCTCGAGGAAGCGGCCGAATTGCTGGGCGCTGCCGAGACGGTAGCCGTGATTTTCGGTGGCGATGTGCTCCGCAGCGCCGACGGGGTTGCCAAGTCGACCGCCGTTATGAATCTGGCCCTGGTCAGCGGCGCGCTTCACGGAGACATCGGCGGACTCTTTCCGATAGATGAAAAAGGCAACATTCAGGGATTGCTCGATATGGGGGTCTACCCTGAATCTCTTCCCGGATACCGCGATTACGAGGACGCCGGACCCTTCGAAAAGGCCTGGGGAAAGAAGCTGCCCCAGGGTGGTCGCGATGCCCTCGGCATTCTGGAGGGGATCGAAAAGGGTGAGATTCGTGCTTTATATCTGGCGGCGACCAACCCGCTGGTTTCTTATCCCGACAGCGGGCGCTGGCTGAAAGCATTGGACAAAGTGGAGTTTCTCGTCGTTCAGGATATTTTTTCCAGCGACCTGACCCATAAGGCCCATGTGGTTCTGCCGGGCGCAGCGCCGGTGGAAAAGACCGGCAGCGTGACGTCACTCGATCATCGGGTCAGTTGTCTGGGCAAGGCGTATGAGCCTGCCGGCAAGGCCCGTGAGGATTGGGATATTCTGGCCGATCTTTACGGTCGTCTGGATAAAAGTTTCGACGCCGACCGGATCATAGCAGAGATGAAACAGCTGGTGCCTCTCTACACTGAAGTCTGCTTGCCCGGGGAAGGGCGTTGCGAGCCCTGTCAGAAAGAGCTCTACGCGCCGGTCGACAAGGGGTTGACCTACATCCCGGCCCAGGACGACGGCGCCAGCAACCAGCAGCTGACCCTCCTGACAGGAAAGATCCTCTTTCAGTTCGGCACCATGACCACGAGGTCGCCCGCGACCGGGGAGGTCGCTCCGGAGGGATACGTCGCGATCAACAGTGTCGATGCTGAAAATGCCGGCATCGCTGACGGAGAGGAGATCGAGGTCAGCTCCTCCACTGGAACATTGCGCGGCAAGGCGAAGATTTCGAACGAGGTCCCGGCCGGCCTGCTTTTCGCTCCCCACCATTTTGCGGAGCTCAATCCCAATCAGGTCGTTGCGGCGTCGGACAATCAGGCTGCGGTCGAGATAAAGAAAATCTGATCAGGATTTCCCAAAAACAAGATAAATGAAAGGCGCCCTTTTTCTATTGACGGGGCGCCTTTTTTTTCGAAAATATGGGAAAAGGATTCGGGCAGTTTCTGTAGGGAAAAATTCCATAAATTATGACAGTCATCTTTGTTCCTTGTTTGTAATTGCTTGAAATTATCAATTCCTGTGTTTATATTGCATTACGGAATCTAAACAAGGAGAAAAAAATGTCCAAAATTACTGAAATGGCTTCTGAAATCGTCGCGGCGCATGCTTCGAGTTCCCCCATGTCGAAAGAAGATCTGATTGCCGAACTGGGTGAGATACATAGTGTTCTTTCTGCTCTCGAAAAGGGGGAAGAAATCGGCACCGAAAGTGAGGCATCAGAGGAACTCGAGCCTGTTGTAACCAAACGAAAGGCGTTCGGGAAGAAGCAGATCTATTGCATGATTTGTGGCAAGGGTTTTACAACCCTGACCCGCCATCTGAAATCGACTCATGACATGAAACCGGGCGAATACCGCAAGCAGTTCGGTATCCCCGCCGGTACGCCACTCGCCGCAAAAGACTACTCCGAGTCGCGCAGAAAGATGGCCATCGAAAAGGATCTGGGCGCCGGCCTTGCTAAGGCACGTGCCGAGAGAAGCAAAAAGAAAAAGTAGAGAGCTTTCTTCTGACTGTACACAAGCCCCCTTGCCGATAATCTGCAGGCCAGGGGGCTTGTGTTTTTGAAAGCCACCTTTGTTCGCCAGAAGGTTCTTGATATTTTTTCAACTGATCGGTTATGATCCTTTGTCATGAGTGTAAACCGGTCCCGACATATTGTCGCGCTTGTCAGTCTGCTGGTCTTTCTCCTGGCCGGACAAGCCGGAGCACAAGGCTATTTCTGGTGTCTCGGCGAGGACGGTCATACGGCCCTGGAGTATGCTGCAGGCAACTCCTGCAGCCCGGACGATGGAGGAGACCACCATAGCCCCGATTTTCATGACGACCATATCGGACCCCTTTCCTCGCAGGAGGACCATTGTGGCCCGTGTTTAGATCTTCCCGCCACTCTGGAGGTGGCCTCCAGGGGTACCGACGCTCCCAAGAAACTTAAGGTTCAGATCGGGACCCCTCCGGTTATCCAGGTCGCTCCCCTTCACACATTTGCTTCCGTTTTTGTTTCACCCCCCTGTCATCAACCGCCTCCCCACATAAGTCATTCCATTCTTCTGCAGCGTACTGTCGTCTTTCTGATTTGATCCTCCCTGCCTGAAACTGTTCCCAGTGCCCGGAGATTTTCTCGAGCTCTCGGGGAGTCGTTCATCTACATCATTGAAAGCTAAATAGCTCGGAGGTTCAACCATGTCCCCCAAGGCCCTGGTTGCATTCGGAGTTGCGTTCATCGCTGTTCTGCTGGTCTTTCCGGCCGCCGCCCGTTGTTCTGACAAGAATTTTTCGGACCGGGGCATCAGCAGGGCCTTTGATGCGAAACCGAAAACTGAAAACGTTGAAACCCGCAAGTCCACATTGGCATACCCGGCATTGACCCGCAAAGACGTACTTGCGCGTGTCTTGAAGCACAATCCCCGATTGTCAGTTTCTGCTCGAGATGTCGAGGCGCGACATTTCGAAGTGATTCAAAGCGGTCTTCGCCCCAACCCCGAACTTTCCGTCGAGATGGAAAACCTTGCCGGAAGCGGAGAATTCTCCGGCACTGACAGCGCAGAAACGACGATTCGAATCAGCCAGCTTTTTGAACTGGGCGCCAAGAGGTCACGGCGGCAAGAAGTCGGCCGCATGGCAAAGGAAGTGGCGGCGAGAGAATCCGAAATCGTCCGTGCAGAAGTGATGTCCGAGGCGTCCGCACGGTTCACAGATGTTCTCGCCGCTCGGAAGAGGCTCTCTTTGGAGCAGGAGCAGGTCGAACTGGCAACGCGATTGCTGCAAACGGTCAAAGACCAGATAGAGGCGGGCAAGACGGCAGCCATAGAAGAGGTCCGCATCAGGGGCCTTCTCTTTGAAGCACGGCTGCGCCAGAAAAATGCCCGCCAGAAGTTAACGGCGGCCCGTCATGTTCTGGCCAGTTCCTGGGGAAGCGACAGCGCTGATTTTGCCCCCCTTGAGGACTCTTTCGAAAAGACCCCCGCTGCGCCGGCTTTGTCTGAATTGATGTCCAGACTCGAGGAAAGCCCGCGCATTGCACTCCGCCATAGCGATGCAAGAAAAGCGGATCGTTCCGTGGCCCTGGAGCGAGCGGAAGGTATCCCCGACCTGAACTTCAGCCTGGGCGCCAAAAACGATCGTCAAAGCGGCGACAATGCCCTGGTCGCAGAGGTCTCCATCCCATTGCCGATCTTCGATCGGAATCAGGGAGCCGTCGCTGCGGCGCGTTCGCGAAAGATGAAGGCCGAAGAGGCTGCAAAATTTTCAAAAACCAGGCTGCGTGCAAGGCTGGCAGAGATCTGGCGGGATCTGCATGCGGCACAAAATGAAGTGACAGTGTTGCGCGAGGAGATTCTTCCTGCGAGTCGCGAAGCTTTTGACGGCGTCGTTTACGGATATCGAGCGGGCAAATTCGGATTCCTGGACGTTCTCGAAGCGGAAAACGCTCTTTTTGAGGCGAAGAGCCGTTATATCGAGGCCCTGAAATCCTACCATAAAGCGATTGCGGACCTGGAACATCTCCTCGGCCAAAATTTATCTGCGGACGGGACTTTTCCCGGTCCTGCCCAAAAGCAACGAGGTCAATCATGAATAAGCGAATCCGTTTCAGTGGAATGACGGTCGTCCTGGTGGCGGTCGTGGTTTCGCTCCTGACATTGCACAAAGTGACCGCCACGACGGAGGCCGCGACCAACACGTCGCATGCAGGCCATGATCACCAGCGTGAAAACAGTTCGGAAGCCCACCATGCGGAAGAGGATAAGCATGCGGGAGAGGATAAGCATGCGGGAGAGGATGAGCATGCGGGAGAGGATGAGCATGCGGGAGAGGATGAGCATGCGGAAGAGGATGAGCATGCGGAAGAGGATGAGCATGCGGGGCACGATCATGGAGACCATGCCGGTGAAGGCGGCATCTGCCCGGAACATGACGTCCCCGAAGCAGAGGATGCCCTCTGCCACGGGGACATGCTCGCAGATCTGCTGCCCGGTGAGGGTATGATGGTCCGGCTGGCCTCGCCGGATGTGGCGGCCAGGGCTGGAGTCGGCCTCGTTGAGGCGCAAGAGGTCATTCTCGCGGCGGGCCCCGAATTTCCCGGAAGGGTGAAGTTCAATCGCAACCACCTTGCCCGCATTACCCCCCTTTCCTCCGGCGTCGTCCGGGAGGTGAACGTTCGGCCCGGCGCCCGGGTGAGCCGGGGTGACGTTCTGGCTGAGATTGCGATGCCGGAAATCGCTTCCCTGAAGGCCAGCTATCGCGCAGCCAATGCTCGCCGGGAACAGGCCGAAGCGACCTATCGACGGGAGAAGGACCTGCTAAAGCGGGGAATCAGCTCGCGCCGGGAATTCCAGAAGGCCGATGCTGAATTCCGGGCCGCTCAAAGTGCTTCGAGGCAGTATCGCCAACAGCTTCTGGATCATGGTCTCGCCCAGGCCGACATCGACCGGGTATCGCGCGATGGGTCGGAAAATTCGACAGTGCCCCTTCGGGCTCCCTTCGCAGGGACGGTCGTGGAGATGGAGGCGGCCCTCGGTGAGACTGTGGAGCCGGGGAGGTCCCTTTTTACCGTCTCCGATCTCGATACCCTGTGGATCGAGATTTCCGTGCCCGAGGCCCGCATCTACCAGGTGCGGCCGGATGCTCCTGTCCAGGTCCGATTCGACGGGCTGGCCGGCATGGTTTTTACCGGCAGTGTTTTTCAGACCGGCGCGGCTCTCGACGAGCGAAGCCGAACCCTCAGGATCCTCGCGGAAGTGAAGAATACGGATCATCGTCTCAAGGTGGGGATGTTCGGAAATGCGAGAATTCTGCAGGGCGACGACGAGCACGTTCTTGCCGTCCCGTCTGATGCGATCCAGACCATCGACGGAGGGTCCTACGTGTATGTCCAGCAAGAGCCGGACCTGTTCGAGATGCGACGGGTCCGTCCCGGCGCGGCCAGGGAGGATGTTGTTCCTGTCCTTGCGGGTCTCTCGGCTGGCGAGAAGGTGGTTGGAAGTCAGGGGTTCGCCCTCAAGTCCGAAGTCCTCAAGGCGCGCCTCGGCGCGTCCTGCGCCGATCATTAGGGAGGGACGTCCATGTTGGAAAAAATGATAGAGGTTGCATTACGCAACCGCTTGCTGGTCGTCCTGTTGTTTCTCGTCGCCTTCGGGGCAGGTCTCTGGGGACTTCTGCGTCTGCCGGTCGATGCTTTTCCCGATACAACTCCGGTCCAGGTTCAGATCAACACCACCGCCCCCTCTCTGGGCCCGGAAGAAATCGAAACACAGATCTCGCTGCCTGTGGAGCTCGCCGTTTCAGGACTTCCCGGCCTGGTCCATGTCCGGTCCATCTCCAAGTTCGGCCTCTCCCAGGTGGTGGCGACCTTCGAGGATGAGATGGCCATACTCGATTCGCGCCAACTCATCATGGAGCGACTGGCGAGCGTCAAGCTGCCCCAGGGGATCGAGCGTCCCGAACTGGGACCGATCTCCACGGGTCTCGGCGAGGTGTTTCATTATGTGCTGCGCTCAGAGAATCCCGAACGTAGCCTGGCCGAACTGCGCACCATGCACGACTGGGTCGTCAAGCCGGAGCTGCGCAAGGTCTCGGGAGTGGCGGAGGTCAACTCCTGGGGCGGAAAGGAAAAGCAGTATCACGTCATCGTCTCGCCCGATTCGCTGGTGGAGTACGGTCTGACCTACGATGACGTCGCCACCGCTCTGCGTGAAAACAATGCGAACGTCGGAGGAGGCCAGGTTGTGACCGGCGGCCAGACTCTTCTGGTGCACGGTCTGGGGCGGGTCTCCTCCGTTCAGCAGATATCCGATATCGTCATATCCGCCTATGAGGGAGCACCGGTTCTGGTCAGTGACGTGGCGGAAGTCGGCATCGGTCATGAACTTCGTCGCGGCGCTGTGTCCGCCGGAGGCAATGGGGAGGTCGTTCTGGGGCTGGGCTTTATGCTCATGGGCGAGAACAGCCGGGAAGTCACCACCGACCTGAAGAATGCCCTGGAGCGGGTGAAGGAGACCCTTCCCGAAGATGTGATCCTGGAGACGGTCTACGACCGAACGGAACTGATCGATCAGGTCATCCAGACGGTCACCCATAATCTGACGGCTGGAGCTCTCCTGGTCGTGGCAGTTCTCTTCCTGCTTCTGGGCAACCTGCGGGCCGGGCTGCTGGTGGCCGCGACCATACCCATGGCCATGCTCTTCGCCGCCCTGGGAATGCAGGAGATGGGCATCGCAGCGAGTCTGCTCTCCCTGGGAGCTATCGATTTCGGCATACTGGTCGACGGGTCGGTGGTTATGACAGAGGCGAACCTGAGGCGGTTGACAGAACGCCAGATGCAACTGAACCGGCCTTTGAGTGTTGCCGAGCGGTTCGACACCATCCTGGCCTCCAGCCAGGAGGTGGTACGGCCGATCGTCTTCGGCATGGGGATCATCGTGCTTGTCTTTCTGCCGGTGCTCACCCTGCAGGGCGTCGAAGGGAAGATGTTCAAGCCGATGGCCTGGACCTTTATCTTCGCTCTGGTCGGAGCGCTGCTGGTCGCCGTCTTCCTTGCTCCTGTTCTCTCTTTCCATTTCCTGCCGAAGAATCTCAAAGTGCGTGAGCGCAGAGCCGACGGCTGGCTGAAGAATTTCTATGGGGCTCTTCTGCAAAAGGTTCTGCAGTGGCGCCGCGTTTTTCTCGGTGCGGTCGCCCTGATCCTGGTGGCGGCGACGATTCTCAGTTTCCGTTTGGGCGGCGAATTTCTGCCGCGCCTCTCCGAGGGCTCGCTGGTGGTCAGCGTCGTTCGCCTTGCGGGGGTTTCGGTCGATGAGTCGGTCGCCTACAATACCCGGATGGAGGAACTTCTGCTGGAGGAGTTTCCCGACGAGCTCCGCCATGTGTGGAGCCGTCTGGGCAGTGCCGAAGTGGCGACCGACCCCATGGGAACAGAGCTGACCGATATCTTCATGAGCCTGCACCCCAAGGATCAGTGGAGCAGGGCGGAAAGTCAGGCCGATCTGACAGAGAAGGTCGAGAAGGCATTGCACGGCCTGCCGGGGATCCGGACCGTCCTGACCCAGCCTATCGAACTGCGGGTGAACGAGATGCTGTCGGGGATTCGGGGCGACGTGGGCATCAAGATTTACGGTGAGGATTTCGATGAACTCGTCGATCTGGGCGGGCAGGTGGAACATGCCCTTCTGGAGGTCCAGGGATCCTCCGACGTGGCAGTGGAACAGATTACCGGCCAGCCGACACTCCAGATCGAGGTCGACCGCCAGGCTCTAGCCCGCCACGGCGTGGCGGCGAAGGAGGTGCTCGACATGGTCGCCGCAGTGGGCACGCCCAGGGTGGGGGAGGTATTCGAGGGGGAGCGGTCCTTCCCCCTCGTGCTGCGCCTGCCGGAAGCCCAGCGTCACGACCCGGACATTCTCGCAGAGACCCTGGTGGCAACGCGGAGCGGGGGGACTATCCCCCTCGAGAGCCTTGCAGAAGTGCGCCAGGTCGATCGGCCCTCGACCATCAACCGGGAATGGGGACGTCGCCTGGTGAAAGTCCAGGTCAATGTCAGAGACCGGGACATCGCCTCGTTTGTTGCCGAAGCCAGGACGAAGATCAATCAGGAGGTCGAGCTGCCCGAAGGGTACATGATCGAATGGGGCGGGCAGTTCGAAAATCTGGAGCGCTCCCAGAAGCGGCTGATGGTGGTTGTCCCGCTGACGTTGCTGCTGATCTTCTTTCTTCTCTATTTCAGTCTGAAACGTCTGCGCGACGTGCTGATCATCTATACGGGCATCCCTCTGGCGGCCGTCGGCGGGATTGTTGCCCTTTACCTGCGGGACATTCCATTCAGTGTCAGTGCTGCCATCGGTTTTATCGCTCTTTCCGGCATAGCGGTGCTTAACGGCCAGGTGCTGGTGTCGGCCATTCGCGGTCTGCTTGGGGAGGGTTTGCCCCTTTTCGAGGCGGTCACCGGGGCGGCGAGGCAGCGTCTGGTGCCCGTACTGGCTACCGCGGTTACCGATGCAGTGGGTTTTCTGCCGATGGCCGTGTCGGTCGGGGTCGGAGCCGAGGTCCAGCGGCCTCTCGCCACGGTGGTGGTCGGAGGAGTACTCACCTCCACGGTGCTGACCCTCTTCGTTCTGCCCTCGCTCTATCTTTTGATCGGCGACAGAACCGCCAGAAAGCATCGTGCGGGAATTGAAAACTGATTGAAGCATGGTTGGTCGCCGGGGCCTCCCTTTGTTCGAAGGGAGGCCCCGGTCTGTCAGTCGAATAAAGCTTTTTCTACAACAGGAAAACCTCGACCTTCTCTCCGGCATCGATTTTGTCGATGCCGGCGGGGACCGGAAGAAGGGCATTTGTTGCTGTCAGGCAGCGATTCTGGCCGGAGCCCTGGCGCCGGGGAACAGTGACCTCATAACCGTTGTCGCCCCATTCCAGGCGGCTCCAGAGAAATGCCTGCCGCTGGCTGTTGCCATCGGCATCATTTTTCAGGAGCGCCTCGCGTTTTTCCGGAAGGATTTCGGGATGTCCGGCCAGCTTTCTCAGGGCCGGCTTGACGAACAACTCGAAAGTTGCAGCAGTCGCTGCCGGGTTGCCGGGAAGCCCGAAATAGGGTTTGCCCTCCAAAAGGCCGAAAAGGAGGGGCTTCCCGGGTTTGATGGCAACCCTCCAGAATACTTTTGTGAAATCCTGCTGGTTCAGGGTCGCCTGGACATGGTCTTTGTCTCCGACCGATACGCCGCCTGTGGATATGATGATGTCGGCATCAAGGGACTGCTCGATAAGTTGGTCGAGCGTCGCCGGGTCATCGGCACCGATACCGGCACAGACGGGTGTGCAGCCGCACTCGCGCAGGCGGGTTTGCAAGAAATAGAGGTTGGAGTTGATGATCTGCCCGGGGCCGGGCTTCTGGCCGATTTCGAGAAGCTCGTCTCCCGTTGGAATGACAGCAACCCGGGGCCGCGGAAACACACTGACCCGTTCGACGCCTGCGCTTGCCAGCAAAGCTATCTCGCCGGCCTGAAGCGTTGTGCCCGAGTCAATCAAATTGTCGCCGCAGTGAACCTCCTCCCCGCGGTAACGCACGTGTTGACCGGTTTTCGGTTCCGTGGCCGGAAAGACGCGCCCGTTTTTTTCCTCGACATCTTCGATCGGAACGACAGTGTCAGTCCCTCGGGGCAGCACAGCGCCTGTGGTGATGCGGACCGTTTGACCTTCCTGTACGTCACCGCTGAAAGGATGGCCGGCGTAGGATGCCCCGATGATCGTGAGCCCTTCGTCAAGCTCTTCGGCGGAAGCTTCGATGGCGAAGCCGTCCATGGCCGAGTTGTCATCGCGCGGAAGATCCCAGCGGGACGCTGCAGGAGAGGACAAAACCAGCCCCGCCGCTTCGCAGAGGGAGACCTCGACGGGTGGCAAGGAAGAGACGGTTTCGATCACCCTTTGCAGGGCATCGTCATAGCTTATCATGGTGATCCTTTCCCGAATGAACAATCCTGTCAGTCTCAGCCCGGATAGTCCAGAGGCTGCTTTTTCTTAAACAAATCTGTAGTGTATCTCCTACAAGGTAGCCCAGATCGCGCATGGCGCAGTTCGGCAACTCTACGTCGACCATGATGTCGCTACCCTCCAGGGCCAGGCAAAGGGAATGTGTGCCGCCGAAGACGAGTGCATCCTCCACGCTCGCCTCAAACAGATTCTCCTGCAACTCGGGCCCGAGAGGCTTGTTGGGCCGGATGATGACCACTTCCTCCGAGCGGATCCCTGCCGCGACTCGCTGGCCTCTCTCTGCGCCGGAATAGGCCGGGGCCAGGATGGCGAACGTCCCGTCACCGAGTCGCAGGGAGCCATCCGCCAGAACCTCTTCGACAGTCAACTCGAATATGTTCTGATTGCGAAGGAAGCGCGCAACGTCCAGGGTGGCTGGCCGATAGTAGATGTCGTCCCGGTCGCCGATCTGCAGGAACTGACCCCGAATCATCACCGCGATCCGCTCTCCCAGCATGAAGGCCTCCTCCTGGTCGTGGGTGACATGGAGGATCGTGACGCCCAGCTGCCTGCTGATTTCTCTCAGCTTGATCTGCAGTTGCCGCTTGATCGTTGCATCCAGTGCTGAAAAGGGCTCATCGAGAAACAACAGGCGGGGTTCAGGCATCAATGCTCTGGCCAGCGCAACGCGCTGCTTCTCTCCGCCCGAGAGGGTGGTTACGTCCGGGCGATCGAGGAGGTTTTCCAGATCCAGAAGGGCAACGAGGTCGGAGAGACGGGGTCCAACCTGTTTTTCATTCATTCGACGGCGTTTCGCGCCGAAAAGGATATTCTCGCGAACACTGAGATGGGGAAACAGGGCCAGATCCTGCGGAAGGTAGGAGATGTGACGGTTTTCCGGGGGGATGCGAGTGACATCCCTCCCATCGAGCCAGACTTGTCCGCTTGAGGTCGATAAAAGACCCATGCAGGCTTCCACGAAAACGGTCTTGCCGGCGCCGGAGGGGCCAAGCAGCGTCAGATAGGAGCTTTCCCCGAGGTCGAAGTCGATCGGTCCCAGGGTGAAATCCCCCCTGTGCGCGACGAGTCGTTCCACCCTGATCATGGCCTGTCCTCGAGGGCCATTCGCACGCCGAAAAGCACCAGCAGGGAGATGGCGATCAGGATCACGACCAGGGCGACGGCCCGCGGCAGATCCGCCATCGACATCGCCAGATAGATGCTGCTCGGCAGGGTGGCAGTCTGTCCCTTGGCCGTGCCGGCGACCATGACAGTGGCGCCGAATTCACCGACGGCACGGGCCCACGTCAGGATAATCGCAGCCAGGATGCCTCCTTTGGCCAGCGGAAGGGTCACGTGAAAAAAGCTTCCGAAGGTGGAGCAGCCGAGAAGACGTGCGACCTGCTCCTGCCGCGGGTTGATCTGCTCGAAAGTCGTTTTGAGCATGCGCACGCTGATGGCGACCACGACCGTGAACTGGGCGAGAATGACGCCGCTCAGGGTGAAGGGCAGGGTCAAGCCGATGCTCGAGAGGATCTCTCCGGCTCTGGTGTTCCACGACATGAGGATCAGGGTGCCCAGGGCGATCGGCGTCAGAACCATCGGCAGGTCGATGAAGGTGTCGACCAGCCGTTTGCCGGGGAAATCGATGCGGGCCAGCGCGTAGGCCGAGGGGATTGCCACGGTCACGGCAATGGCGCTGCTGGCGGTCGCGGCGATCAGGCTCAAGCCGATCGCCGAACGGACATCAGCCTCCGAGAGCTGCCCGATGAAACCGGAAAGGCTGAAAAACGCGGATTGGCTGGCGATCAGCAGCAGGAAATAGCCGGTGAGGATAGCCAGAGGGAAAAGCATTGCGATTTTGAAGATATTATCGCGGGTCAGCATTACAGGCCTTCCGGAAGGGTATAGCTTCCGCCGATGCGAGCCCCGGGGGCAAATTCCAGTGCAGCGCTCTTCTTCGTTATATACCCCCACTTTGTGAAAATCGCCTGTCCCTCATCCGATTCCAGAAATGTGATAAACCTCTTCGCTTCGGGTCGGTTCTTCGCATGTCGCAGCACGGCGGCAGGGATATACGCCAGGCGGGGGATCTCATCGGGGGCGAGGAGGACCGGCTCCATACTCCGGGGGTTCCATGCGGCAAATTCGCGCCAGCCCACTACGGCATCCACAAGGCTCAGAGGGATCATGGCCGCAGCTTTGGCGCAGCTCTCGACCATACCCCTGAGGTTGGGGCGTATGCTGTCCAGCATTCCGCTGGCCTCTAGGATCTCCACCGCATAGAGGCCGACGCAGACCCCGTCGGGGTCCGCAAGCCCCACCCTCAGCCCTTTCCTTTCCAGGTCTCCCAACCCGGCGATCTTCTGGGGATTGCCCTTTTCGACAATAATCGCCGGTACAAGATAGGCGATGATGCTCCTCTCATCCTCGACCACTCCCAATTCCCGTGCCTTTTCCATGTAGTCGGGGGATCCCGGGATATAGAGATCGCCCTGGCCGGTCAACCGGGCCTGGTTGAGCATGGCCCCGGAGCCGCCGAAGTGCAGAGCCACGCGGGTGCCAGTCTCTTTGCGGAATTTTGCGGCAGCCTCCTCAAGGGGCGGCTGCGAGGCGGATCCGGCAAACACGACGATGTCCGACCCGGCAACCGCCGGAATCGCAGGAGACAGAAGGAGAATGAGACCGACCAGCACCGGCAGTACGAATGATATCTTTTTTGCACAGCCACAGATCCGTCGCACCTTTTTATTGTCCTCCTCGGGGCGTCTTTTCAATCCGGGTTCTTTCGGGTCGTCTTGCTCCGCCGTCAGCCGATCCTTGCCAGTGGCCTCGGTCAGTTTTGGTGCCGCAGCCGTTGATAATCTTCCCGCGTATTGACATTCCACAAAGACTGCTCCCAGTCTTCAGGAAAATCCGTGACATCAATTTCGCGGGTTCGCACGCGGGGGAACAAATCATAGATCCGATAATGATTTCTTTCCAGCATCTCCCGCATCGGCGCGAGGCAGTTTCGACCGTAAACGGCGAAAACCGGCTCCAGACCCTTTGCTGTACGAGGAACGACCACATCGTAGCCGAATCGTTGATCAAGAAGCACCCGAATCAGTTCCGGCCGGGGAAAAGGCAGATCGCACGGACCGACGAAAACAAAGGATGTTCCGGCTTCGGCAAGGCCGGTGTAAATTCCGCCCAGCGCGCTGCCCGGGTACCGATCCGGGATATAGGCCAGATCGGGTCCGGCGAGATCCGGGCGGTTTCCAGCGATGAGGACCCGCGAAAAAATGGAGCGAAATACCGCAGCCGTTTTCTCGAAGAAGGAGATGCCATCGATCTCCAGAATCGCCTTGTCATGTCCCATGCGCGAGCTTTTACCACCTGCCAGGATGACGCCTGTGACGTTGCTGTATGGAGCCATCGGCTTTGATTCAGTGTGTGGATTTTGCATGATGGTGGAAACTCTAGGCAAGATGGAGACGGCGGTCAAGAAAAAGTCTCGGCCTAGGAACATCTCTCGGTACACAGGGTTGCGTCAGACCGGTGCCGTATAGAGCATCCACACCCCTCCGGCAATGACCAGTATACCGCAGATCCTCTTCAGCACCACGGCTCCCCGGGAGCGCTCGTTCCAGTCGAGGTAGTGCTGGATCACTTCGGTGAAGGTGCCGGCGAGGACGATCACGGCGCAGTGACCGATACCGTACGCGAGCAGAAGGGAGGCGCCGTAGAGCATGTCCTCCGCAGCGAGGCCGAAGGCGACCCCGAGCATCGGCGCCATGTAGGCGAATGTGCAGGGTCCCAGGGCGATGCCGAAGATCAGTCCGAGCAGGAAGGCGGCCAGCATCCCTTTGCGGACCATTCCGACCTTCCCGGCTCCCGACCAGGGCATGGGGATGACGTCCAGCAGGTGAAGTCCGACCAGGAAGAAGATCGCGGCCACCATCCGGTTGCCCCATGCGCCGATATCGCCCATCATGCGCCCTGCCGCTGCGGTGATCACCCCTATCACTGCAATGGTGATGAGGATGCCGACGGCGAAAAGAGTGGAGATGACGAAAGCGCGGCGGGTGGTCATCTGTCCCTGGCCGTCGATGAAGCCGACGATAAGGGGGATGCTCGCCAAGTGACAGGGGGAGAGAATCACGCTCAAGACGCCCCAGGCCAGGGCAGCGGAGAGGGCAACGAGCGGCGTGCCGGTGACCGCCTGAGTCAGTGTGATAAAGAGCGATTCCATAAAACCATCCCGTCAGTTGTTGAAGTCGTAGCCCAGTTCCCGCCACTTGGCGAGAATATCCTCTTTGGCGATGAACCCCCTGTGACGATACAGTTCATTCCCCTTTTCGTCGAAAAAAATCTGGGTCGGGATCATCTGGACACGATATTCCGATGCCTTTTCCCTGTTCTTCCAGACATCGATGAATTGAACCTCCATCCGGCCGGCGTATTGCTCTTCCAGTTCCTTCAGAATCGGCGCCATCATCTTGCAGGGAACGCACTTGTCCGCGCCCAGTTCGAGCAGGCGCGGCAGCCCCTCGGCAGAGGCAGGTCCGTTCTCCGCCTGCGCTGTATTCGAAGAGTCGGCATTGCTGCAGGCCGCGAGGCCCAGGAAGAGCAGAAATACCATAGCGGGTGCGAAAAGTTTGCGCAGGGACATCATATCACCTCATCGTCTTGTATCGGTTTTCCGGGACAGGCTCAGGAACGGAGAAATTCGACAATCTGGTCAGGTTTGAGGACCTTCCCCTGGGAGACAACCTTGCCGTCTATGGCCAGTCCGGGGGTGGTCATCACTCCGAACGTCATGATCTCGTTGATTCCGGTGACTTTTTCCAATTCCACATCTTCGCCCAGCGTTGAAGCCGCCTTTTCGGCATTGGCAGCGAGTTCGTTGCATTTGGCGCAGCCGGTTCCCAAAATCTGGATTTTCTTCATTGTTTTATCTTCCTTTCAATTGATGTAGGGGCGGAACCATTGTGTCCGCCCTGGGTGGCACACACGGGACAGGGCGCATACGCGGGTGCGCCCCTACGGATTAAAACAGTGCCCCATAAATCAACCCCGAGATCGTCGCCATGACAATCACGAGACAGATGAAGACCAGGGTTTTTTTCGTCCCCATGACGCTGCGGATGACCAGCATGTTGGGCAGCGACAGAGCCGGTCCAGCCAGAAGCAGCGCGAGCGCGGGACCCTTGCCCATTCCCGCACCTATAAGGCCCTGCAGGATCGGCACCTCCGTCAGGGTGGCGAAGTACATGAACGCTCCCACCACCGAGGCGAACAGATTGGCCCCCAGGGAGTTGCCTCCCACCAGTGCCGAGATCCATCCGGAGGGTATCAGAGCCTCCTGGCCGGGGCGGCCGAGCAGGGCACCGGCGATCAGCACACCGAAAAAGAGCAGGGGCAGTATCTTCTTCGCGAAGTCCCATGTCGTGGCGAACCACTCGTGCAGTTCGTCGTCATCGTGGCCGCCGGTGGCCGTCAGAACGGACAGACCGAGCGCTCCGGCGACAAAAGCCAGTGTAGGATGCTCCGGGACGGCGAATGCGAGGACCAATACCGGAAGGCTGACGAGCACCATTTGACTTCGGCCGACATTGAACCAGGCGACCAGAATCGCGGCCAGCGCCAGGGCGAAGAAGGAGGTGATGTACCACTTGGAGGCGTAAATGGCGTACCAGAGGCCGCTGTCCCCGGTGGCCTGTCCCCAGTTGGCAAAGACGAGTATGCCGACCATGCTGCCGAAATAGAGAACGTTCTGCCAAAGGGGACGGCTCACTTCCGGCTCCGGAAAGCCCTCTGCCGCTTCCATCTTGGCCATCTCATCCTTGCGGAAGAAAAAATGCATGAGCAGACCGATGACCACGGCGAAGACCACCGCTCCCACAGCCCGGGCAATCCCCATTTCCGGGCCGAGGACGGCGGCCGTAAGGACGATGGCCAGGATGTTGATGGCCGGCCCCGAATAAAGGAACGCAGTCGCCGGTCCCAGTCCTGCCCCCATGCGATAGATGCCGGCAAAAAGGGGCAGAATGGTGCAGGAACAGACCGCCAGAATGCTCCCCGATACCGACGCCACTCCATAGGCCAAAAACTTGTTCGCCCTGGGACCGAGGTACTTCATCACCGCCGTCTGGCTGACGAAAACCCCAACCGCGCCGGCGATGAAGAAGGCCGGCACCAGGCAGAGCAGGACATGTTCCTGTGCATACCACTTGGCAAGGTGCAGCGATTCCCAGAGGGCGTTTTCAACCCGCCGGCTCTGCTGCATCCATTCCACCGGCAGCCAGTACACAGCCGTGAATACTGCAATGATCGCGGCAAGCGGCTTCCATTCCTCTTTCCAGTTCATGCAGAATGCTCCATCATTCCTGCCTTTATTTGCAAGCGCAATCTCCTTTTCAACTGGTCGAGGTGGCCCGGGATTGAGAGACGAAATACCGTCTCTGGAACCAGAAGGCGACGTGGACCAGTCCGATCATGACCGGCACCTCGACCAGCGGCCCGATGACCGCGGCGAAGGCCGCTCCGGAATTGATGCCGAAGACGGCGATGGATACCGCGATGGCCAGCTCGAAGTTGTTGCTCGCCGCGGTGAAGGCCAGGGTGGTGGTTCTGCCATAGTCGGAGCCGATCTTTTTGCCCATGTAGAAGGAGACCAGGAACATCAGCACGAAGTAGATCAGAAGAGGGATGGCGATGCGCACCACGTCCATGGGAATCTGCACGATGAGCTCCCCCTTGAGGCTGAACATGACCAGGATGGTGAAGAGCAAAGCGATCAGCGTGATGGGACTGATCTTCGGGACCACCGCGGCGTGGTAGCGCTCGCGCCCCATCGCCTTGACGCCGACGAGGCGGGTCAGCGCCCCTGCCAGGAAGGGGATGCCGAGGTAGATGAAGACGCTCTCGGCGATCTCGCCGATGCTGATATCGACCACTGCCCCTTCCAGACCGAAGAAAGGCGGCAGGACGCTGATGAAGAACCAGGCGTAGAGGCTGAAGAAAAGGACCTGGAACACGCTGTTGAAGGCGACCAGGCCGGCCGCGTATTCGGTATTGCCCTCGGCCAGTTCGTTCCAGACGATGACCATGGCGATGCAGCGCGCCAGGCCGATCATGATCAGGCCCACCATGTACTCGGGATACCCCTGGAGGAAGATAACGGCGAGGATGAACATGAGGATCGGCCCGATCAGCCAGTTCTGCACCAGCGAGAGCCCCAGGATCTTCTTGTTGCGAAAGACGTCCGGCATCTCCTCGTAGCGTACTTTGGCGAAAGGCGGGTACAGCATCAGGATCAGGCCAAGAGCGATGGGGATGTTGGTCGTTCCGACTGTGAAGATGTTGACGAAATCCTTCATACCCGGTATCAACCAGCCGGCGCCGACCCCCACCGCCATGGCGACGAAGATCCACAGGGTGAGATAGCGGTCGAGGACGGAGAGACGTCTGGAGATGGTCGACATGATAAAATCCTCCGTTGATTCCGATTCGATGTAGGGGCAGACCCCTGTGTCTGCCCTGGTTCTGGGTGGCCAAAAAGGTCAAGGACGAACACGAATTTCGCCCCTGCGTTTCACTGCGCTCGCAGTTCCCTTGTCCGCTCTCCCCGCGGCAGCAGCATCGACAGCCCGCCGGCGGTAAGAACGAAGGCGGCCGAGACCCACAGGCAGCCCGTCAGTCCGGCGACCTGAAAGACAACCCCCGAGAGGAGGGTACCGATCAGCCTTCCGGCGGCGTTGGCCATATAGTAGAACCCGACGTTGAGGGCGGCCTGGTCGCTTTCGGTGTAGGCCAGGACCAGGTAGGAGTGCACCGAGGAGTTGACGGCGAAGACGACTCCGAACAGGGCGAGACCGGCCACCACCGTCAGCCAGGGGGAGAGCCCCGCGTGGACGCCCAGCGCGATCAGGCTCGTCAGCGCGGCCAGTATGAAGGCTCCGACGGCGGCCGTTCCCCCCTTCGGCGGGCCGCCTGCAAGACCACGACTGAGAAGCTTCGGCGCCAGGGCCTGGACCCCTCCGTACCCGATCACCCAGAGGGCGAGAAAGCCGCCGACCTCCCCGTGGCTCCAGTCGAGCCTGCTGGCCAGGTAGACCGGCAGTCCGACCACAAACCAGATATCGCGGGAGCCGAAGAGGAAGAGGCGGGCCGCCGAGAGGAGATTGATGTTGCGGCTCTTGGCGAGGATGCTCCTGAACTTCACCTTTACCTTCGCTCGCCCCATCTCCCCGGGAAGGGAGAAGATGACCGCCGCCAGGACAAGGGCCAGCGCCGCTGCCATGGCGAAGAGAGAGGCGCGGAAGCCGATCCGGCCCAGCAGCACCCCGCCGAGAAAGAACCCGGCCCCCTTGAGGGCGTTCTTCGAACCGGTGAGGATCGCCACCCACTTGAACAGTGTCCCCTGAGCATCTTCCGGAATCAGGACCTTGATGGCGCTCTTGCTGCTCATCTTGGTGAGGTCCTTGGCGATTCCCGAAAGGGCCTGGGCGGCCATCACGTAGGCCACGGAGACGGTCACCGACCAGCCGGGATCGAGCAGTGCCAGCATGGAGAGCGCGACGACCTGGAGGGCGAGACCGGCGAACAGAGTGATCCTGAGCCCCAGATGGGAGCCGATCCAGCCGCCGAGCAGGTTGGTGACGATGCCGAAGAACTCGTAGAAGAGAAAGAGGAAGGCGATCTGCACAGGCGAGTAGCCCAGCTGGTGAAAGTGCAGCAGCACCAGCATGCGCAGCGCGCCGTCGGTGAGGGTGAAGCCCCAGTAGGCTCCGGTCACCAGGGTGTAGTTGCGAAGGTCGGTCATGGTTCGGTTCCCGTAGGGGCGAACCCCTGTGTTCGCCCTGTTCGAAATGAAGGACCGCTGATGGTCAGACACACGGGTCAGCCCCTACATCGAGCACGCCACTTTCTTCGCCAGTTCCATCAGGCGGTGCACATAGCCCATCTCGTTGTCGTACCAGGCGAAGATCTTCAACTGCGTCCCGTCGACGACCATGGTCGAGGGGGCGTCGACGACGGCCGAGCGCGGGTCGCTCTTGAAGTCGATGGAGACCAGAGGACGGTACTCGATGCCGAGAATCCCCCGCAGATCGGTCTCTGCAGCCTTCTGGAACAGGCCGTTCACCTCCTCGGCGGTGACCTTCCGCTTCATCTCGAAGACCGCGTCGGTCATCGAGCCGGTGAGCAGGGGAACCCGCACTGCGTGGCCGTTGAGCTTCCCCTGGAGTTCGGGATAAATCAAGGTGATGGCCGTGGCGCTTCCCGTGGTGGTGGGGATCAACGACATGCTCGCCGCCCGTGCCCGGCGCAGATCTTTGTGCGGGGCGTCGACTATCACCTGGGTGTTGGTGGCGTCGTGGATGGTGGTGATCACACCGTGCTCGATGCCGATCTTCTCGTGCAGCACCTTCACCACCGGCGCCAGGCAGTTGGTGGTGCAGGATGCGGCAGTGAGCAGGTGGTGTTCGGCCGGGTCGTAGAGATCGTCGTTCACTCCCATGACGACATTGAGGGCCCCCTCTTTCACCGGAGCCGCGACGATCACCTTCTTCACTCCGGCGTCGAAATAGGGCTGCAGCACTTCCGGGGTGCGGAACTTGCCTGAGGACTCGATGACGATATCGACGCCCAGATCGCCCCAGGGGACCTCACCGGGATTCTTGTGTTCGCTGAAGCCGACCGCCGCCCCGTCGATAACTACGGCTTTCCCGTCTGACCGGATCTCCCGGTCCCATCGGCCGTGCACCGAGTCGAACTCCAGCAGGTGGGCCGCCGTCTCAGGGCCTCCCTTGATCTCGTTGATGTGAACGATCTTCAGTTCTGGCCAGTCCCAGGACTCCCTCAGCGCCAGACGCCCCATGCGGCCGAAACCGTTGATTCCGACTCGAATGCTCATGTGTCACTCCTCTTTTATAGACCGCAAAATTGGGACATTTCCGATTCATAGATCAGTTTATACGTCGATTTCCCCTCCGTACCGGAAGAATTCTCCCGGCCTTTACCCGGCTCCAGGATTTTCACTTTACGCATCATCCCGAGTATATTATCCGCATGAGCGGATTAAATGAGGAAATTTTTTTATCCGCATTTTCCGGGCTTCTTTTCATCCCTGAAGGCCTGCAGCATCCGGATATCCTTTTTCGACTGCGGAAGCTTTGGCAGATGTGCCTCCAGCAGAGACCTCAGATCCACAATAAAAGGGTCTTCGCTGTCTGCCAGACGGTAGAACATCCAGATACCCTGCCGACGGTCCTCGACCCAACCGGCGTTGCGCAGATAGGCCAGGTGCCGGGAAATGGTCGATTGGGGGAGGCCCAGTATCGCCATGAGGTCGCAGACGCACAACTCCCCGTCCAAAAGCAAGGCGAGGATGCGAAGGCGGGTTTCGTCGGCGAGGGCTTTAAACGTTTGAGCGGTTTTTTTCATACGGCAATCGTATCCGCTCAGGCGGATGGAGTCAACGGGAAATAATCGATGCCGGCGATAAAAAGAGAGTCTGGAAACTGCGGAGGGAAGAGCTGGAGATGAGACCTTCTGGTGACATGAAGGCCGGCGCCGTCAGGTAAACATCCGCCGGAAAAGCCCTTTTTTGTCCTGCTCGCGACGCTCCTGAACCAGACGCAGTCCTTTTCGGGCCAGGGAATTGCGGGCGTTGAGCTTGAGGGCTTTGTTGAATTCGGCTTCGGCCAGGGACGGTTGCTCCCCTTCGAGGAGGATCCAGCCCTTGAAGGTGAAGCCTTCGGCGTGCCGACCGAGTGCGAGGGACTTGTTGAGCATCTGGCGGGCCTTGTCGCGCATGGCCCTGCTGCTGTGGTTTTTGGGATTCTGGTAGATCGACCACGCAAGGTGGGCCAGAACCACGCCGTTGGTCTGGTCGGCGTTGTACGCTTCGCGCAGAGCTTTTTCGGCGCCGGCCCAGTCTTCCATGTCGATGAAGACCTTGCCCGACTGGAACTGGACTTCCGCCTGGAATTCATCATCCCCTTCCCGCCCCAGGCCTATCTCATCCGAGCCGAAAATTTCGTCGTAGCTCTCCTTTTTAACCACATCCGAGAGGGTATTGTAGGCGCTGGAGAGGTTGGACAGCAGCTCTTCCGCCAGAGCGGCATCCTCGCCGGTGAGCTGCATGATGACTTCCGGTCCCAGCTGCCGGGTCAGGCGGAAATAGTTTTCCTTGAGGGTGTCGAAAGAGAACTTCTGCTGCGACAATCCCAGCATGTCGTAATAGCTCTTGCCTTGCAGTTCTTCGGCCAGTTTGCGGACCTGGGCTCCCATGGAGGAGGAGTCATCGGGCGCCGCCTGGTGATCTGGCGCCGGCGTTTCAGGTGCGGTGAAATCGTCAGCGCCATCGAGCAGATCCGCGAAGTTCTCGTACGGTTCGTCGACCGTTTCCTTCTCTTCTTCAAGGCGGTTGAAGAGGGAATGGATGGGGGGAAGATCGTCCGAAGGAGCTGCGGGGGTTGTAGGCGTCGTCGCAAAGTGCAGCATGCCGAGGTCGGCCAGGGTCTTGAGCAGGGGAGCGGGGTTGTCGTTCCCTTCCAGGCAGGCTGCGAGCTGCTTTTGTCCGTCGAGGCTTTGCAGCAGTTGCCGGTCCTGGACAGAGAGGGCGATGAAATTGATGTAGCGGTAGTAATCGGCAGAGGGGGCGGGGTAGTGTCCGGCATAAGGCGCCAGTTCGTTCCATGACTTGAGATGACGGCTGTGTCCCTGGTAGAGGATCTGGGGCACGTTGACGGTGACCGGCTGCAGACCGGACGGAAAAGTGTGCTCCCGACGGCTGATCTGCTCGGGGACCGATTGCAGGGCCGAACAGAGTTCGTCAGTGATGTAGAGTATCTGCTCCTGCAGCAGAGCGCCGTATTCAAGGTACCCTGTCTGAACGAAGACGAAAGGGTCCCGGTCGGCGTCCCGCCGGTAGTAATCGAGGATATGTTCGTTGATCAACCCTTTCTGGTGCAGAAAAGAGCCGAAGTCTTCCCGGCGGAAGCCGGGACGCAGGGAAAAAGGGACACCGTTGAGCAGGGTGATCTGGTGCTCCCGTCCGGAGATGTCCAAAAGGTAATGTCCGCAAAAGCGCGACCGGAACGCCTCGACTAGCAAAAGGTCGAGAGAGAGGCGGTTTGCGGGGGGAGCGGACATCGAATCGCCACCGAGCGCCGATCGGAGGGTCCGCAGAAGTTCTTCGGACTTGCAGGGTTTTTCCAGAAAGGCGCTTGCTCCCATGCTCAGAGCGGCTCGGGCATTCTCCTCCCCGCGGTAAGCGCCGGAGAGAACGATGACCGGGAGGTCACGGCTTCCCGATGCCTTGCGGATCTTTTTCAGCACCTCGATCCCGGAGAGTCGCGGCAGACGCAGATCGAGCAGCACAGCATCAGGTCGCCGACGTGCCACAGCCGAAAGGGCCTCTACGCCGTCTTCAGCCAGTTCGACGTTGAATCCATTGCGTTCGAGCAGCGATTGCAGCAGAGCAGCGAACTTGTCATGATCTTCAACGACGAGGACTGTGGCAGCCATCTGTTCTCCGTGGGGTGTCAGCGTCCCAGCTGGTAGCGTCGAACCGCCCGGTTGTGCTCGCCGAGGGTCCTGGAAAAAATATGCGAGCCGTTGCCGCGGGAGACGAAGTAAAGGGCATCGGTATCGGCGGGGTTCGCTGCAGCCTGAAGTGCTTCGGCACCGGGGCTGGCAATCGGGCCGGGTGGCAGACCGCCGAGTCGGTAGGTATTGTAGGGAGTGACGTCTTCCAGATGCCGGCGGGTGAGATTGCCATCGAAATCCTCGACACCGTAGATCACCGTCGGATCCGCCTGCAGGCGCATGCCCCGTTCCAGCCGGTTGTGAAAGACCGCAGAAATTCGCGGCATTTCCTCGTCCGTACCGGCTTCCTTCTGGATAATTGACGCCAGTGTAACCAGCTCGTGGCGATTGAGCTCGAGAGCAGCTCCCTTGCTCAGCAGCTCCGATGTCGTATGGCGGTTCATCTGATCGACCATGGCCTGGAGCAGCTGTTTCTCCGTGGTCCCGCGGGCGAAGGTGTAGGTTTCGGGAAAGAGATAGCCTTCCAGAGAATCCACATCCAGGCCGAGAGACTCGATAAATTGGCTGTCATGCGCCAGATGGAGCAGACGTTCGGCGCTGCCGAGTCCCCTGGCTTCGACCAGATCGGCGATCTCCGTCAGGGCGAATCCCTCGGGGATAGTCAGGCGCTCAAGGCGCACGTCTCCGGTGACCAGCCGGTCCAGGACGGTGGCTGGCGTGGCCGGACGTTCTCCGAAGAGGTATTCTCCGGCCTGTATCCGGGCGGCCGATTGCTTGAGGCGGGCCAGGGCGATGAAGTATCCGTCGTTGGTAATGACGCCCCGATCTTCCAGTCCAGTGGCTATGCTGGAGAGGCTGCTGCCCGGGGCGACAGTGTAAAACAGCTCTTTTTCCGGAGTGACCGGAGTGGTCAGGAAAAGGGCGAAATGCAGTGCAGCGGCCAGAACGATCGCCACAGGAGCCATTGCCAGGGCCCAGAATTTGATGCGCTGTATCATGCTCGGTCGAATCCGTTTCGGTGAAAAGTTTTGAATGTTATTCTAATTTAAGGCAGAGGAGTGGATAGTGTCAAGAAAAGCGGATCGAACTGACACTGAGGGGGGTCAAAAACTGAACTTGTTCTCCTCGCCGGCCCTGAGACGTTCGATATTGGTCCGGTGACGTATCACGACCATGGCGCTGATGAAAAGAGTCCCCAAAAAAAGGGGGACTGAGCGGTCCAGGGCGAAGATAAGAAAGGGGAAAATCCCCGCTGCGACGATCGAGCCGAGTGAGATGTAGCGCCACTTCCAGACCACTGCCGCGAACAGCACCACGGTGATCAGAACGGCCAATGGGGAGAGGACGAGAAAAATGCCCAGGGCCGTGGCGACCCCTTTGCCGCCCTTGAAACCGATGTAGATCGGATAGCAGTGACCGAGAAAGAGGGCCGCCGCGATCAGGGCGATCTGGTTCGGAGAGAATCCGAGATTGACGGCGAGGAGCATCGGCAGCAGCCCTTTAAGTATGTCGCCGACCAGAGTGAGAATGCCGAGCTTGCGGCCGGCGGTGCGGTAGACGTTGGTGGCTCCTATATTCCCGCTGCCCGAACTGCGCACGTCACCGGCACCGGTAAGTCGGGTCAGGACCACTCCGCAGGGGATCGATCCGATCAGGTAGGCGACGATCAGGGCGGAAAGCAGGATTGTCATACGTTGTTCACCATCGATGCGGTCAGAGCCGGTTTGGCCTGAATCGGGCTGATTGAATGGGCTCCTGTCATCATGACAGGATGCATAGAATTAGCATGAAAGACCGGAGCAATGCAAGGGGCTTGTGCCGGATCAAAGGCTACTGATCGCCGAATCTCCTGATCAGCTTTTCGAACTTTTTTTCATATCCTTCGGTCATCTTTTCCGGCGCGATGCCCTTCTCCTGCCAAAGAAGGGCCATCATCGCCTGGCCGTAGCACACGTTGCAGTCGGCGCCGTGAGGATCGAAACCGTTCTCGAGTTCCCCCTTCTTCAGGAAGCACCAGCGCAGGTCGGCGTGCCCCATCGCATCGCAGAAGCAGTAGCACTTGAAGTGTTCGAGCAGTTCAGGTTCCTTGACCGCGATCTTGTAGCCGGTCTCCACGGACGCGCTGGTATAAACGTAGGACGGGAATTCGTATTCCTTCCAGTCCTCGTCTGGGTATCTGTTTTCGAGGGCCTGCTGCGCCTCGCGGGTCAGTTCCGTCATGCCCATGTTGAGAATGCGTTTGAAATCGGCGTCCTTGTCGTCGGCAACAGCGCGGGGCACCAGGGCGAGAAGGCACATGGTCAGGACAGCAATCACGGTGCCGAGGGTTGGCAATCTTGTCATGTCATCCTCCGTTCGTTTTAGAAAGGGAAGGTCAGTTCCCAGTTTGGGCCGCGCATCCAGCCGAGGACGATAAAAGCGATCTGGCTGGCGAGCAGCATCAAAAATATGAGGTTGTGCCGCCATCGATCACGGGCCAGCCATATCCCGGCCGGGCTGGAACTGTGATCGAGGAAGGGGACGAGCAGCAGGAGCAGGGCCAGCAGCAGGGGGATAACCACCCCTCCGACAAGAGCCGAGTAGCCGACCATTTCCTGGAGTCCGACGAAGTACCAGGGCGCTTTGGCGGGATTGGGCGGATGCGACGGATCAGCCCGCTCGGAAAGCGGGGCGTCGATCCCCAGAGCGAGAAAAATCAGCACGGCCAGGGTCAGCAGAGCCGCGGTTCCCTCGACACGGTAGAGCCATGGTACCGCGGAAATTTTGGGGCCTTTCTCCGGGGGTGCCGCCAGACCGCCGTCCCTGCGGATGCGCCACAGGTGAAGTGCGACGAAGACCACTGTCAGGGCCGGAACCACGCCGGCGTGAAAGGCGAAGGAGCGCAGCAGCGTTTCCGGGCCGATGTCCGAGCCTCCGAGCAGAAAGCGTTGCAGACCATCGCCCAGAAGCGGAATATAGCCTGCGATGCTGGTTCCGACCCTGATGGCCCAGTAGGATATCTGGTCCCAGGGCAAAAGGTAGCCGGTGAAGTTGGCGAAAAGCACCAGGGCAAGCAAAACCAGGCCGTAGGTCCAGTTCAGCGCCCTGCCCTTGTAAGCGCTTGTGCAGAAGACCCGGACCAGGTGCAGGACTGCGAGGACCAGCAGGGCATTGGCTGAGACGTAGTGCAGATTTCGGATCAGGTCTCCGTAGTGCAGGGTGGTGGTGATATGCAGGATCCGCTCGTAGGCTCGACCCGTTTCAGGCACGTAATAGAGGAACAGGGTCGCGCCGGTGAGCAGCAGAACGCCGAGACACGTCAGACAGGCGATACCCAACCCCACGGTCGCCCTGGGATCGAGAGTCCGGCGGTTGATCTGTGCCGGATGCAGGTGATGGAAGAAATTGCGCTTCATCCCTTTAAATCCTCCGTCGGGCCCACAAGGGTTTTTCCAACCGGCTTCCGTTCCGGACCCAGACCTTGTCGCCGCGGATACGGACCGGAAGCCAGTCCAGGTTGCGCGGTGCTGGTCCTGACCAAACCTCTCCTTTCGGACCGAACTGGCTGCCGTGGCAGGGGCAGTAAAACCCCTGGTCCACCGTATTGACCAGGCAACCCAGATGGGTGCATTCCAGGCTCAGAGCACTGATCTGTTCCGGTCGGCACAGCAGTGCGACACGTTGCCGGGGCAGGGGGACGGTCCCTTCGGAAGGAAGACCCTCCAGGTCGTTCACCGCCGCCCAGTGTCGGGAAGAAAATCGGCCGGCGGCCATCCAGGCGTCGAAAAAAATGCCTCCCAGCACCGCTCCCGTTACAGCGAGGGCCGGGGTGACGACCGCTTTTTTGAGCCACTGACGCCGATTCATCGCAGTGTCCCCGATAACTGTCGGACTTTTTCGACCAGAGCCCAGGCATCGACAGTGCGGATTTTAGTGCGCCAGGCGGGCATCGCAGTGCCCGGCACCCCGTCGAGAATCGACTGCAGGATCCTTTCATCCTCCACGGTAGCAAAATAAGGGGTATTGGTCAGGTTGCGCGGTTGCGGAAGGTGATCCGGCGCTTCCGGTCCCGTCCCTGTACCGGTGCGGCCATGGCACCGGGTGCATAATTCGTCGAAGAGGGCGTCGCCCTGTCCCAGAGGCAACTCCCGCGGTTTCTGAGGCAGCGGCGGCGGGGACGTCTTGTCATGCCGGTCGGTACCGATGAATGCCTGAAAGACCAGGTCGATCAGGTCGTCCCGCCCCGGATCGGTCAGGATCTTTTTGTAGGGCGGCATGGAGGTTCCGGGGATCCCTTCGGCGATGCTCTTTTTCAGGCGCTCGTCCCCGATCCGGCGGAAGAAGCCCGCGTTGTCGGCGAAGGGTCGGGGAAACCGGGCGAGATTCGGTTGTATCAAACCCCTGCCGTCGCCGTTCGCCGCGTGACACCGCTGGCAGAAGCGCATATAGGTCTGACGGGGTTGCAGTGGATCTGGTGGCTTCCCCCCGGTATTGGCGAGATAGGTCGCCAGGTCGATTCGTTCCGCCTCATCCAGAGTGGAAGACGGCATGATCGCTCCCGGAATCAGTCTGGATGGATGGATTAGAAACGTGCTGATGTAGTCCCGGCTGCGCATGGCGCCGATTTCCGAGAGGTCCGGTGCGATGCGTCCGTCTTCGCTTCCGAATCGGTGACAGGCGAGGCAGCCGCCCTGCCAGAGGAGTTTGTCCCCCGTTTTTAACTTTTCTCCCTCGGGGACCATGTTCACCGCCGGAAGTGCCGGCTTTCCAGCCGCCGCCCACAGGGGGGAGGTGGACAGCGGTTTGGACACCCGGCTCTTGAGAAAGAAGGCCAGATTGCGGACCTGGTTGTGAGACAGGGGAAAGCGAGGCATGATCGAATTGGGGGGCTCTTTGGCGGGGTCTCGTACCGCCTCCATCAGGTGCTCGAGGCCGAGTTGCGATCCGATGTCGCTTAACTCCGGGCCGTAGCCGAAGCCGCCGGACAGTCCTCTGATGTGGTGGCAGAGGTTGCAGGCGTTGCGGATATAGAGCTCGTAGCCGGCCCATGATGCTTCGGCACCCTCCAGCGGCTCCACCTCGTGGCAGGCATAACATCGGCCCTGCACTTCGGGCCCGGAGAGCACCTTTCTGGCGCCCAGGCCGGGCAGCCCGTGGGAGATGGTTCGGTCGAGGGCCATCCCTTCGCCGAGATGACAGCCGGTACAGCCGAGTCGCTCAGGAAGATGCGGTGCGATGTCGGGGTGGGGCGCGCTGCTCCATCCATCCTCGCTCTGTCGAGGCTGCCCGCCCTCTGTGTGGCAGGTGGTGCAGTGCTCCCGGATGGGATGCCCGCTGAGGTTGACGGTGATATCGGCGACAAGACCGTGGTGATGCGGACCGCGGTGCCACCCCGACCACAATGCTGCCAGAACCGCGGCAAGGGCGAGGAGAGCCGCAAACGCAAGAGCCGGATTGATCCAGGGCGGCGGCTCGGCGTTTCTATTCGCGCTACGATCCTCTTGACGATCCATAATGACCTTCAGTCAAGCATCAACCGTGCCCAGGCGGAGGGGCAAAAGAGGTTTTACGGCAAAACGAAGGTCCTCTCAGGGAATATCACTATTTAAGTCCTGAGATCTGGGCTATTGGGCCTCTTCTCTGTATGTTATTCCGCACCGGGACGTGGACTATCCGACAGGAGCCCCCGCAAACCTAGAACCAGAATCGCACGCCGGCCACCACAGCTCCCGAGTCGACGTCGCCGCCGGCCTTGTCCACCATGTGGGCGGTCTCGCCGACCTTGCGGGTCCAGGTGGCGCCGAGGTAGGGGGCGAACTCTCGACGGATCTGGTAGAGCAGGCGGGCGCCGATGGTGACGTCGGTGATTCCCTGCCACTGCCCGTATTCCGGCACGTCCTGAAGGGACAGTCCCGCCTCGAGTCGCGGAATCGCCACAAGGCGCTGGGTCAGCATGATCTCGTATTCCGCCTCGATCAGGGCGGAGAGGTCGCCGTCCTCGCTGAGATAGGCGGTGGCATCGATCTCGAACTTCTGGGGAGCGAGACCCTGCATGCCCAGCGCGAGAAAAGTGCGTTCCGGGGTCGGTTCGAAGTCGTGACGGATGCCGGCCTGAAGATCCCAGAACGGCGCAATGGTGCGGCTGTAGAGCAGCTCAGCCATTGCCTCCTCGACCTCGTCGCCTTCATCAAGGCGCACCTCCCCCTCGCTTTCCAGGTAGAGCTTGTGGTCGTCGTTTCCGATCCAGCCCTGAACATCCCATAAAAAGATTTCGTGGCCGTGTTCACGCCACTGGTGCTCGAAGCGGTCGGCTTTGAACGTCCCGAAGACCTCGTTGTCGTGAACCGGCTGCACTCCGAAATTGCGCTGAGGGCCCTCCCGGCCGTCTTCGGCGTACTTGCGGATAGCCTGCCCCGACGGCGGTCCGGACGGTGCCTCGCGGTAGTCGGCGGGATAGATCTCCTCGTCGGCATCGGCTCCCCAGACGGGAGCGGTCAGAAGCAGTATCAGAATGGCGATCACTGTAGGTTTCATATCAGCCCCCCTCATGCGACTCTCACCACCTGGAACATGCCGGCTTCCATGTGATAGAGCAGATGGCAGTGAAAGGCCCAGTCCCCCTTTTCGATGGGCGTGATCAGCGCCGAGAGGACCTCCCCGGGCTTGACCAGAATGGTGTGCTTGTAGGGCAGATCCCCTGTGCCGTTCTCAAGCTGCATCCACATGCCGTGCAGGTGGATGGGATGCTCCATCATGGAGTGGTTGACCAGGAAGAGTCGCAGCCGCTCGTTATGGCGGAAAAGATAGGGGCCCGGGTGCTCAGTGAATTTCTTGCCGTCGAAGGAGAACTGGTAGCGCTCCATGTTGGCGGTGATGTTGACGGTCATCTCCCGATCGGGTTTCCCGGCGTAGACCTGGGGCTCGTCGGCCACGAGGTCGTCGTAGGTGAGCACCCGCCAGCCGTCGTCGCCCAGGCCGATCCCCGGTTCATCGAGGCGGTAGCGCGGATTGCGAATGATCATCGCCGCGCTCGGAGAATCTTTGCGGTCGGGAATGAACGGCTCCGGACCGTTGGGACCGGGAATGCGCGGGTCGTGCCGGGCGGGCTCGTCGTTCATCTCCATTTGCCCGTGCTCCATGCCGCCGAGCATCATTCCCATGCCGATATCCTTCAGATTCCTGACGGGCCTCGGCCGCAGTTCGGGCACCGGCGCTTCGATGCCTGGCTCGGGTGAGAGGGTGCCTCGTGCATAGCCGCTGCGATCGAGGGATTCGGCGAAAATGGTAAAGGGTCTGTCCTGGCGGGGGCGGACCAGCACATCGAAAGTCTCGGCAACGCCGATACGGAACTCCTGAACCGGGACGGGCTTGACCGCCTTGCCGTCAGCCATCACCACCTCCATGTCGAGGCCGGGGATTCGCACGTCGAAATTGCTCTGGGTGGCGGCGTTGATGATGCGCAGACGCACCGTCTCCCCCGGATTGAAAAGGGCGGTCCAGTTCATGTCGGGGGAATTGCCGTTCATCAGGTAGGTGTAGGTGGCTCCGGTCACGTCGGCCAGGTCGACGGGGCTCATGCGCATCCCTCCCCAGGCGGTTCGCTCGGCGATCGTCGCTCCAAGGCCCTTCTCCTGGACGTCGTCGATCAGGTCCCCCAATGTGCGCTGCTGGTAGTTGTAGTAGTGGCCGAGCAGATTGATATGGCGGAAAATCGCTTCGGGGTCCTCGAAGGACCAGTCGGACAGAACCACTGCGTAATCCCGGTCGTAGTCCCACGGCTCGCCATCCTTCGGGTCGATGATCAGAGGGCCGTAAGTGCCGGTCTGTTCCTGGAAGCGCGAATGGCTGTGGTACCAGTAGGTTCCGGCCTGCTTCACCCTGTAGCGGTATTCGAAGGTCTCGCCGGGCCGGATTCCGGCGAAGTTCACACCCGGCACCCCGTCCATGGGGAAGGGGACCAGAATGCCGTGCCAGTGGATTGAGGAGTGCTCCGTGTCCATCAGGGCGTTTGTGACGTTGAGCACCACGTCATCCCCCTCGCGAAGGCGCACCAGCGGTCCTGGTACGGTGCCGTTTATGCCGGTGGACATCCCCTCGCGCCCGTCGATTGTGATCGGGTGATACCCGATAGTCAGGTCATAGCGGGACTGCGCTCCGGGCAGCCCCTGAAGGCCCCACTGCGCCGTGCGCGCCCAGAGCGGCAGTGGAAAGACGGTCCGCAAGCCGGCCAGGAAAACCCCTGCGCCCAGCCCCTGCAGGAAACGGCGCCGCGAAATATCCGAATCTCGAATCATGGTTCCTCCCCGTTGGTCTCATGCAACGATTTGACCGTGTCCGACACTGGAAAGGTTAGCTCCCCGGAGGGATATTGCAAGTGCCGGCGGACCAGTTGTCCGCATCCGTGGCGTTCCGGAAGACTGAAGAGAGGATCGATTTTAGATTTGTTTTGATACTGCTTTCGAAGGGAAGAACACTCCGGGTGTGGATGGTATTCCCGACAGGGCCGCAAGTCGGACACAAGAGGATGTCAACGGGACGCCGACGAAAAAGGAAGGGCAATGGACGCGGTCCCGGCGCCCTTCGGGATATCGTGGAATATGCGGTCCATCATCTCATCGGCCGGAGATGGTGGCGCGATCAGGTAGCCCTGGACGTTGGGGCAGCAGAGGTTTCTCAGGTATTGCAGCTGGGTTTGGGTCTCCACTCCTTCAGCCACCAGATTGAGTTCGAGCCCCTCTGCCATTGAAATTATGGCGTTGACGATGCTGTAGTGTTCCTGTGTAGACCGGATCTCGCTAATGAACGATCGATCGATCTTCAGGGTGTTCAGGGGCAGGGACTGCAGGTAGCTCAGGGAGGAATAGCCGGTACCGAAATCGTCGACAGCGATACGCACCCCCCGCTGAGCCAGCTCCCGGAGTTTCGAGGCTGTCTTTTCCATATCCTGCATCAGGACGTTTTCCGTGATTTCCAGCTCGAGAAGGTGGCAGGGCAGATCATGACGCTCGAGGGCATCTAGGACCTGCTGCTGGAAATCGGACTGCAGCAGCTGGCGGGCGGAAATGTTGACAGCCAGGATCAGGTCCGAGCCTTTTTTCGCGGACCAGCGCTGCATTGTGGCGCAGGCGTTGTCGAGCATCCATTTACCGATCTCGCAGATCAGGCCGGTCTCTTCGGCCAGAGGTATGAATTCGCCGGGGAGGATGAGGCCTTCGTGGGGGTCAAGCCAGCGAAGCAACGCCTCCACCCCGACGATCCTGTTGGTGGCCACGTCCATCTGAGGCTGGAAAAGAACCCGGAACTGATCTTTTTCCAGGGCCCGGCGCAGGCCGCTTTCGATGGAGAGGTTTCTGGTGTGGAGGGTTGTCATCTCTTCACTGAAGAACCGGAACCCTTTCTTCCCGTTCTCCTTGACGTGGTACATTGCGGCATCGGCATGCTTGATCAGGGTGTCGATCTGGGTGCCGTCCTTGGGGTAGAGGGCAATGCCCATGCTGAAACTGACGAAAACTTCCGTCCCCTGAAGCAGGACCGGTTCCTGAAAACGGTGAAGTATCTTGTTTGCGACCTTGCTGACGTCTTCGGCAGATCCGATCTCGGCCAATAGCAGGTTGAACTCGTCCCCGCCCACTCGGGCCAGGGTATCGCTTTCACGAAGGCATTCGCGCAAACGGTTTGCAGCCACCTGCAACAGCTCGTCCCCCAGCAGGTGACCTAGCGAGTCGTTGACGGCCTTGAAACGGTCTATGTCGAGGAACATGACGGCGAGCGGGGCGTCGTGGCGCTTGGCCTGGGCGATGAACAGTTCGAAACGGTCACGAAACAGGTTGCGATTGGGCAGCCGGGTCAGCAGGTCGTGGTTGAGTTGAAAATTGATCATCTCCTCGGCGCGCTTGCGCTCGGTGATGTCGCGTACGACCCCATAGGTCCCGATGAAGCGACGCTTGTCCTGCGACTCGTTTTGAACGTAGACGCCCATAGAGCTCAATTCGATGGGAACCGAGCGTGATTCGAAGCTGCGTGGCGCATGGTTGCCGTCTTTGGGCACCATGCGGAATTCAACGTTGCGGCTGGCCCGGTTGCCGGTCCGTCGCTCGGCCAGAGCGTACTTGGCCCGGTTGTAATCTTCCTGGTAGACCAGACAGGAGTAATGGGAGCCGATCAATTCCTCGGGGTTGTATCCGAGAAGGGTTCGGACGCGGTCATTGATGAAACTGAAGCATCCCTGGGCGTCAAGCATGTAGATGATGTCAGGGCTGTTATTGACGATGAAGCGGTGGCGCTGCTCAGAGTTTTTCAGTTCCTGGTGTATCTTCTTCACATTTTGCTCGAGACTGCGCTTTTGAAGAACATTCTCGACAGCCCTGACCAATTCGTCGGGAACATAGGGCTTGCGCAGAAAGTCCTGCGCCCCGCTGCGCATCGCCAGGGTGGCGCTGTCGAAGGAGGTTTGGCCGCTGACGATGATCACGGCGGTGCCGCTGTGATTCTCCCGGACAGAGTCGAGGACCTGGTACCCGTCGATTCCGGGCATGCTCAGATCCAGCAGGAGCAGGTCAATGTGCTGCCGTCCGAGAAATTCAAGCGCTTTTTTGCCGCCATCGGCGCTGAGGCAGTCATACCCGTAGGCGGCCAGCATCTCCTGCACACTCTTGCGCATGCCCGGATCGTCGTCCACAATCAGTATGGAGGGTCTCGCCGCAGGCTCCTGATCTTCCGGGCTCGTGGCTGCGATACCGGGGGGATATTCGGCCCCGTGCCATAGTCTCGATGGAATCATGATTTGTCGTCCTCCGCCTTTTTGTCTTCGCGTGGTATCCTGACGATGAATTCAGCTCCCCCCCCGTCCCGGTTGCTGCAACTGATAGAGCCATTCAAGTTGGAAACAAGCTCTCCGACAATAGCCAGGCCCAGGCCCCGTCCTCCGGATTTGGCATGGCAGCCGGTGGGATTGAATGCCTTTTCCAGCACATCCCGGGAGAGTCCGGGCCCGCTGTCGGCCACGGATATTTCCACATGCGGTCGGCCATTGATATTGACCGGCGCCCGGCTTGCAATCGTCAGCGTTCCGCCCTCATTCATCGCTTCGACGGCATTTTTTACCAGGTTGGTCAAAATTTGCTTCAGGCTGTCCGCGCAGCTCTGGACGGGAGGGATGTCCTTTTGAAGCATGAGCTGCTCGGAGATGTTTCGGTCGGCCAGAAGGGAGGCTCGCCAAACGGACGTCAGATCTTTGATCAGCCTGTTGATGTCGACGGGCCCCGATCCGTGCTTCTCTTCGGGCCGGATATCTTTCATTTGATCCAGAATTCGCGACACCCGGCTGATCTCATCGTTGACAACCGCCATCTGGTCCTGCAGGTCCTGACGATCTTCAAGCTTCATGGAAAGCAGGTGCAGATAGTTGCGGATGACTCCAAGGGGGTTGCTCGCCTCGTGTACCCGGCCCCGAATCTGCATCTGCATGGAAGAGCGTTGATCTTCAAGGGCATCGGTCTGTCGCAACTCCTCCATCCGGCGGCTGTCCAGGCAGTGGGCGCAGCTCCGGGCGAACTGTTCGACAAACGCTTGTTGCTGATTCAGTTCCCGGCTTTTGGTCGGGTCGACCCCGGCCACCATTGCTCCCAGAGCATTGCCGTTGACGACCAGGGGGATGCAGAACAGGCCAGGCGACGAAAGCATGCGCTGCAACTGGCGGTCGACGACATAGGGGGGGGTGGTTCCATCCCACCCCTCGAGGGTCAGAGGCCGGTCCCGGAGAACCGACCTCGCGAGCATGGAGCGCCCGGGTTCGAGGGCGACGGCAAGCCCCCTTCCACGGTCCGGCCGGTCAAAGGAGGCATCGATGAAGTTGAGGGTGCCGCTCTGGGGACTGTATTCGAAGGCCAGAGCCCTCGGAAGGCCGAAAAAAAGTGCGAGGTAGCGCAGCATGACGGTCCAGGGGCTCATGTGTCGGGAGAGGTTGATCTCCTGCACCAGGCCATGCAGGACGGCGGCCGAGCCGAGATGGCGGGAAAGGGCCGTCCCGCCCTCCTTGTTTCTGACTCCTTGTCCGTTATCGACGACGTTGAAGAGGGAGGCAGCCTCAGCCGCCCGGGCGCGGGCAGTCTTTTCCACGTTGTCAACTGCGTCCGGGGCGAGGTCGAAGAACAGGACGGCGGCTGTCTTTCCGTCGCCTCCCCGGTGAGAACTCGACAGCTTGCTGGCCAGATTGACCACTCTGCCGAGGGGCGGGGCATCGATCAGGGCCTCAGCTGTTTCCTCCTGGTAAAGCAGGGCGTCGATGAAAAAGGGGATCTGATGCCAATCCCGGGTCAGGCTCGCCGCCAGTTCCGGGCCGGTGGTGCCGAATTGCTCCTTTTCGATCTCGCCCAGAACCGGGACGCCGAAGCCTCCAGCCAGTATTTCGCCGTATTTATCGGGGAAACGATGCAGGAGCAGGGTGCGGCCTAGATTGTGGAGCAGCCCTGCCAGATAGGCGTCATCGGGGCTCTCATAGCCTATGAGAAGAGCGATCTCTCGCGCTGCATGGGCGCACCGCAGAGAAACTTCCCAGAGCTTGGCGAACCCTGCTGTAGTTCCACTTTCCCTCTCCGGGAGAAACGCCTGGGGGCCGATAGCCGCCATTGCCACGGAAGCGACTCCATGCGGTCCCAGGGCCGACAGGATTTCGGCAACACCCCCGGACCCCTTCGCTGCGGTGGACACTGATCGGCCAATATCGAGAATCCGGTAGCAGAGCGCGGGATCCTGTCTGACCAGTGAGGCCATGGACTCAAAATCAGGCTTTTTCTGATGAGTCGCTTCAAGAAGTTGACGCAATAAATGGGGAGCGGCAGGGAGATCTGCCGGATCAAAGAAGGCCGGGGCTGGATTCAGATTGAAGCCGGTTTGGGTCATTGACGTGGCCGGTCATCCTGCTTGTCGATGGCGACGAGAATAGTAGGGAACGCTCGGTCGATGAAATCTTGATCTTTATCAGGTTAAGTTTTAATTGTTTTTCCATGAAAGTCAATACATTCCTGGTCTTTTCGCGGTTCAATCCACCTGAGGTCGAGATGAGCCCCTGTTTTTATTTCAAAAAAAGGGGGGGCTGGTGATTCGAACAATTGGCTTGACAGGGGGAATCCGATATCATAGGTTTCGGAGTGAACGTTCACTCCGGAACGGAGGGAGTATGGAAAAAACGGACAAGCGAAAAGCTCTATTCGAGGCGGCCCTGGAGGTCTTCGCGGAAAACGGTTTTCACGGGGCTCCCACCTCTCTGCTGGCCCAGAGGGCCGGGGTCGGCGTCGGAACCATCTATCGCTATTTCAAGGACAAGGACGAGCTGATACGCCAACTCTACAGCGACGTCCGGACACGGGTGCAGAGCCGGGTTCAGGGTGATTTGCCGGAGGGCTTGCCGACGCGGGAGCGTTATATCCGCATGATGTCGCCGCTGCTGCGCTTTTTTCTAGAGAATCCCCTGGAATTCCGGTTCATGGAGCAGTACTATTTTTCTCCTTTTTCCAGCATCGACGACTGTGCGGCGCCGGAAGACAATGCGACCATTCACCATCTGCTGCTGACGGCCCGATCCGAGGCGATCATCAAAGATGTGCATATCGAAGTGCTCAAGGCTCTGGCGTTCGGCCCCATCGTCGGACTGGTGAAGGAGCATATCAATCGCGACCTGCAAGTGGATGACGAAATGATCCGCCAGACCGTCGAAGCGTCCTGGGACGGCCTTAAACGCTGATATTCAGAGATGATCCAGCCACAAAATAAGAAGAGCGCTCCCCTTCCGTGAAGGTCTCCCGGGGTGCTTTCGGGGATGAAGAGGATGACAGAAGAGAATATGAAAAAAAAGAGTCGAGCGCCAAAGACGCGAGGGTCCGGTTGGATGAAACTATTATGGCTGGCAGGAGCGGTCGGTATCGTCGTGGCGGGTTTTTTGATTTTCCCTCTCGAGCGCTCCCCTGAAGGGCCTGAAAAGGCGTCGGAAGCGCAGGCCGAGGAACAATCGGGAATGCCGGTGGAAGCGGCCGAGGTTGTCTCAGCGCCGGTCAAAAAGAGGTTGAGCGCTGTGGGAACCCTGCAGTCGGATGAATCGGTGGTGGTCAGCACCGAAATCTCCGGCAGGGCGGCCGAGGTGTCCTTCGACGAGGGCGATCGGGTCGAAGCCGGGCAGGTTCTGCTTCGGCTGGACGATTCCGTCCTGAAGGCCGAACTCGACCGGGCCGTCGCCAGCCTCGAGCTCAGTCGCGCCAATTACAAGAGGGCCGAGGCGCTTTTGAAGGACAACGCCATCTCCGAACGGGAACGGGACGAAGCGTACGCCAAGTGGCAGCTGGACGAAGCCAACCTGCGCCTGACCCGGGCGAATCTCGACAAGACCGTCATCCGGGCCCCCTTTACCGGTCGTCTGGGGCTGCGAAACATCAGCCCCGGCAGCTATCTTCGCCCCGGAGACGCCATCGTCACGCTCGATGCCGTAGATCCCATCAAGGTCGATTTCCGGGTCCCTGAAGGCTTTGCCCGCCAGGTGATGGTCGGCCAGACCCTGCAGGTGACCGTCGACGCCGTTCCCGGGCACGATTTTCCGGGCGAGGTCATCGCCGTTGCTCCCCAGTTCGACGCAAAAGGGCGCAGCATCCTGCTGCGGGCCCGGCTGGACAACGAGAAGAAGCTGCTCAATCCCGGCATGTTCGCACGGGTTTCCCTGGTTCTGGAACAGCGGGCCGAAGCGCTCATGATTCCTGAAGAGGCGCTGGTCGCCCAGGGAGACAGCCAGCTCGTCTACAAAGTGGTCGAAGGCAAGGTTGAAGCCGTTCCGGTGACTCTGGGCATCCGTCAGAGGGGTCGGGTAGAGATCACAGAGGGGATTGAGGCGGGGGAGACCGTCATAACCGCCGGCCACCTCAAGGTGCGTCCGGGCATGCCAGTGACCGTACTTCCCGCCATGGCCGACGGCACCAAACCGGCGAAGAACGAAGGGTAAAGCATCATGGTCCTGTCCGATCTTTCCATAAAACGCCCCGTTCTGGCCACGGTGATGAGCCTGGTGATCGTCCTGGTCGGACTGATCAGCTACCAGCGGTTGTCGGTGCGCGAATATCCCAACATCGATGAGCCGGTGGTGAACGTGGAGACCCGATATCCGGGTGCCACCGCCGAGATCATCGAATCGCAGATCACCCAGCCGCTGGAGGAGAGCCTGGCCGGTATCGACGGCGTCGATCTGCTCACCTCCATTTCCCGCTCGGAGTCGAGCCAGATCACCATCGAGTTCCGTCTCAGCCGCGATGCCGACGAGGCAGCCAATGACGTGCGCGACCGGGTTTCGCGGGTTCGGGACATGCTGCCGGACGAAATCAGCGAACCTGTGATCAGCAAGGTGGAGGCGGACGCCCAGCCGACCATCTATCTGGCCTTCTCCTCGAGCAATCACACGCCGCTGGAGATCACCGACTACGCCGATCGCTTCGTGAAGGACCGATTGCAGAATATCAACGGCGTCGCCAATGTCCAGATTCTCGGAGAGCGCCGCTATGCCATGCGTCTGTGGCTCGATCCGGCGCGCCTGGCTGCTTACGACATGACGCCCCAGGACGTGGAAGGCGCCCTGCGACGGCAGAACGTGGAGATCCCTTCGGGGCGTATCGAATCGGTCGAGCGCGAATTCACCGTGCTGGCCGAGACCGACCTGCGCACTCCGGAGCAGTTCGACGAGATGATCCTCGGCGAGTCGGAAGGCTACATGGTGCGCCTGAGCGACGTGGGGCGCTCCGAGATCGGTGCCGAAGACGAGCGCCGGGTGGTGCGATTCAACGGCCGACCCGCTGTTGCCCTGGGAGTGGTGAAGCAGGCCACCGCCAATCCCCTGGACATCTCCACCGACGTGCAGGCGATGCTGCCGAAGATCGCGGAGGATCTCCCCGACGGGATGACAGTCAAAATCGCCTTCGACCGTTCGGTTTTCATCGATCGTTCCATCGATAACGTGTACACCACCATCGCCGAGGCGGTGGTGCTGGTTATCCTGGTGATATACTTCTTCCTGCGCAGCTTCCGCGCGACCCTGGTCCCCCTGGTGACGATCCCGGTCTCCCTGATCGGAGCCTTCGGTGTGATGTTCGCCCTGGGCTTTTCGGTGAACACCCTGACTCTGCTCGCCATGGTGCTGGCTATCGGCATGGTGGTCGATGACGCCATCGTCATGCTGGAGAACATCCACCGACATATCGAGAAGGGAATGACCCCGCGGGCAGCGGCATTCAAGGGCAGTCGCGAGATCGCCTTCGCGGTCATCGCCATGACCCTGACCCTGGCGGCGGTCTACGCTCCCATCGGGTTCATGGAGGGGCGGACGGGACGGCTTTTTACGGAGTTCGCGCTGACGCTCGCCGGCGCAGTCCTGGTTTCGGGCTTCGTCGCCCTGACCCTTTCGCCGATGATGTGTTCGAAACTGCTGCGCCACAAGAAGACGCATTCGGCCCTCTACAACTTTATCGAACGGGGTATGGTGGCCATGACCAACGGGTATCGCACCCTGTTGCGCTGGTCCCTTCGCGGCAGCCTGGTCGTCGCCCTGATCGCCGTCGGAACGGCTGTCGCCGCCTGGTTCCTGTTCGGAAATCTTCAGTCCGAACTCGCCCCGACCGAGGATCAGGGCACGATCATAGGCGTCGGCATCGCTCCGGAGGGCTCCACTGTTGACTACACCGACAGGTACGCGAGAATGATGGAGGATGTTTATGCCGAGACGCCGGAAATCGAACGGTACTTCGTCGTCACAGGTTATCCCGTCGTCTCCCAGATCATCTCCTTTGCCAACCTCGAGGATTGGACGAAGCGCGACCGCAAACAGCAGGAGATCGTGACCGAATTGCAGCCGAAACTTTACGGCGGCATCCCCGGGATCATGGCTTTTCCCCTCAACCGTCCCTCCCTCGGCGAGAGCGCCATGTCGAAACCGATCCAGTTCGTCATCCAGACCAATGGGTCCTACGAGGACCTTCAGAAGATGTCCAATGACCTGCTGGACGAGGCCAGGGGATGGCCGGGTTTTCAGAACCTCGAGTCCGATCTGAAGCTGAGCAAACCCCAGCTTTCCGTCGAAGTCGACAGGGAGAAGACCGTGGACGTCGGCGCTGACGTGGCCACAGTCGGTCGCACCCTGGAGACGATGCTCGGGGGGAGGCAGGTCACCCGCTTCAAGCGCGAAGGCAAGCAGTACGATGTCATCGTCCAGATCGAGGAGAGCGAACGGGTCACCCCCTGGGATCTTTCCTCCATCTACGTTCGCGGCAAGGAAGGCGGAATGGTACAGCTCTCCAACCTCGTCCAGGTCGACGAAACGGTGGCGCCGAAGGAGCTCAACCACTTCAACCAGCTGCGCGCTGCCAAGATTACCGCCAGTTTGACGCCGGGTTATGCACTCTCCGACGGACTTGCCGAACTCGATGATATTGCCGCGCGGGTTCTGCCGGGGAATGTTACCATCGACTATGACGGTCCCTCCCGGGAGTTCAAGGAGTCGAGCGCCAGCCTCTACGTGACCTTCCTGCTGGCCCTCGGCTTCATCTATCTGGTGCTTTCGGCGCAGTTCGAGAGCTTCGTCGATCCTTTCATCATCATGCTTTCGGTTCCCCTGAGCGTCGCCGGGGCCCTGCTGGCTCTCAACCTCACCGGGCATACCCTCAACGTGTACAGTCAGATCGGCCTGGTGACCCTGGTGGGTCTGATCACCAAACACGGCATCCTCATCGTCGAGTTCGCCAACCAGCTTCAGGAGGAAGGGCGCAGTAAATTAGAGGCGGTCGTGGAATCGGCTGCTCTGCGCCTGCGTCCCATCCTGATGACCACGGGCGCCATGGCTCTGGGCGCCCTGCCCCTGGCCCTGGCCACCGGTGCCGGTGCGGAGAGCCGTCAGGCCATCGGCTGGGTCATCGTGGGCGGCATGACTCTGGGGACGCTGCTGACCCTTTTCGTCATTCCCACCGCCTACCTCTACATCGCCCGGCGAAGGACTGTGGACGATGAAGCGCAGGCGGCAGAGTCTACGGAATCACTGCCGGTGGCGGGCAAGGGAGAGGGTGTGGAGGTGTGATGTAGGGGCGCACCCCTGTGTGCGCCCTGCACTGGACCGGTGTTTCCCACCCGCAACCGGGCGGACACACGGGTCCGCCCCTACGCATGAAATTCCATCGGTATTGTCATTCAGACCAAGGACTGCCAACACAATGAATATTCGAATCCTGATCCCTTTTGTCTGCCTGGTCACTTTGCTGCTGTCCGCCTGCACCGTGGGGCCGACCTATCATCCGCCCAAACCTGTCATGCCGGCTGCCTGGCAGGAGAGCGGTCCCTGGCAACCGGCCGAGCCGCGGGACACCGTACCGCGGGGAGAATGGTGGACGATTTTCGAGGATCCGGCCCTGGACCGGCTCGAAGAGCAGGCCATGGCCGACAATCCCGGTCTGCAGGCCGCAATGGCGAGGGTGGTGCAGGCCCGGGCGGGGCTGGCCGGAAACCGCTCCGAGCGCTATCCCCAACTCGATCTCAATCCTTCGGCCCGGCGCACCCGGACAACCTTCGAGGAATTCGGGGTCAGCGAGGGGATTATCTTCAACGACTTCAGCTTCCCGCTCGATCTCGGCTACGAGGTCGACTTGTGGGGGAGGGTTCGGCGATCCGTTGAAAGCGCATCCGCAGAGGCCGAAGCGAGCCTGGCCGATTACCGAAGCGCCCGCCTTTCCCTGCAGGCGGAGGTGGCCCGGACCTGGTTCACCCTTCGGGCCCTCGACAGTGAATCTGATCTTCTCCACCGTGCCATTGAACTGCGGCGGGAGAATCTAGACCTTGTCAGGAGCCGCTTCGAGGCTGGGGAATCGGGGAAACTCGACGTCAATCGGGCTCAAACGGAGCTGGCGGTGGCCGAGGCCGAGGCGAAAGCCGTCGCGCGTAACCGGTCTGCCCTGGTCCATGCCCTGGCTGTCCTGACCGGGCAGCAGGCCTCGGTTTTCATCATCGAAGACCGGCCCCTCGATATTGAGGCTCCCGCAATCGCTCCGACTCTGCCGGCCACCCTTCTCGAGAGGCGTCCGGACGTGGCGGCCGCCGAGCGCCGCATGGCAGCCGCCAATGCCCGTATCGGAGTAGCTAAAGCGGCGTTTTTCCCGGCGATTCGACTCGCCGGTTCCGCAGGGTTCACGAGTTCCGAAGCTTCGGAACTCTTCTCCTGGGACAGCCGCACCTGGGGGCTGGGGCCGAACCTGTCCCTGCCGATCTTCGACGGCGGCCGCAACCGCGCCAACCTGGAGCGGGCCGAAGCCGCCTGGAACGAGGTGGCGGCCGATTACCGCAGCCAGGTCCTCGAGGCCATCGGCGAGGTTGAGGATGGCCTCTCCGGACTGCGATATCTGGGGGAGCAGGCCGATTTCCTGAAAAAGGCCGTCGATTCAGCCGCAGAAGCAGCGGAACTCAGCCGCAAACGTTATCGAGCCGGTATGGTCAGCTATCTTGAGGTGGTCGATGCCGAACGCATCATGCTGGAGACCCAGCGACAGTCCGCCCGTATTCTCGGTCAGAGGCTTGAGACGAGCGTCTTTCTGATCAAGGCTCTTGGCGGCGGATGGGAAGAGCCCGAGGCCGAAGAGGAGAAGATGTCATCCCTGTAATTGTTTCTCTTCCGATAAAACACGGGCTTATAGCCAAAACAAAGGCTTGCAACGCAAAGACGCAAAGAAGCCAGAAAAGACGCAAAGAGAAGATCGAAATCCAACTGAACTTACTTCAGCTTTTCGCCATGCTCTCAATCTTTGCGGCTTTGCGTTGAGACGACCTTCTTTTGGGTTACAAGACCGATAAAAAAGCCCCGGTGCCTGTCGCCCCGAGGCTTTTTCCGTTTCGCGCAGGGCGCTCATGACTCCCCTCGTTCCTCCTCGACCTGCGCCACCCGTCGGATCACACCGATGACGCTGTCGGGGTTGAGGGATATGGAATCGATCCCCTCCTCGACCAGAAACGCTGCGAAATCAGGGTGATCGCTTGGCGCCTGACCGCAGATGCCGATTTTGGTCCCTGCCCTGTTGGCGGCACGGATCACCTGTGCGATGGTGGTCTTCACCGCCTCGTCCCGCTCGTCGAACAATTCCTGGAGAACCTCCGAGTCGCGGTCGACCCCCAGGACGAGCTGAGTCAGATCGTTGGAGCCGATGGAGAATCCATCGAAACGCTCGGCGAATTGTTCGGCAAGAACCACGTTGGACGGAATCTCCACCATCACATAAATTTCCAGGCCTTTCCGACCCCGCACCAGATCTTCCCCCGCCATGACATCGAGCACCCGGTCGGCCTCTTTCAGGGTTCGGCAGAAGGGGATCATGACCACCACGTTGTCGAGTCCGATCTCTTCGCGTACCCGCCTGATGGCAGCGCATTCCAGAGCGAAGCCGGCACGATAGTGGTCGCTGTAATAGCGTGAGGCTCCGCGGAATCCGAGCATGGGGTTCTCTTCAGCGAATTCGAACTGGTCACCTCCGACCAGATCGGCGTATTCGTTCGTCTTGAAATCGCTCATGCGCACGATGACCGGATCGGGGTACTGGCTTGCGGCGATGGTGGCGATCCCCTGGGAGAGCTGATCGACGAAGTACTCGCTTTTGTCCGTGTAGTTGCGGGTCAGCTCCCGAATGCGGCGCCGGGCCTTCTTGTCCTCCAGGTCGTCGTATCTGATCAGGGCCATCGGATGCGCCTCGATGATGTTGTTGATGATGAATTCCATGCGGGCCAGTCCGATTCCCCGACTCGGCAGGCGCCACCACCGAAAGGCCGCTGCAGGGCTGGCGATATTCATCATGATCTGCGTCCGGGTCTCGGGCAGATTCTCCAGGTTGACCTCGGCTTCATCGTAGTCGAGCATGCCTTTGTAGATTCGTCCCTCCGAGCCTTCAGCGCAACTGAGGGTCACCTCCTTGCCATCTTCCAGTACTCGAGTTCCCCGGTCGGTTCCGATGACGGCGGCGATGCCCAGTTCCCGGCTGACGATAGCCGCGTGCGAGGTGCGCCCACCGTGATCGGTGATGATGCCGGCGGCCTTTTTCATGATCGGCACCCAATCGGGATCGGTCGCTCCGGTGACCAGGATGTTCCCCTCTTCGAAAAGATCGATTTCATCTGCGCTTTTGATGATCTGGGCTTTGCCCGCGGTGATCGCCTCCCCGATGGCCAGACCGGTAAGCAGCACCTCGCTCTTTTCCCGAAGCGTATAGGTCTTGAGCACCCCCGCTTCCTTGCGCGACTGCACCGTTTCGGGACGGGCCTGGACGATGAAGAGCTCGCCGCTTTCGCCGTCTTTGGCCCACTCGATATCCATCGGTTTTTCGTAGTGGCGTTCGATAGCCGCGGCCCATCGGGCCAGTTGCAAAACCTCGTCATCGTTGAGTACGAAGGAATGACGCTCGGTGGCCGAGGTCTCGGTATTGCGGGTGGTCTGGCCGGAGGAGCCGGAGTAGACCATCTTCTTCTCTTTTCCGCCGAGCGTCCTGTTCAAAATCGGCTTGAGGCTGCGGTTCTCCAGCAGCGGTTTGAAGACTGTGTAGCTGTCCGGATTGACCGTCCCCTGCACCACGTTCTCTCCCAGGCCCCAGGCGGCGTCGATCTGCACCACATCTGGGAAGCCGGTGTCGGTGTCGATCGAAAACATGACCCCGGCGCCCGCCTTGTCGGAGCGGACCATTTTCTGCACCCCCACCGAGAGCGCCACCTCCAGATGGTCGAAATTATTGTTTTCCCGGTAGGCGATGGCCCGGTCGGTGAAGAGTGATGCATAACATTTGCGGCAGGCGTCGAGCAGTTCCATTTCACCGCTGATATTGAGGAATGTCTCTTGCTGCCCTGCGAAGCTCGCTTCAGGCAGATCTTCGGCAGTTGCACTGCTGCGAACGGCGACGTCCGTCTCCTCCTCCGCGTTTCGTCTGCAAAGCTCCCTGTAGGCATCTGCGATTTCCCCGGAAATATCTTCCGGCCATGAACCGCGGCGAATCATCCTGCGGATCGAATCGCCTGCTTTGGCCAACGATCTGTTCCCGTTGCGGTATTCCCCGATGCGCTCGCGGATCTTCTCCTCCAGCTCGTTCTCGGCGATAAACCGCCGGTAGGCCGCCGAGGTGGTGGCAAAGCCGTCGGGCACCCGTATGCCCGCGGACTTGAGAGTTTTGATCATTTCCCCGAGGGAGGCGTTTTTGCCTCCGACCACGGCCGTATCCCCGCTGTTGAGGCCGTCGAACCAGCGTATCGGCTTGTCGTTCTTCGTCATGTCTTCGGCTCTCCCTGAATTTTCGATTTGCCCGCGGAGGGTTAGCGGACGACCCGTATCTAGACCGTTGAATGTCGATAATCCTTCAGTTTCCGTTCTACCACCATCGGCGGCCCTGTCAAATGCCGCCGGCAAGGTTTTGCTTCGGGGCGGCTTGTCTTGACATGGCGGCATCGGCGGATAAGCTCTTAACGAGACCGGATCCGCTATTGACGCGGCCTGCTGCGTTCAATGCCGAGAAAAAGGAAGGATTTATGCATCCCTGGCACGACATCGAAGTGACCGCAGACAAGGTGGGGGAATGTTTCCAGACGGTCATAGAGGTTCCCGCCGGTTCGAAAAACAAGTATGAGCTCGACAAGAGCAGCGGGATGCTGCGTCTGGACCGTGTGCTTTACGGAGCGGTTCACTATCCCGTCAATTACGGCTTCATTCCACAAACCTTCTGCGAAGACGGGGACCCGCTCGACGTTCTGGTGGTGGGACAGGAGCCGGTGCAGCCGATGACCCTGATTTCAGCGCGGGCAATCGGGGTGATGCGGATGCAGGACGACGGCAAGGCCGATGACAAGATCATTGCTGTCAATCTGCACGATCCGGCTGTTTGCGAATTCAGGGAGCACAGCGAGCTTCCGTCCTACATCATGGCGGAGATGCGCAAATTTTTCGAGGAATACAAAACCCTGGAGCACAAGGACGTGGTCATTGACGAACTTCAGGGACCTGCAGATGCGGTGAATATCATCAGGGACGCACTGGAACTTTACGGTCGCGACATCGAACCGCATACCGGATGACCCCTGCGGGACTGATTGCACCTTGCCCGGCGCAGGAGGTGATGCTCCATGCCGATCCATAACACAGACATTTCCCGTATCTTCAATCAGGTCGCCGATCTGCTCGAGATCAGCGACGCCAATCCTTTCCGTGTCCGGGCCTATCGGAACGCCGCCCGGACCGTGGACGATCAACCCCAGAGCATGGCGACGATGCTCGAAGAAGGCGAAGACCTCTCGAAACTTTCGGGCATCGGCGACGATCTGGCGGGCAAGATCGCGGAGATCGTCGAAACGGGGACCCTTCAGATGCTCGAGGACCTGGAGTCCGAACTGCCCGGCGAACTCCCCGAATTGATGAAGGTCGCTCAACTCGGTCCCAAACGGGTGGCGGCTCTGCATCAGGAACTCGGCATAGACACTCTCGATGATCTTTCCGAGGCGGCCAAAAAAAAGAAGGTGCGGGAGCTGGAGGGATTCGGGAAGAAAACCGAGGAAAAGATACTGCAGGAACTCGAACGCCATGAGCAGTCCGAGGAGCGGACCCTGCTTCCCGAAGCGGAACAGCGGGTCGGGCCTCTGGTCGAATATCTGGAAGAGGTCGAGGGGGTAAAGCAGGTGGCGGTGGCCGGCAGTTATCGCCGTCGCAAGGAAACCGTGGGCGATCTCGACATCCTGGTGACCTGCAGGCGCGACAGCCCGGTGATGGACCGCTTCGCGGATTACGAGGATGTCGACGAGGTGCTGGCCAAAGGCAAAACCAAATCCACGGTGATTCTGCGCGGCGGTCTGCAAGTCGATCTGAGGGTGGTTCCGCAGGTCAGTTACGGTGCGGCGCTCTATTACTTTACCGGATCGAAGGAGCACAATATCGCAGTGCGCAAGATTGCGATCGACAAAGGGTTCAAGATGAATGAATACGGCATATTCAAAGGCGATGAGGAGGAGCGCATCGCAGGAGACGATGAGAAAAAGGTTTTCGAGGCCGTCGGCCTGCCCTTTATCGAACCGGAACTGAGGGAGAATAGGGGGGAAGTCGAGGCGGCCCGGGAGAACAAGCTGCCCCGGCTCATCAAGCAGGAAGAGATCCGCGGCGACCTTCATGCCCACACCAAGGCCACCGACGGCCGGGCCTCCATGAAGGATATGGTCGAGATGGCCGTGAGCCTCGGCTACAGTTACCTGGCCATCACCGATCACAGCCAGGCCGTTGCCATGGCCAGGGGATTCGATCGCAAACGTCTGGAGCAACAGATCGACGAGATCGACAAGCTGAACGAAGAGTACCCGAACTTCCGCATTTTAAAGGGAATAGAGGTCGATATTCTCAAGGACGGCTCCCTCGACCTGCCTGACGAAGTGCTTGAAAAACTCGATATCGTCGTCTGCTCCGTCCATTACGAATTGAATCTGTCGGCAGAAAAAATGACCGAACGCATTATCAGGGCGATGGATAATCCCAACTTCAACATTCTCGGCCATCCCTCCGACCGCCTCATCAACGAGCGCGACCCCTACCGCATCGACATGGATAAAATTATGGACGCTGCCCTCCAGCGCGGCTGCTATATGGAACTCAACGCTCACCCGGATCGGCTCGATCTGAACGATCACCACTGCCGCATGGCACGGGACAAGGGGGTGAAAGTCTCGATTGCCACCGACGCGCATTCCACCCAGGGACTCAAGAACATGACGTACGGCATCAACCAGGCCCGCCGCGGCTGGCTGGGCCCCGACGATGTGATCAACACCCGCCGGGTGGCGGATCTGTTGAAACTGTTGAAACGATGAGCTCTGGCATGGACTTTAAAAAGAACCCAGAAACCGATTTCAAAAATATCGACGATCTCTCGAAAAAGGAAGCGCGGGAGGAGGTTGAAGCGCTGCGCGAGGGGATCGAATACCACGACCAACGCTATTATGTGGAAAATGATCCTGTCATTTCCGACGCAACCTATGACAAGCTCTTCGCCCGCCTGCAGGACCTTGAGGAGGCCTTCCCCGATCTGCGATCCGAAACGTCACCCACCCGCCGGGTCGGCGCGCCGCCGGCGGGAGAGCTCGAACGGGTCGAACATAAAGCCCCGATGCTCAGTCTCAATGCGGCCCTTGATGAGAAAGAGATCCGCGAATATTTCGATTTCGTCCGCCGCGAAATTGGAGAGCGGAAAAGCAGATGGGTCGTGGAGCCCAAGTTCGATGGCGTCTCGGTGGAAGTGGTATACGACAAGGGGGCATTCGATTACGGCGCCACCCGCGGAGACGGGTACACCGGTGAAGACATCTCGGCCAATCTGGCGACGGTCCGCTCTCTGCCGCTGCGGCTGCAGGCCGAAAATCCTCCGGACTTTCTCGCGGTGCGCGGAGAGGTTTTCCTTCCCAGGGAGGCGTTTCAGGAGCTGAACCGCAACCGGGTCGAGAACGGGGAGGAGCCTTTTGCGAACCCCCGTAATGCATGTGCCGGAACTTTGCGTCGACTCGAATCGAAAATTGTCGCCCCCTGGCCTCTCGATATTTTCTTCTACGAAATCCTTGGGATCGACGGGGAAGAATTCGAAAGTCACCATGAGGAACTCGAAGCTTTCGAAAGATGGGGCCTCAAGACCAATCCTTTCAACCGCAAAGTATCCGGTTTCGACGAGGTGGTAAAATTTCGAGAGCGGATCGGCGCTGAGCGCGAAGAGTTGTCTTACGAAATCGACGGTGTGGTGATCAAGGTCGACGATCTCGCGCGGCGGGAGGACCTCGGGTACCGTCATCGCTCGCCGCGCTGGGCGATCGCCTGGAAATTCGAGCCGAAGCAGGAGGTCACCACCCTGGAGAAAATCGTCGTCCAGGTTGGAACCACGGGCATTCTCACGCCGGTGGCTCTGCTCGATCCGGTCGATGTGGGCGGCGTGACCGTCAGCCGCGCTACACTGCACAACGGAGGGGAGGTGGCCAGGAAAGATCTGCGCGAGGGAGACAATGTGCGCATCGAGCGGGCCGGCGACGTGATTCCCGAAGTCGTCGAGCGCGTCGAACGGCCGAACAAGTCCGCCCCCAGGTTCAGTATGCCGAAGACGTGCCCCTCCTGCGGCACAGACGTGGTGCGCGAGGGGGCCTACGTGATCTGCCCCGGCGGGCTGTCCTGCCGCGCGCAGCTTCAGGGGCGCATCCAGCACTACGGATCGCGCGAAGCGCTCGATATCGACCACCTGGGAGAGAAAACGGCGCACCAGCTCGTCTCGCGGGGGATGGTCACGTCGCTGGCCGACCTTTACCGTCTCGAACCCGAAGATCTGGAGCAGCTCGAGGGATTCGCCGAGAAATCCGCCCGCCAGCTCTACGAAGCGATATGCGAAACCCGCGAGCCGCGCCTCGACCGCTTTCTCTATGCCCTCTCCATCCGTCACGTGGGTCAGCGGATGGCCCAGACCCTGGCGCGTCATTTCGGCACTTTCGAGAAGCTGATGGAGGCCGATCGAGGCGATTTCGAACAGCTCGCCGATGTCGGACCCGAAATCGCCCGCAGCCTGTCCCGCTTTTTCGAGGAGAACAAGGACGTGATCGACGACCTGCAGAAGGCCGGCGTGCGGGTCCGGTCGATGCCGAAGCAAAAGGGTGCGATGCCGCTGCAGGGGACATCTTTCGTCTTCACCGGGGCGCTGGAGAATTATACCCGCAGCGAGGCCGAGCAGACGGTGGAGGAACTCGGCGCCCGCGCCACCTCGAGCGTCAGCGGAAACACGGATTACGTGGTGGCGGGTGAAGACCCGGGCAGCAAAATCGACGAAGCCAGAGAGCAGGAAGTCGAAATTCTCAACGAGGAGGAATTCGAGGAGCTGCTTTCCTCGTTGCGCCAGGGAGGAGAAAAGACGTGAATGTGAAAAAAGCCCGATATCTTTTCGGCTGGACCCTCGCCGTTGTTTTTCTATTTCTTTTCCTGTTCGGTCGATTTTCCAATCTGATCGTCGACTGGTTGTGGTTCGAGGAATTAACCTATCCGGTCGTGTTCACTCGCATCCTTGCGCTCAAGATCTCTCTGGGGCTGATCGCCGGCGTGGCGGCTTTCGTCTTTCTCGGGCTGAACCTGCATTACGGCCTGCGCAGAGCCCTGGCCACCGACCTGCAGGCGGAAGACAACACCATTGAAATTCTCCCGGATGTGAAATATCGGCTCCCTTTTCCGCTCCTGTGATGCGCCGCCGGAAGGATGGGAGAAGGCCGGTCGGAATTTCGATCGGGCCCAGGAGGCGTTGCAGGAGGGAGACTGGAAGAAGTTCGGACAGGAGATGGAAGAGCTGCAGCAGGTGTTGCGGCAATGGGAGG